>JAAXWL010000076.1 GCA_013334975.1 Chlorobiaceae bacterium
CCGTCGAGCGCTCCCGGCAACTTCTCACGCCCCCAGAATCACGTCGCAAATCGTTTCGATATCCTCTGCCTTCAGGTACGGGTGCATCGGGAGAGCGAAGACACGGTCACTGAAGGCTTCTGAGACCGGGAAGTCGCCTTTTTTGTAGTCGAGGTTTTCGTAGGCTTTCTGGAGGTGCAGGGGGATCGGGTAGTAGATAGCTGAGGGGATGCCTGCTTTTTTCAGTGCGGCCATGAGGTGCTCTCGGTCTTCCGGGGAGTTGGCGAGCACGGAGTATTGGGCCCAGCAGGAGGTGTAGCCTTCGGGGATGACGGGAACCACGAGGCGATCTTTCATGCGTGCGCTGTAGGCGGCGGCGGCCTTCTGGCGCAGGTCGAGCTCTTCGTCGAAGATGGTCAGTTTTTCGATGATGACTGCGGCCTGGATGGTGTCGAAGCGACCGTTCATACCGATGCGTACGTTGTTGTATTTGTCTTCGCCGCCGCCGTGTACCCTGATCGAGCGCATCAGTTCGACAAGCTCGTCGTCGTTGGTGAAGATGGCTCCACCGTCACCGTAGCAGCCAAGTGGCTTGGCCGGAAAGAAAGAGGTTGCGCTTACAAGTCCGAAGCTGCCGGCTTTCCTGCCGCCAACCGTGCCGCCAAATCCTTGCGCGGCGTCTTCAAGCATCCAGAGTCCGTTTTCTGCGGTCACCGGTTCGAGACGGTCATACTCGGCGGGAAGGCCGAAAAGATCAACAGGAATGAGCGCTTTCGGGTTCAGCCCTTTCTTTTTGGCCTCTTCGACTGCCGGGCCAACTTTCGACGGGTCGATGTTGAAGGTGCCGGGCAGCACATCGACGAACACGGGGGTCGCTCCGGCAAGACTGATCACCTCGGCGGTGGCTACAAAGGTAAAGGGGGTGGTGAGCACGGCGTCACCGGGGCCAACCCGTTTGGCCATGAGCGGAATCAGGAGGGCGTCGGTGCCCGAGGAGCAGGAGAGGCAGTGTTTCGTGCCGACATAGTCTGCCAGCTTTTTTTCGGCTTCAATGACATCTGGGCCCATGATAAACTGGCCGTTGTCGATGATCGATTCAATGCGTTTGAGGAGGTTCTCCCGGATGCGGTTTTTCTGGGTGATGAGGTCTATGAATTGCATAAACAGCTCTGGTGAATGGTTACGGATATGTACATTAAAAACGGGTTGCTCTGAAAATACGGATTCATCGCCTCATTCCCTCAACTCCAGCCAAATCGAACGCTGTTTTGCAGGGCTGGGGTTTTTCTGTACTATTAAATTTCAAACCGGTATCGGTATCGGTACCGGTGTCGAAAATAATCCGATTTCGATTTCGATACCGATTTCGATAATAACAAGAATGAGCACGTTCAAAGACCTCAAACCAATCGCAGACCAATCCAATCAATGAGTTCCATCTTTTTCATCGGTATCGGCGGTTCGGCAATGGCTTCGGTGGCCGTAGCGCTTTCGCACATGGGACACGCTGTCACCGGTTCGGACGATCATCTCTATCCGCCGATGAGCAGCTATCTCGACACTCATAACATCCGCTACTGCAACGGTTTTTCAGCCGCGAACCTCGAAAGGGCCGCACCTGACCTGGTGGTGGTGGGTAATGCGATCAGCCGGGGAAATCCCGACCTGGAGTATGCGCTCGACCGGCACATGGAGCTGATCTCGATGCCTGACCTGGTGAGGCGCGAACTGATCGGCCACCACACCTCGATCGTGGTGGCCGGGACGCACGGCAAAACGACCACCACCTCAATCACCGCGTGGCTGCTTGAAGCGGGAGGGCTCCTGCCGGGCTTCCTCATCGGTGGTATTCCTGAAAATTTCGGTAACGGGTGCCGTCCTTCTGGCCTCTCTGAACCCGGCTTTTTCGTGACCGAGGGTGACGAGTACGATTCGGCGTTCTTCGACAAACGGAGCAAGTTCCTGCTCTACCGGCCAGACATCGCCATCATCAACAACGTCGAGTTCGACCATGCCGATATCTTCAGCTCACTTGACGACATCAAGAAGAGCTTCCGCCTGCTTGTCAACCTCGTGCCGTCGAACGGATTGCTGATCGTCAATGGCGACGATCCTGTTTCAATGGAGGTCGCAGCAAAAGCCTTCTGCCAGGTCGAGACCTTCGGGCTGAACGCAGGCTCGGAATGGACGGCAACCGGTATTGAATCTGACACAGAGAGCACCTCGTTCACCATCATGCTTCGGGGCATGGCGAAGGGCAGGGTCAGCGTACCGCTGTTCGGCCACTATAATGTCATGAACGTGCTGGCCGCAACAGCAGCGGCAACACGGGCCGGTGTCAGCTTCGAGTCGGTCACCCGAGGCCTCGCCTCGTTCATGCGCCCGAAACGGCGTATGGAGCTGGTGGGTGAGTACGCGGGCGGCATCACGATCATCGAGGATTTCGCCCATCATCCGACGGCCATCCGCCTGACCCTCGGCGCCCTTGCGGAGCGCTATCCCGGACGGCGCATCATCGCCTGTTTCGAGCCCCGCTCCAACACCACCAGCCGGAACATTTTCCAGCGGGAGTTGTCGGAGTGCTTCGACGACGCCTCAGTTGTGGTCCTCGGCAAAGTGAACCGGCCCGAGCGCTACGCCCCTGAAGAGAGGCTCGATACCGCACTACTCAGCAGTGCGCTCGAAGCGAGAGGGAAAAACGTTTTTGCCGGTGGCGACGCCGGATATCCCGACGATATCGTCGCCTTCATCACAGCTTCATGCAAGTCCGAAGAGCTGATCGTACTCCTGAGTAACGGCAGCTTCAGCGGACTGAAAGAGAGGCTTGTTGAATATTTTGAAAAAAATTAATAAAGAATCACCGGCGATATCCCTATCTTGTATGTCTTGAATTATGTTTTTCCGCGTGGCTGCGCTCCATTTCCGGGGTCGCAACCGCTACGAAACGAAATCCGTACTCTTAATTTAACAGTCAACCCATTCTGAAAGACGCATCATGGCGAAAGTAAAAGTAGGTATTAATGGTTTTGGTCGTATTGGCCGTCTGGTGTTCAGACAGGCTGTGGACAATCCCGATGTGGAAATCGTCGGCATCAATGACCTTACCGATGTAAAAACCCTTGCCCACCTCCTCAAATACGACACCACCCACAAAAAATTCAAAGGCGAAGTCAGCATCGAAGGCGACAACCTGATCGTCAACGGCAGAACCATCGTCATCTGTGCACAGAAAGATCCGGCACAGCTTCCCTGGGCCTCACTCGGCGCCAATATAGTTGTCGAATCGACCGGTATCTTCACCAGCCGTGAAGCCGCATCGAAGCACATCACTGCCGGCGCGAAAAAGGTGATCATCTCAGCTCCTGCAAAGGACAAAATCGACGCGACCATCGTGATGGGTGTCAACGACAAGAGCATCACCGGCGCAGAAGAGATCGTCTCCAACGCAAGCTGCACCACCAACTGCCTCGCACCGATGGCCAAGGTAATCCACGAGAACTTCGGCATCGTCAAAGGCTTCATGACCACGGTCCACGCCTACACCAACGACCAGAACATTCTTGACCTTCCGCACAAGGATCTGCGCAGGGCCCGTTCCGCAGCATGTTCGATCATCCCGACCTCGACCGGCGCAGCAAAGGCAATCGGCGAAGTGCTTCCCGAGCTTGCAGGCAAACTTGACGGTTTCGCCATGAGAGTTCCAGTACCGGACGGCTCAGTCACCGACCTGTCGATCATCGTCGAAAAAACAGCCACCAAGGATGAGATCAATGCAGCCATGAAGGCCGCTGCTCTGGGCGACATGAAGGGCATCCTCGAATACAACGTCGATCCGATCGTCTCTTCTGACATCATCGGCAATGCCCACTCCTGCATCTTCGATTCACCGCTGACCATGAGCTCCGGCAACCTGATCAAGGTAGTCGGCTGGTACGACAACGAGCTTGGCTATGCCACTCGCGTCGTCGATCTGATCGACATCTACTCACAGTACGTGTAAGCTTCGGTTTCCGGAAGTTTTGCAACCAGAAGGGTGCCCGGCAACGGCACCCTTTTGTTTTCAGGGACGCCTGGCATTGGGCCGATCAGCCCGACCGGTCGGAAGCGTTGATCTCTCCGGATTTTGCAGGGAAAAAGTATTGTCTTATTATCAGAGTACATTTCAACTATTGAGGCTCAACCTTTAATGACAAGCCTATGACCAGCACCATCGCCAAACCCGTGAAGGCCCTTATCCTTTATGACAGTCAGTCTGTCGGCGGTTCCACCGACCGGTTGATCGACTCGATCGGCAAAAAGCTCGCCGAGGGCGGGGCTTACGTTGAAAAAGCCCGCTGCAAAATTAACGCCGACTACAGCTTCGTCGATGAGTTCGACCTTGTGCTGCTTGGTGCGCCGATTTACTATCTTCTCGTCGCCTCACAACTCAGCGGAGCGCTGATGCAGAGTAATCTGAAAAAAGTGCTCAAGAACAAAAAAGTAGCCTTGTTTGTCATCTGCGGAAGTCCCGAACCCATGGCTCAGTTTCTCTATCTGCCGCAGCTCAAGATGCATATCGAAAACCCGGTTATCCTTGCCGAAAAAGTGTTCTCGCCTGACCAGACCGGTGACCCGAAAACCATTGCGGAGTTCGTGGACAACATCACTGCGGCATACGGCAAGGCAAGCTGATTCAACCATGGCAACACCTTAATCTTATCCCATGACGACCGACAACGACCGCCAGATGAAAGCCATCATCCTCTACGACAGCCGATCCACCGGAGGCTCTACCGACAGGCTGATCGACGCTATCGGCCAGCAGCTTGCCGAAACCGGGGCCTATGTTGAAAAGGCCAAATGCAAGGCTACCGCCGATTACAGTTTCATCAGCGATTTCGATGTAGTCATCCTCGGCGCCCCTGTCTACTATCTGGTAGTATCATCACAACTGATCGGTGCTCTGATTCAGAGCAACCTGAAACGATACCTGAAAAACAAAAACGTGGCACTCTTCGTCACCTGCGGAAGTCCCGAATCGATGGCCCAGGCGCTCTACATGCCACAGCTCAAGATTCACCTGATACGAAACCGAATCCTTGCAGAAAGGATCATCGCACCGCACCAGATAGCCGACGAAGAAGTCATCGGTGAGTTTGTGGAGGAGATCGACGAGGCGTACCGCAAATCCTTCAAGCCTCGCTCCCGCAAGCAACTTCAGTGGAGCCCTGATGCGGTTGACCTGCTCAACAGCCTGCCTCCTTTTTTCGCCAACAAAGTCTCCGCAGCACTC
The DNA here is from genome assembly GCA_013334975.1 of Chlorobiaceae bacterium. Classification (GTDB taxonomy): domain Bacteria; phylum Bacteroidota; class Chlorobiia; order Chlorobiales; family Chlorobiaceae; genus Chlorobaculum. Next base: position 5,252 of record JAAXWL010000076.1, read on the forward strand.
AGTATTTATGCCGAAGAGAACGGCATCACCTATATCACCCCCGAGGTGCTCAATGCCGCCAGATCCAGCCCGAAAGGATACTGAGCGCTGAAAACGAAAAAAGCAGGGAACTCGGCAAGTAACACCTGCCGACTTCCCTGCTTTCCCTGTGAAAACAGTTGCGCTATCCAGTCACACGGTATCGAAAAAAATCCGATTTCGATACAGATACCGATTTCGAGAAAACATGTAAAGGATGAACTGCCCTCCTGTGACCTGCAAATTCAGGAAAAACCATCCCTAAACTCTTCTGTCCTATACGACTTATAAGACTTATAAGACCTGTACGACCTATATTTTCTTACACTCTTTTCCCTTCGTTCAGGTAAAAATGTCTTTCGCCCTCTCGAAAATGCTTTTTTCGTGATCGTGCTCGTGTTCACCCTGATTCGGGCAAATCGCTGTTGACTTCTTCAGCTCCTTGAGAAGGTCGCGATCCTTGCCGGAAACATCCTTCGGCACAAACACATTCACCCTGACATAAAGGTCACCGAAACCTCCGCCCTTCAGGTGGCCGATACCCTTGCCGGAGATACGAAGCATCGTGTTTGGCTGGGTGCCGGGAGGCACGGTCACCTTGACCTGACCCTCGAGGGTCGGCACATCGATCTTGGTGCCAATGACCAGATCGGGAAAACCGACCGCCAGATCGTAGACAATATCGTCACCATTGCGTTTGAACTGCTCGTGCTGCTTCTCCTCGATGACGACAATCAAATCACCGGGTGCTCCACCCCTCGGGCCGGCATTGCCCTGGCCCTGAAGCGTCAGATAGTTGCCGTCAGACACCCCCGCCGGTACGTTGATCTTGACAGTAACCTCACCCTGCTTGATCCCTTCACCATAACAGGAGGTGCAGCGATCTTTGACCACGTGCCCTTCACCGCCACAGGTCGGACAGGCTGCAATGTTGACAAACTGGCCGAACATGGTTTTGGATGCCTGTCGCACCTCACCGGAACCATGACAGGTCTGGCAGGTCTCGGTCTTGCCGCTCTTGGAACCGCTACCGTTACACTCCTGACAGACAACCTGTTTTTTGATTTTGAGCGTCTTCTCGACCCCTTTGGCAATCTCTTCGAGCGTCAGTTTGAGACGTATCTTGAGATCGGTGCCGTGAATCCCTGCCGACCGGCTGCGCCGACCACCGCCACCGCCACCGAAAACATCCTCGAATCCACCGAAAGGTGACCCTCCACCACGGGCGCGCCCGCCTCCGCCTCCACCGAACATGTCATTGAAGGCACTGAAGATATCGTTGATGTCGCCATACCCTGCGCCGCCAGACCCTCCGGAGGATGCCGCCGAAGAACCGACACCGGCATGGCCGAACTGATCATAACGGCGACGTTTGTCGTCGTTGCTCAGCACCTCGTACGCTTCGTTGACCTCCTTGAACTTCTCCTCCGCCTCCTTGTTGTCAGGATTCTTGTCGGGATGGAATTGCAGAGCCAGCTTGCGGTAGGCCTTCTTTATTTCGTCCTTGTCAGCCGAGCGGCTGACACCAAGAACGTCGTAGTAATCTCTTTTCATCGTATTTCTCTTACTATTAAATAATCTGGCAACTATCTGGCGACAATGACTCTTGCATGACGGATCACCCGGTCGCCAAGGGTATAACCCGTCTGGTACTCTTCGACAACGGTATCGGGTTCAACGTCAGGAACTTCAATCTGCGTTATGGCTTCATGGAAGTTGACATCGAGCACCTTTCCTTTCGCCTCGATCTCCCTGACACCCTTTTTGTCGAGCCATGAGGTGAAGTTTTTCCGAATAAGTTCAACACCATCGATAAAGGGCTTCGCCTCGGCCATCACCTGCAATTCAGCGGGAGTATGGTGTATGAGACGCTTCAGGTCATCGAGCAACGGCAACAGATCGCGTACCGTGTTTTCCAGCATACGGGTGGCCGCCATTGCGGACTCACGCTCTTTCTGCTTCCTGAAGTTTTCGAACTCGGCAGCACGGCGGAAGATCTCCTCGCGAAGCCTGGCGATCTGTTCATCGCGAGCCGCGATTTCAGCCTCCATATCCGCAACCGTCACCTCTGGCATCGCCGCTGTTCCAACGGTTACAGGTTCCTGTTCCTGCACCACCTCACCGGTATAGATCGTTTCCTGTATCTCTTCCTGTTCCTGGTGATGCGATTCTTGTGTGGTCATGATGAGAGAAAAAAGTCGTTATGAGATTAATTGTTTCCGGACAAGGTCGCCGAAAGACAGCCTGCCATATAGTTCACCACGCGCACGGCATGGTCGTAATCCATCCGTTTCGGCCCCATGATACCAACCTTGCCGATCATCTTCCCCGCATAGTAGGGCGACGACACGATCGTCAGATCGGCTGCATTGCCGGTACTGTTCTCGATGCCGATGCTGATGGCAACCTTGATCTCCCGACCTGTCCGGTCAGGCGACGAAGCCGCGTTATCGACAAGTTGCGCCATACCGAACTTGTCCCCGATCATCGTGATAATGTCGCGAACCTTATTGGGCTGCTGAAACTCCGGCTGCTCGACAATGTACTCGGCGCCCGAAACATAGAGCCTTTCGAGAATCGACGATTCATCGAAAAGGTCATCTGCAGCACCAACGATGCTCTGCATCAGCCCCTCACGTCCATCACGGCAATCTGAAAGGCGCTGACCGATGGAACTGCGGATTTCATCCAGAGTCAGGCCCGAAAGACGCTCGTTGAGGATATTGACGACCTCATCGATCTTCTGACGCGATATTTCGGCCATCAGCTCCATAACGATAGTCTTGACGAAGAGCGACTGGATGGCGATAACCACCATGATCCTCATCGAGCTGAGCTGTACGATGTCGAGCCGTTCAAAAACAGCATTGGAGAGCCGAGGCGGTAAAACCACCCCAAGCTGACGTGAAATGCTGCCAAGCACCCTTGCCGCAACGCCAAGCACTTCGGCGGAGCTCCCCTTCAGCTCCGTTCCCCGCGGACCGATATTCTCGTCGATCATCTTCTTGTCCAGCTCGTCGATCCGGCTGACATTCATGATCAGATCGACATAATAGCGGTACCCCTTGTCGGTCGGCACCCTGCCCGCAGAAGTATGCGGCTGGCTGATGAAGCCGTCGGCCTCCAGATCAGCCATCACGTTACGAATGGTGGCATCCGAAAGACCCAGATTGTAATTTCGGGCGATCGTGCGTGAACCGACCGGTGTCGCCGAAACAACATAGGACTGTATGATAATTCCCAGAACCTGACGCTCACGCAGGGTCAATTCACGATAAATCATCTGCTGATAACCTGTACTTATAACCTGTCTTTCTGAACCGATAGTCTTTGCTCTGCAACACCTGCCGACCAGGTTCAGGCCGACCCGTGGGGCTGGCTGCCGCTGTTCATGAACAACGGAGTACATCCGATAGTTGCCTCAACGGAGAGAACGCACCCCTTCGTTACCGGCGGAACGCAATCCCCGACGTCATGTAATATACATAAATAACCATGAATGAATAAAGCGCCACACCGACTCAGTGCGCTATGCATGAAAGTGCACGATCGAGACGGCCGTAATCCTGCGTAACCTGAACATCGATGAAGCCCGAACCAAGTAAGCTCCGTACTCCTGCCGCCCCGTCCGCATGGAGCTCGAAGCAGAGCACGCCGCCCTTCGAGAGCAACGCTGGGGACATCGACACGATGCTCCGGTAATACTCGAATCCCTCCGGAGCAACCAGCGCCAGGCGAGGCTCATAGCGCCGAACCTCCTCCTGGAGGGTGGCCCACTCCGCCTCGGGAATATAGGGCGGATTGGAGATTACCAGATCGAACGGCCCGCCAACCTTTCCCGGAAACGAAGTATCAAGCGCATCGGCCTCGACAAAGCGGATGCGATCGGCCACCCCATGCTCCTCCGCATTGCGGCGAGCTACCTCCAGCGCATCGGCAGAGAGATCAGCGGCGGTGACCTGCGCCCCCGGCAGCCGCAACGCAAGCGTGATGGCAATGCAGCCGCTCCCTGTGCCAATGTCGAGAATGGAGGGAGTTTTTGCCGACTCCAGGCCGCTCGACGCAAGCCGCTCCATGGCATGTTCAAGCACTAACTCGGTCTCAGGCCGGGGAATCAGCACCCGCTCATCCACAAAAAAACGGTAACCGTAAAAGAAGGCCTCCCCCGCGATATACTGCACCGGTCTGCCCTGCATCCGCTCCCGGCAGGCCGCCCGAAACGCCGCCAGCTCCGCCGGCATCACCGACCGCTCATGATCAAGGTAGAGCTGAAGCCGCTGCAACCCCAGCACCCGCCCCAGCAGCAACTCCGCCGACAGACGAGGCTCATCGATCTTTTTTTCAACAAAAAAAGCCGTCGTCGTCTTCAACAACTCAACAACACTCCACACTCTTTCTTCGGTCATAATATCAGGTTCAGGTTAACACAAGCCGAGGGAGGTTAGTATCCCCGTTTTGCCACAGCAAAACAATGATCAACCATTATGTTACTCCCCCATCCTCATCCAAATCGTTATCGAAATCGGTATCGGTATCGTTCTTCACTATCCCCCTCCGAAAATTACCATGTCAGCCCCAACCGCTTCAGATTTTCCTGCGCATAAGTGTTCCCCTGTTCGGCAGCCTTTGGACTGTCTTCACGGGCATAGCTGATGAAAATAGTGCTCATGGCGCTCATCTGGCAGAACTCGGATGACATTGCTTTATATCGCAAAAGATACGCTTTATCACACAAAATCAGATGCCAAGCCATCAAGAAATTCCCTCATTGCCCCGGACTTCAGACCGGGGAAAACAGGCCCCCAAAATAAATCCGGGCTTCAGACCAAACTCCTGATAAAGAGGTTGGGATGCAGCCCAGAAAGAAGGGGTAGGCTGTGTCTCTTCCCGCCCCCGGGTTAAAACCCGGCTGAATATGAGAGTTTAAAAACCGCAACAATGTGAAGAGATGATGAGCCGTTGGCTCAATGTGCCTATCCCGTCCCGACATCTGTCGGGACGGGATGGCGCTCCCAGGGAAGACAATGCCAACAGCAAGAAGCATCGCCAAAACGGCGTCATAACCGGTAAAGAGAACATCTTCCGTTTTTTTACGATATTATCCCGGAAAATGCGGCGGTGGCGCCGCGCCACAAGAAACCGAATCCAACTGATGAAACGATCATTCAACCTGTTCACTGCTCTGCTTTTTCTGATTCTTGCGCTCCCATCGGTCGCGCGGGCATTTACCGGCGAAATGCAGATGTCGCTCACTATGCCCAGCGGCAAGGCAAACATTGCTTACCTTTTCGGCAAAAAAGCGCAGCGTATGGAGATGACCATGCTGATGGAGAGAATCCCCGAGCCGCTCAAAACGACCGTCATTACCAGAAGCGCAATTCCGGATGAGGTGACTATTGTCAATCACAAATCGAAAACATGGAGCACCATGAACCTTAGAGCGGCCGCCGAGAGCGCCACCTTGCTCGACTTCGACAGCGACTACCGCTTCACGCGCATCGGCACAGAAACTCTCAAAGGCTATGCCTGCGAGCATGTCCGGCTCCAGAGCACCTCCGACAGACTCGATCTCTGGATAACCAAGGGGCTCGGCGATTTTTCAACCTTCAGGCTGCTTCAGTCGCAGAATCCAAGACTGTCAAACACCTCTCTCTCAAAAAGCCTCAAGACGAACGGTATTGAGGGCTTTCCGGTAAAAATCATCCAGTCAAACGACAATGGACTCTATATTATGGAACTCACCAGAGTGGTGCCCAATGAACCCGCCGACTCCAATTTCTCCGTTCCCTCTGGCTACCAGCGAACCGAACCTGACAGGATCACGATCGACAGCGACCAGAAAAAACACCTTCGTCAGCTCATGGAAAAAATGAAAGATTTCGAGCAATAACCCGCCTCTTCCCCCTCTTCTCCATTCACTTGTCACTCGAAGGCATGAAACATGGGACGAATGGGGCCTATGTGACTCATGTGACTCATGTGACGGAAAAGATCAGGACGACTCTTCCTGATTTTTATTTTTTCCTCGCACTCATGACTCGCCGCTCATTGCTCATTGCTCATTGCCGGTCACTCCTCCCTCTTTTCTTTTCTTACATTCCTAATAAACTATTGTACTGCTGACGTACTACCATCTATTTTTTTTTCGATACCGATACCGATACCGATTTGGACAATTCACGTGCCAGCACCTTTTTTTTATCGGTATCCAAATCGGTATCGGTATCGGATTTCACTTGGAATCTCGATTCAATGCTATACCGAACATATTTTCTGTCTCCGTTGACCAGCTCACTCATTGATGAGTTTCTGATTCAGTGAGAAAAACGCCGTTCTTTGCTTGTTGTCCACTTCGTCCACAACGTCCACGTCCACTTCCTCTTCTCTTCCTGCTCTTTGCTCTTTGCTCTTTGCCGGTCACTCCTCCCTCTTTACTCTTCTCTTTCCCCTTCTCTATACTAATCCGGCATTCAAAAAGGTGACTATTATCTCTGACTTCAAGCCCCATGAATGTATACTGCATAAGCTCTGACACCTGTCATATATATGCTTGCCGGATTAATAGTATCGCGTCATGATTAAACTGACGTTTATTAAAGCACCATTGACTTTATCCAAATCGAAATCGGTATCGGGATCGAAATCGATTATCTTTGTAAAAACAAAAAACAGATCTATGACTTTATCTGTTTAATAATCAAATATTTATAAATAATAAACAACAATTTACGGTGAGTTTTTCCAGGATCTTTCAAGTTAAAATCGATACCGATACCGATTTGGATACCGATTTCGATGATAAAAGAAATTCTGACTATTTATCGTTGACAAAAAAAACTTGTCACTCAACACCCTCTTCAAATTATCCATTCTCAATTGTCCATTCACCATTGTCTTATCTTGTCACTCCTCACTTCGATAAAAAAAATACACTATATATCGCATATACACACAACCATTTGATACATATTTTGTTTTATTTATTTCAAAAAAATTATACTTTACCTATTAAAGCCAACAGAAAAAGTTCACAAAAAACATAAACCCACAAACGCAGACTGTCAGAGGCAGCAATTCAGCCTTCCGGTCTCCGAAACCCTACCATGAGTTACCTGAACAAAAACACCCGCCAATTGAAACCCTGCTTTCAATTTCTTGTTCTGCTCCCGCTCTTGTACTCTGCCGTAACCTTTAGCGCGTTCGCAGGAAATGTAGCATCCGTGGTACCCATTGAACCTGTTTATGCAGAGACCAAAGGTCTGATCAATTTCACCTTCGGCAAAAAGTATGATGGTGCGGCTCTGGCCAACCCTGAAACTCCCGAATACTGGAACAGCCTCTACAGCTCGAAAAGCAATCCCGTCGACAGACTGAAAACCCTCTTTGACGCAAGCAACAGACTCATCTCCGGCGCATCGATCCAGTGGAGCTATGACGACTTTACGGTCATCGGTGACGCATCATCGTTCAAATCGACCTCCTATCAGGAGCTTATGAAACATTACGATGTTACGTCGAACCAGGGAGTCATCACCCTTGAAGGACTCGAACCCGGCACCTATGACCTCCATCTCTATTCACAGGTTCAAGATAAAGCTGAGTGGCAGACCCTCTCCGTCAACGTCAACTACCAGACCTACACTACGAAAAAGCCTGATACGGTTCCGAATGATTTCATTGAAGGGACGAATTACCTGTTAGCCAACGTCTCGACCGATGAATCCGGCGTTCTCACTTTCGAATATGCTCCAGGCAAAGATAGCAAAGTGGGAGTCATCAACGCTTTCCAGTTGCAGTACACCGGCCCTCTGGAGCTCACGGGAGGTGGCGATGTAACAGGAACCGTACCCGAACCCTCCAGTACGGTACTTCTCATGACCGGCCTGGTCACAGCAGCATTGCG
>JAAXWL010000077.1 GCA_013334975.1 Chlorobiaceae bacterium
TTCATCAGTTGGCGATACCGAATTCAATCAGCAACTGCTCCAGTTCGTCGATTTCGAGCGGCTTGGGAATGACGAACATCTTGTTTTCGTCGATCTTGCGAGCCAGTGCACGGTACTCGTCAGCCTGGGGATGAGTCGGATCGTAGTCGATCACGGTTTTTCTGTTGATTTCGGCACGCTGAACAAAGTTGTCGCGGGGCACGAAATGGATCATCTGGGTGCCGATTTTGCGAGCGAGCTCCTCGATCATTTCACGTTCGTTATCAACCTTTCTGCTGTTGCAGATCAGACCACCGAGGCGCACACCGCCTGCATCGGCATACTTCAGGATACCCTTGCAGATGTTGTTGGCTGCATACATGGCCATCATTTCACCAGAGCAGACGATATAGATCTCTTCGGCCTTACCGTCACGGATCGGCATTGCGAAACCGCCACACACAACGTCACCAAGCACATCATAGAAGACGTAGTCGAGATCCCACTCTTCATCGTATGCACCAAGCTGTTCGAGCAGGTTGACCGAAGTGATGATACCGCGGCCTGCACAGCCAACCCCGGGTTCAGGACCGCCCGATTCGGTGCAGCGGGTGTTTTTGTAGCCCTCTTTGATGATGTCTTCGAGTTCGACCTCTTCGCCCTCCTCGCGCAATGTATCAAGAACGGTTTTCTGTTGGAGACCGCCGAGAAGGAGGCGGGTGGAGTCAGCCTTCGGGTCGCAACCTACGACCATCACTTTCTTGCCAGCTTCGGCAAGACCAGCAACCGTGTTCTGCGTGGTTGTGGATTTGCCGATACCGCCTTTTCCATAAATCGCGACTTTTCTCATGGTTGTACAATTTATTGTTTCGTTGTCTTGTCCTTTAAATATTCAGGCTTCTGTTTTCTTTTACCTGAATAATTAAATAATAATGAGCAACTAACGTGCCAAGGTGAAGGTATCGGTCGAGAAAAAACTGAATTATTTTGACTGATATTGCTAACTCTTTTTCAGGAAAAGCGTTACGTTTTGTTTTCGGGAGGTCGCGATGGTGCGGATTGGTTCTGTTTTTTCAGTCCGGAGCTTCCGGGCAGGATTATTTTACCTACATAAGTGTAGGAAATAGTGGCTTCCTGCAAAATGGTAGGATTATTCGGGTAGGAAATGCTCTTATGCAGGGTGACAGGGCTGCCATAATCCACCTGTTGTTGCTCATCGCGCTTTTCCGTATGGCGAGTCAACGTCGCTCGTTTGGGAATGGATCCTGAAAAGTTTACAAAAATGTAGGAAGCGCCTTTTTCGTTCTCTTCAGGTCACTTCAGACTATGGTTTTCTCTGGAAAACGATGTTTTTGGATGCATCAGGGGGGAATCCTGTGGCGATTTCGGGAAAGAGCTTTTCTTTCGTTGAGGAACCGTTGAAACGGCAGGAGTGTTTATTCTCAAAAGAGGCGGTAGAGTATGCAGAGCCCTTCCGGCCTGCGAGCCACCGCCGGAGGTTCTCCATCAAAGGTTATGAACCGTGAACAGACCATGAAAACCTTTCTTCATCGTCGTCCCATGATTGGCAGCGAGGCAAACCGCTCATCGCTGAGTGAAAACTATAACGCAGAGGGAGGGCGACCGCCCATGCAAAGTGTTCCCCTGTTTTCTGCCGGTGCAGTCTCCGCCGGCGCCCTTGCTATTGGTGCTCTGAGTGTTGGCGCGCTTGCGATTGGTGCGGTCGCCATCGGTCGTCTGGTGATCAACCGCCTGAATGCCAGAAAAGTGGGGATCGATACCCTTAATATCGGCCGGTTGAAAATAGGGGTACTCGAAATCGCTGAAAAAAATGCTTTACTCCCGGAAGAGGCTGGCAATGGGCAGACTTCGTGAGGGTCTTCAGGCGCGGAATTTCCGATAGTCGATGTCGAATTTTTTCATGCGCAGGCCCATGATCCTGTCGGAAAGTCCGAGCTGCGTGGCCGATTTGGTCATGTTTCCCTTGGTGCGCTTGAGCGCCTCGATGATCATCTCCCGTTCGATGGCATCGAGCTTCTGCTGCAAGTCGCCGGTATAGGGTGTCCCACTCGATTCGGCCGTCTGGAGCGATGGGGGCAGGTGGTAGCCGTGGATGACGTTGTCCTCGCTCAGGATCACCGCCCGTTCGATGCAGTTTTGCAATTCGCGCACGTTGCCGGGCCAGTGATAGCGCATCAACATGTCAATGGCCGTGGTCGAGATTCTTCTGATCCCTTTGTGGTTGAGGATATTGAACTTCTCGACAAAATAGTCGGCCAGCAGCAGAATGTCGGTTTTACGCTCCCGCAGCGGCGGAACGGTGATCGGAAAGATGTTGAGCCGGTAGAAGAGATCCTCACGGAAGCTTCCCTGACGAATCTGCTCTTCGAGGTTCCGGTTGGTGGCTGCGATGATTCTGACATCGGTCTTGATGGTTTTAGCTCCTCCGACCCGCTCGAACTCCTTCTCCTGAATGATTCGCAGCAGTTTGGCCTGGGTAGCCAGGCTCAGCTCTCCAACTTCGTCAAGAAAGATGGTGCCTCCGTCAGCAAGTTCGAAGCGACCGCGACGTTGCGCTGAAGCTCCGGTGAAGGCTCCCCGCTCATGGCCGAACAGCTCGCTTTCGACGATGCTCTCCGGCAGGGCCGCGCAGTTGAACTTGATGAACGGTTTGCCGTTTCGCATACTTTTGAAATGAATGGCGTTGGCGACCAGCTCTTTGCCAACGCCGCTCTCGCCGAGGACCAGCGCGGTGGCGTTGGTCTTCGCTATCTTTTCGATCATCCGGAAGAGTGCCATCATTGGCTTGGTGTTGCCGATGATGTTTGCCGGGCGCTCTCCTTCGAGCAGTTCGTTTTCATGTTCACCGTCGATAACCCGGAACCTTGTCGGCTCATGCCAGGCGACCGGCTCGGCTGTGCCGCTGTTTTTCTCTTCATCGGCGAGCTGTTTGAGTCGAACGGCCTGTGAAATCATGGCGGCGATGATCGAGAGCAGATCCACATAGTACTGGAGCAGGTCCATGCGGGCCACTTCGGATTTGGTCTTTTTGCTGCCGGTTTCCTCAGAAGCGGGAATTCTTCGGTCTGCGCTCAGCGTACCGATCACTTCGCGACCTGCCCTGACCGGTACGCAGATGAAGCAGAGCTCATCCTTTTTTTCTTTCGTTCGTGACCTGGTGCGGTCGAGGAAGAGGGGCTCTTCATCGATACGTGGCACAACGGCAGGCTTACCCGTTTTGACCACCTGTCCGATGATGCCCTCGCCAACCTTGTATCGGCCAAGCTGTCGCTGCTCCTCGGTCAGACCGAATGATTCGTTGATGACGATCTCCCCGCTGCCGCGGTTGAGAATGCTGACCATGCCCCTGAGCATGTTCATATGTTCCGAAAGGATGAACAGAACCAATCGGAGTACCTTGCTGATATCCTCTTCGTTGTTGACTGTCCTGCTGACTTCGGCAAGAAGACTGATGCTGCTCTGTTCCTGTTCGTGCGGTATGAGCATGAATACTGATGAAAGGTTAAGCGAGTTTTACCGAGTGCTGTTTACGGATAGAATCGATCTCGTCTGGCCGGAGCGCTCTTTTGAGCCTGTCGGCATGACTTCTGATCAGTTCGAGCAGTTCCCTTGCTTCGTCTCTCCGTATGGGGACTCCTTTTTTCCTGAAATGCTCGACAATGGCCGCGGTGCCTGAATGCTTGCCGATGACCATCTCGAAATCGTTGCGTCCAACCATTGCCGGCAGAAAGGGCTGGTAGGAGAGCGGATCCTGCAAGAGCGCCGCGCAATGGATACCCGACTCGTGCTGGAAGGCTGCGCGTCCCACCACAGGTTTCTGATCCTGGATGACCCGACATGCGGCTGATGCGACCATATCGCAGAGCCTCGAGAGTCTGGTGGTATCGAGGTGAGTCTCGAAACCACCGCAGAGTTCGATCGCCATGGCTAACTCTTCGAGCGCGGCGTTGCCCGCCCGTTCGCCGAGGCCGGTCACCGAAACGCTGACAGCGTCGAATCCGGCTTCGAGGGCCGTAAAAGCGTTGGCCGTCGCCATGCCGAGGTCGTTGTGTGCATGGAACTCGATCGGCAGAAGAGAGACGTTGCGCAACCCTTTGGCGAGAGCTGTAACTGAGCCGGGAGTGGCGATGCCGACCGTATCGGCGATTCTGAGCCGCTCGGCCCCGGCAGCCTCTGCATCGAGTATGAAGCGTTGCAGGAAATCGATATCGCTTCTGGTGGCATCCTGTCCGCCGACGCTGACGAAATCAAAGAGTTTGCGAGCTTTCGATACGAGCGTATGCAGTTGCTCCTGAACCCATTCGTACTCCCTTTTCATCAGTTCAAGGTAGAGCCTGGAGGCAGGAAAGCTGATATGCAGGGCGCCGGTACCGCACGAGGCGGCCAGCTCTATATCGCCCATATTGGCCCGTGCCCAGGCGGTGAGGCGAACCGGCAGATTCATCGAGGCAATCTCCCGGATGACTTCTCGTTCGGCGGCGCTGATGGCCGGATAGCCCACCTCGATCTCATCGATGCCGGTCTCGGAAAGGAGCACGGCGATCCGCTTTTTCTCGTGTGGGTTGAAGACTACACCTGGTGCCTGCTCCCCATCCCGGAGGGTCGTATCGATGATCCACGGTTTGCGGATCGCCTTCGGGTTTGCTGTGGTGGGGGCTGGCATTGCGCTCTTGTTTTCTGGCGTTTTGGCTGTTTTAATTTCTTTGATTAAGGAGAATATAAAATAAATCCTAAAAATATTAGGGTCTAATTGCGGAATGGGAGGAAAAAGCAGACAAAATTGTAATATGTCGCCTCTTCGGGACGATGAGGTGTTGCGATGACCAGTGCTGTGTTGTCGATGGACGCAACACGCAAGTGGAGCGATCGGTTTGGTCGGGCTTTGGCGCTGCACTCAGGCGTTGGGAATGGCGATGGAGGGCAGCTCCCGGTACAGTCCGGCAGCATCGAGACCGTAACCCACGACGAAAATATCAGGAATGGTGAATCCGGTATAGTCTGCCTTGACTGGTACTGTGCGTGCCGAAGCTTTGTCGAGCAGGGTGCACACCCGCAGGGAGGCGGGATTCTGGCTCCGCAGCTCTTCGAGGATACGGGAGAAGGTAAGACCGGTATCGATGATGTCTTCGACGAGCAGCACCTCTTTGCCTTCGACGCAGGGGTCGTGGTGATGATCGAGCATGACCATACCGGTGGAGATTCGGTGCGTACCGTAGCTTGAAGCCCGGATAAAGTCGATGCGGCAGGGAATGGTGATGTGCCGCACCAGGTCAGCCGTAAAGATGAACGCCCCCTTCAGCACGCAGAGTACCATCAGTTCGTCAACACCAGCCAGATCGCGCGAAATCTCCGCCCCAAGCTCCGCAACCCGTGCCGCAATTTTTTCTGCCGTAATAAGCTCCGTAAGTCCATCTCTCTTCATGGGTATAATGTCAACGCTAAACCGCCGTATTATTGTCCATCAGAATCGGTATCGAAATCGGTATCGAAATCGAAAACAAAATACATAACTGTATAAATACTGAATATCCGGATACTGATCAAGTCGCTGCACCAAAGCGAGGGGGAGAAGTGACAAAAGCGTTAATCCATTGTCCACTCCGTCCACAACGTCCACTTCGTCCACAAAAAGCGAGCCTTCCCATATTTTCTTTGAATTTGTTTATCCTTCGATAGAGCAACAAGAACGTATTGCTTGTATTTTAAAAGAAAAGAGCCGTCTCGAGTTTTTCTGAAACCAAACGGGATGATCTATGGCAAAGAAAATGGTGAACATGGCGATTGCCTACGACTTCGACGGGACGCTTGCTCCCGGAAACATGCAGGAGTATGATTTCATTCCGAAACTGCACATGAAATCTAAAGGATTCTGGGAAGATGTCTCCCGATACGCCCGAGAGCAGAATGCCGACCAGATTCTGGCCTACATGCACCAGATGCTCAAAAAAGCCGAAAGCGCCGAAGTGCGGGTAACAAAGAGCGATTTCCGGAAATATGGCGAACAGATCAAGCTTTTTCCCGGAGTAGCCGAATGGTTTCAGCGCATCAATGAGTACGCCAAAGAGAAGGGCGTCAAGGTCGAGCATTTCATTGTCTCGTCCGGCATTCGTGAGATGGTCGAAGGAACGTCGATAGCAAAGGAGTTCACGGCGATCTACGCTTCGGGATTCATGTACGATCACCACGGAGTCGCCTGCTGGCCAGCTTTGGCCATAAACTACACCACAAAAACCCAGTACCTCTTCCGCATCAACAAGGGAAGCCTTGAGGTCTACGATAACACGGTCATCAACCGGTACGTCACCCCCGAAGAGAGGCCGGTACCTTTTGAAAATATGATATTCATTGGCGACGGCGAAACCGACATTCCCTGCATGAGGTTGGTCAAGGAGCTGGGTGGCCATTCAATATCGGTCTACAACTCCCGGATCAGTGAATCAAAACTGGGCGCAGAGCAACTGCTTAACGACAAACGGGTAACGCTCACAGCCCCGGCAGATTACCGCGAAGGCAAAACCATCGATTTCGCCGTCAAAGCCATGATCGACAAAATCGAAGCCCGTTCAAAGATCCTCGGTTTGAGATAGAGTCGTAGTGTCGTGTCAACGTTAAATAGTTGGAATTTCTTTTATGATCGAAATTGGTATCCAAATCGGTATCGGTATCGAATTCCGCTTGAAGAGACTAAAGAAAAACTCGCCGAGCATTATGGTTTATTGTGATAACTGTCTGATAATTAAGTAGATACATCCCGATGCCGATTTCGATCTGAATAAATCAATGGTCAGGAAAGATACGACAGTTTAAGCATGACTTGATAGTAGGTGTGAGGTTGCAGGGTGATACTTCCACGCTGTCCACTCTCCCCGTACAGGGGTGAGGTCAGGTTTCTCCATTTCGTTCGCTTTGTCCCCGGGCCTTTTATGACAATACATAGAAATGCTCTCTTGTTGAAAAGCCGGATAGGTGTTTTTATTGTCTTTTTTTACCAATTCTGGCACCTGCCAGAAATGAAGCGCCAATGCTATAAAAGAAGTGCGGTTGCAGGCTCAGGAAACGGGCTCATTGATACGCAGATTGTCTACGCTTGGCCAGAAACCGTAGTAGTGTGGGGCATTTCCAGGAGCAGTAAAATAAAGTTGTGCTGCATGGTCTGTTTCTACAGAAACCGTGAGCCAGTCATTCCAGTCTGTGTACCCGGTAAGATCGACGGTTTTACTCCAGAGCGGCAATATCAATATTGCCCGACAAGTCTTCATAACCTTCGTAAGGCAGAGCATTCATCTGAAAATCATTGACATACGTCGGAAGAGAAAAGAATATCTGGTCATCAGTAGTGAATGCTTCATTGAAAAGATGTCCGCCGCCAGTGTCACTCGATCTCATGTCACTACTCAGCGTGATTTCCGGAGTGTATGATGTGTCAAAGGTCAGGACGGTCGCCTTTACGTTTGTAGCCAAACCCAAAATATGTGCGGCTGTAAATCCAGTAGAGAGTATTTTTTTTCATTTTTTACACCTTTTTATGGAAAAATACAGATGAAGTTTTGTGTACGAAATCCAGTGATCTTATGTATCCGGCAAGCATCGCCCAGATCAACATCTGAGAGTTCTGAAGGCGCTATTTACTTAAAACAAATACTTCGAATGGACAGAGGGGAGATTGAGTTATTAAAATCAAAGGTCAGAGGTAACCTGTTATGGCTTGTCTGAATTTAACTCAATGAACTGACCTGATTTACATCTAAAGATAAGGTGATCATATATAGAAAAAATGTTTAATTATCGTCTGGCAGTACGTTATATCAGGTATTTTTGAGTAAATCAAGCGTATTTGGAGTAAAAATAGTCTGGGAAATCCTTTTTCTTCCAGTGCATGACGCCTGTACTCATAGTTTACCTTGTCATCCCCTCCTGAGTTTTCAGGAACGTAACGGAGGGGATGGGGGGTTAGTGTTGGTTGTGGTGTATCTTCTTCTGGCTTGAAGAGTGGATGGTTCTGTTTACTGTTTGTGCCTGCAATTTTTCCGGGGGGTGTGTATGAAGCCTGTTGTTACGATTCTTGCCGTCAATACCGGTTCTTCGAGTATCAAGTTTTCGCTGTATGAGAGCGGGCGGAAGGAGGAGCTGCTTTTTTCGGGGTCGCTTACCCGGATCGGGTTGCCGGATGGGCGTTTTTCGGTGATGGATGCCGAGGGGCGTTATCTCGATAGTGTTCGGGTGGAGGCGGCTGATCATGAGGCGGCGTGCCAGCATGTCTTTTCGTGGGTGATGAACCACGGGCCGGGTATTCCGGATGCGGTGGGCCACCGGGTGGTGCATGGCGGGCCTCGCCACACCGCACCTGAAATGGTTACCCCTGAACTGCTTGACTCTGTCGCCGACCTTATCCCCTACGCTCCAGAACATCTTCCCCAGGCTTTGAACGCTATCCGGTACGCAGCTTCCGAATTGCCGGGCGTGTTCCAGGTGGCCTGTTTCGACACCGCTTTCCACAGCACCATGCCTCCGGTTGCGAGGATTTGCCCCATTCCGGAAGAGTACCGGCGTGAGGGGGTGCAGCGTTACGGTTTTCACGGCCTCTCCTATGACTATATCGTCAGCGAACTCCAGTCGCAGGGCGACCGGTTTGCCCGGAAGGGGCGGGTGATTCTGGCGCATCTCGGCCATGGGGCCAGTATGGCTGCGGTACTTGACGGACGGAGTGTCGAGACGACGATGGGTTTTTCGCCGGCAGGTGGGCTGGTGATGAGCACGCGGACGGGCGATCTCGATCCGGGGGTGGTGCTGTTTCTGTTGCAGCAGGGTCATCTCGATGTGGATGGTCTCAGGAATATGGTGAACAAGCAGTCGGGTTTGCTCGGGGTGTCGGGGTTGAGTGCCGACATGCGCGACCTGCTCGATGCGGAGAAGAGCAACGAATCGGCGAAGCTGGCGGTGGAGCTCTTCTGCTACTCTGCGAGGAAGCATATCGGGGCACTTGCGGCAGCGCTTGGCGGGCTCGACATGATTCTCTTTACCGGGGGAATCGGCATCCATTCGCCGGAGATACGAGGGCGCATCTGTTTGGGGCTCGGATTCCTCGGCGTCAATGTCGATGAAGGGAAGAACAGGAGTCGTTCCGGAACCATTTCGACAGATACCAGTCAGGTTGTCGTCAAAGTGATGGAGACCAACGAAGAGGTGATGATCGTCCGGCAGACAAGAAGCGTTCTCGAGAAGGATTGATGTGATGCACCGTGCTGAAGGATGATTTATCCAGATCGAAATCGGTATCGGTATCGAAATCGATTATTTGTGTTAAAAAAGAAGGTCGAACTCTTGCTGTATCTGTTTAATAATCTAATAGTTACGATACCGATACCGATTTCGATGATAGAAGAAATTGCGACTTTTTACCGATGACAAGGCAGTAGTAAAAAAACGGGTGATCTGGCCGTTAGCCGGATTGGGCCGATTCTGGAAACAAAACAAAAAAATCATGACTTGTAACAATACACCGCTTTCCGATCGCGAACTTGAGTTGATGCATGGCTGGTGGAGGGCGGCCAACTATCTTTCGGTCGGGCAGATTTATCTGATGGATAACCCCCTTCTCAAAGAGCCTCTCCTGAAAGAGCATGTCAAGCCCCGTCTGCTCGGTCACTGGGGCACCACTCCCGGCCTCAATTTCCTCTATGTTCATCTGAACCGCATCATCAGCAACCGCGACCGCGATATCGTCTATATCGCCGGGCCGGGGCATGGCGGGCCTGCGCTGGTGGCAAACGTCTGGATGGAGGGCACTTACAGCGAATACTACCCGGATATCTCGCTCGACGAGGCGGGCATGAAGCGCCTGTTCCGGCAGTTTTCGTTCCCCGGCGGCATTCCGAGCCATGTGGCTCCCGAAACCCCCGGTTCGATCCACGAGGGTGGCGAACTGGGCTATGCGTTATCGCACGCCTATGGTGCGGTGTTCGACAATCCCGACCTGGTGACGGCCTGCGTCATCGGCGACGGTGAGGCGGAGACCGGCCCTCTGGCTACGGCATGGCACAGCAATAAGTTTCTGAATCCGGCGCGTGACGGTGCGGTGCTGCCGATTCTGCACCTGAACGGCTACAAGATCGCCAATCCGACAGTGCTGGCGCGTATTTCGCACGAAGAGCTGGAGCAGCTCATGATCGGGTACGGGTATACCCCATATTTTGTCGAGGGTAATGATCCGGTGACGATGCATCAGGCGATGGCCGCAACGATGGATCGCTGCTTTGACGAGATTGCTGAAATCCAGCACAAGGCGAGAGTGGATGGGGTGAGAGATCGTCCGATGTGGCCGATGATCGTTTTCCGTTCTCCGAAGGGATGGACGGGCCCAAAGATCGTTGACGGCAAGCCCGCCGAGGGGAACTGGCGTTCGCATCAGGTCCCCTTCAGCACGGTGCGCGACAATCCGGAGCACATGGCGCTGCTCGAATCGTGGTTGAAGAGCTACCGTGCCGAGGAGTTGTTCACGCCCGAGGGGGCGCTGCTGCCGGAGTTGCAGGCGCTGGCGCCGAAAGGCAAAAAGCGCATGGGCGACATACCGTATGCCAACGGTGGCCTCTTACTCAAAGAGCTGCGTATGCCCGATTTCCGCGACTATGCGCTCGATGTGCCAACGCCCGGATCGGTTGAGGCCGAAGCTCCCAAGCCGATGGCGCGGTTCCTGCGCGACATCATGAAGATGAACGAGAAGAGCGCCAATTTCAGGGTCTTCGGCCCTGACGAGACCGCCTCGAACCGGCTTGGAGACCTCTTCGAGGAGACCGATCGCACCTGGATGGCTGAAACCATTCCATCCGACGATCATCTTTCGCCCGATGGCCGGGTGATGGAGATGCTTTCGGAGCACACCTGTCAGGGGTGGCTCGAAGGATATCTCCTGACCGGACGGCACGGCTTCTTCTCCTGTTACGAAGCCTTTATCCACATCATCGATTCGATGTTCAACCAGCACGCCAAGTGGCTCAAGGTGACCGACAGCGAGATTCCCTGGCGGCGTCCGATCGCGTCGCTCAACTATTTCCTGACTTCGCATGTGTGGCGACAGGATCACAACGGCTTTTCGCATCAGGATCCGGGATTCATCGATCATGTGGTGAACAAGAAAGCCGAGGTGATTCGAGTCTACCTGCCGCCGGATGCAAATACGCTCCTGTCGGTGACGGATCACTGCCTGCGATCGCGCAACTACATCAACGTCATTGTTGCGGGCAAGCAGCCGTCATGGCAGTGGCTCGACATGGAGTCAGCCATCAGGCATTGCACCAGCGGTATCGGCGTCTGGGATTGGGCCTCGAACGATACCGGAGAGGGGGAACCCGACGTGGTGATGGCCTGCGCTGGAGACGTACCGACGCTCGAAACGCTGGCTGCGGTGAAGATATTGCGCAAGCTGGCCCCAGAGCTGAAGATCAGGGTGGTCAACGTGGTCGATCTCATGACCCTTCAGCCAAAGGAGGAGCATCCGCACGGCCTCGACGACCGCGAATTCGACGATATGTTCACGGCTGACAAGCCGGTCATCTTTGCCTATCACGGCTATCCCTGGCTGATCCACCGCCTGACCTACCGCCGCACTAATCACGGCAACCTGCATGTGCGTGGCTACAAGGAAGAGGGAACAACCACTACACCGTTCGACATGGTAGTGATGAACGACCTCGACCGCTTCCATCTGGTAGCCGACGTGGTCAACCGGGTAGAGTGCCTGAAACCAAAGGCCGCCTACATCAGGCAGTACGTCCGCGACCGCCTGATCGAGCACAAGGAGTACATCACGAAATACGGCGAGGATATGCCGGAGGTAAGGGACTGGAAGTGGGAAGATTGATTTTAGAGATTATTTTTTTATGTTTCGGTGATACAAACAAAGCGGCCTGTGATGGGCCGCTTTGTTGTTGTTGGGAGAGCTGATTCTTACTCTTTTAGGAGCAGCATCTGCAAATCGTTAACTGGCATCAACAATTTTATTAAAATCAATTTATTCTATTTTTAAAGCGAATTCCGATTTCATCTGTTTGGCTTCTGCATACTTCATATTCGATCCAAGAATTCGCGCAATTGTTTTTTTCTCGTTAATGCCCATTTTGCAACCGAAAATGATACAAGAAATTGGCGCAGGTAGAGGAATGAGTGTGTCTGCGTATTCATGATGACCGATTAGACGCCATTCTTTTTCATATGCCCAGTGCGAAGACTTGGATGTTGCGATTTTTGTAAAAGATTCTGGCTTCGTGATTTCTTCAGGAGTAAAAGATAGTGGTTTGTTTTCAGGGTTATAAATAACTGGTGCACATAAGTCCCACTTACCGAGATCATTATTTTCTTTACGTTCCAATTCTATACAAAAGCCAGCGTGTCCTTGAGTATAGTGCGACCACATCAGGATTTTATCATTAACTTCGCTAAAGCAAATGACAGACATTTCCTTGGATTGATTTATCGCATCTTCTGTGGGATCAACTCGTAGCCCCCTGTCTTGTGTTAAATTGAAGTGGAATTCAAAAGGGTCATCACTGGTGTCCAACTGTTGAAAAAATAAATCCTTGTAAGTTTATAGGTGGACAGCAGTGAAGGGTCATTCAAAGATTTAGCTTTTGGACTCCATATCTGTTTGTTTATGAGGATTGATAACGAGCGTTCATTATAAGATACATACTTGTAGAGTTTTGAAACCCCGATCTGGTCGCAGATTGGACATTTAAAACGTCTTCGAAGATATTCTGTATCACAGTTTTCACACTTTATTTTTGGCTCCATTTTACGATGGGATTTTATCAATTACTGTTTTCTGATGTGCTACAAATTAGCAGTGATTTGCGACGGTTTTTCTCCTTCTTTGACTCAATATTTTTCAGACATGAATTATCTCCTGTTGATACTTTTCATTACCTCTTCCTTCGGAGACGCCTTGATTTTACCTTCTTTGCAGGCGTTCAGTCTCGACTCGAATTCAACCGCCCACTCGGCATTGGTTTTGGTTTTGTGAGGTGCATCGAAACTCTGAAAGAGCCGCTCAATCAGCTCTGCTTTTTCAACTGGTGGTAGCTCAAGGGCATCCTGCATTATTGTTTCGGCT
>JAAXWL010000078.1 GCA_013334975.1 Chlorobiaceae bacterium
GGAATGAGGAATGAGGAATGAGGAATGAGGAATGAGGAATGAGGAATGAGGAATGAGGAATGAGGAATGAGGAATGAGGAATGAGGAATGAGGAATGAGGAATGAGGAATGAGGAATGAGGAATGAGTAATGGGGAATAGGGAATAGGGAATAGGGAATGGGGAAACTCAGTACCCAGTGCCCAGTACCCGGTACCCGTCTTTATTTCTTGACGGTGGCAAGGACTTCGTTGATGGTTGAGACGAGTTTGGTGAGTTTCACCGGTTTTTTCAGGAGTTTGGAGATGCCGTGGCTTTCGAGTGTGGTTTTTCCGATACTGTTTTCATTGCCGGTAAGCAGGACGAATGGCAGATGGGGTCTGATTTCGTGCATCAGGTCTGCCAGATCGGTGCCGGTCATTTCGGGCATGGTCTGGTCGGAGATGGCCAGGTCATAGCTGTCAGGATTCTGTCTGAAAAGTTCGAGGGCCTGTTTTGGCAAATTCACACTCTCGACCCTGAAGCCGATTTTGGTCAGCATCTCCTGGATGATTCTGGTGTTTCCCTCTTCGTCATCGATACAGAGGATGCTGTTGTTTCCTTTCGGAATCGTGCAGTTTTCCTTTTCGCATGGTTCCTTCCGGTCGATCACCGGCAGGTAGATGGTGAAGGTCGATCCCTTTCCCGGTCGGCTGGTGACGGTTATTTTTCCCTTGAAGCCGGCAACGATTCCGTGAACGACCGAAAGGCCGAGACCGGTGCCGGTTTTAGGCCCTTTGGTCGTGAAAAAGGGCTCGAAAATATGTTCCATGGTCGATTCATCCATGCCACAACCTGTGTCGGAAACAGAGAAGCGTACCCAGATACCGTTATCGAGTCCGGGTAGAGTCCCCTGCGGCGCGTCTCCGGCAGCCACTTCATTGAGATCGATTCGGAGTGTTCCTATCTTTCCATCCATTGCCTGGAACGAATTGGTACACAGATTGAGGATCATCTGGTGGAGTTGTGAAGGATCGGCCAGAACGTTACGGCAGGTGTGGTCTATCTGGTAGTCGATGGTAATGGTTGACGGTATGAGCGGCCTGAGCAGTTTCATGGCTTCATCCAGGACCTTCTGGAAGCTGATCGGTACCGGATTGCTCTCTTTTGCCTTGCTGAAGGTCAGAATCTGTGCGACCAGTGTTTTTGCCCGATCGGCGGCATGGGCGATCTCTTCGAAATATTCGTGAACCGGCTCTTCTTCAGGTACGGTGAGCAAGCCCAGCTCGGAGTAGCCCAGGATTGGTGTCAGGATGTTGTTGAAATCGTGGGCGATGCCGCCGGCAAGCGTGCCGATGGTTTCGAGGCGTTGGGCCTGACGTAACTGCGTTTCGAGCTGCTCTTTTGCTTCGCTTGCCTGTTTGCGCTCGGTTACATCGAACACAAGGCCTACATAACGGTCGATGGTTCCGTCAGGCTCGATAAATGGTGAGCCTTTTGTCATGAGCCACCGGATTGATTCGTCGGCGTTGCGAACTCTCCAGATGCCGGTGAATTCTGTAAGATTGGCTACAGCGTTTTCGGCTGCCACACGCATGGTTTCACGGTCTTCCGGAATCATCGTTTTTAGCCAGTTTTCAAACGTTGGTTCGCAACTGTTGGGCTCAAGTCCGCACAAAGACCAGATTTCGTCAGACCATGAGGTGTTATCACTGGTGAGGCTGGTTTCCCAGAGGCCGGTATTGGTTGATGCCATGATGTAGTGCATCTGCCGGTTGTTTTCGGCGGCCATGTTCTGGAATCGCTTGCTCTCGGTGACGTCGTTGACGATCGAATAGAGCAGCGATTTGCCGTCAACGGCGATAGGGCCGCTGGTGACTTCGACATCCCGGATTGTGCCGTCGGCAAGACGATGCCGGAAAGCGAAGAAATTGCTGAGCCGGTTCGACGCCTGTTGCATTTTTTCATGAACCATCCTCTCCGGAAGTATGTTGATCTCGTTGATCGTCATTGAGCACAATTCAGCCCTGCTCCAGCCATAGAAAGATTCTGCCGCCGGATTGGCATCGATGATCGATCCGGATTCAGGGTCGATCATCAGCATGACGGTATGCTGGTTATGAAAGAGGCTGCGGTAACGGGCTTCACTCTGACGAAGTGCCTCTTCGGCGGTTTCACGGGCTTTGCGATTGCGCAGCATGGTGATGCCATAGGCGAGGTTATCTGCAAGTGAAGAGAGCAGGGTCATCTCTTCGATATCGAAAGCGTCGGTTGTACCGGAGAAGATGACCAGCGTTCCGAATACCGAGGTGCCGCTTTTCAGGGGCATGGCCAGCACTGAGGCGTAGCCGCGTTTCAGGGCATCATCTCGCCAGAGTCTGAATGCCGGGTCAGTCCTGATGTTACGGCAAGTGTAGGGTTGGCCGGTACGGATCGACTGGCCTGCGGGGCCCTGGCCGCGTTCACTATCGTCCCAGCTGATGTTGACCTCTTTGAGGTATCCATGTTCCACTCCTGACCAGGCCATGACCATAATGCTTTTGCCTGTATCGTTTTCCGCAAAGCCTACCCACGCCATCCTGTAGTATCCCATTTCGGTGATGGTGTGGCAGATATCATTGAGCAGAGTGGTCTGGTTCGTTGCGTGAAGCAGCGCCTGATTGCACTTGCTGATGGCAAGCAGTGCCCGGTTGAGTTTGAAAAGCTGATTTTCCGATTGCCAGTTGTCGGTGATGTCGATAATCTGACCGGTAATCTTTGATGCGTCGCCATGATGAGCACCGTAGATACCGTCGCTTCTGCATTTGATCCATCGAACGGCTCCCGTTTCCAGCTTGATCCTGAAAACGATGGTCGATCGCTCGTGCGGTTTTTTGCTGAGGTTTCGGATGGCCTCAAAGAATGCGTGCCGGTCATCGGGATGGATCAGCTCTTTGAGGAATCGAAAATTGATGGTAGGCAGCTCTTCCGAACAGCCGATCATGTGCTGGCACTCCGTGTTGAGGGTGATGATGCCTGTGTTCAGGTCCCATTCCCAGAAAGCTTCATGATGATTTCCGATTTTGTGTTCGGTCATGCACTTGTCCATGGTCTCACAGCTCCTTCAGGGTGTTGGTGATGTCATCCGAACGGCTTGTGAATCGTCATGAACAGCCACTCCTGATGGATGCAGCGTGTCCGCTTGGTTATGTTTACGGCTGCTCTGATAGGTCCGTCGTTATTGGTTGTTTGGGCCATTCGTATCGCCGGAAGGGGAATTGAGTGTTTTGAGCTTAGCTGTCTTGCGTTCTTCTTTTCAGATAAACATGCGAAGACTGCCGTTCTGTCTCAGCGCGTCCTGTTCACGTCGGTGATTTTCAGAATAAAAAAGAACATAAACCGATGTTGTCGATCATCAGGATGAGGTTCCGGAGGGCATTTGAATGTCGACAAACTCCAAGGCTTCAGGTATGTACTTCAACAAGTGTGTAAAGTAACTCTTGTAACAGAATAAAAAGCGTTTTCGGAGCTGAAAAAGTTTCTTTTATCCCGATTTCAACTGATTACTCGATCTCGATCCCATACGTATCGAGCAGGCCGGGGAGGCCATGCAGCGAAAATTTTGCTTTTCTGAGGCGGTTTGATTCAGGAGGAATGGAGAAATTGATGGCTGTACGGAAATCTGCCTTTTCGAGGTTGGTGTGGAAAAAAAGTGCCAGCCGAAGGTCACAATTGTTGAATATTGACCCGCTCATATTGGCGTCAGTGAAATCCGATTCCTGCATGTCGCAGTCAATGAATGAGGTGCTCTTCAGGTCAAGTTTGATGAAGACCGATAGTTTCATCAGGCATCGCTCGAACTTCATTTCAAGCAACAACTTCCGGCACTCGCTGAACTGCACGCCGAGCAACTTGCAGTCGATGAAGCGAACCTCCTGCAGGCTGGCGTCAACGAGCTTTACCAGGCTCATGTCGCACCGTTCGAAAGCACACTCCCGGAACGTCAATCCCGACAAATCGGCATGGGCAAAATAGCACTGCACAAACCGGCAACTTTCGAATACAACGGCTCTTTTGTCAAGATCAACCGAAGCGATCTTTTCGAACACCGCGCCTGTTACCGGCTCCATGGATTGTCGTTCATGTTGCGATTGTCTTGTGTGCATCAGGCAGGATATACAGGTTGTTTAAGGTGATTCCATGATTGAAAGGAATTGATACGCTTTTTTTATGAATGAGTCAAACCGATGACGGATCAGGGTAGCTGAATATCGAGAGCCTTGAGCACCGCTTGCTGGGGCTCGGTCAGTTCAGTCAAGATGTGGTCATCCTTGCCGGCATAGTGTACTTTGGTCAGCGTCTCCATCTCCATGAGCAGCTCTTGCACCGAATATTGTGCAATCAGGCTGGTATTGTGCATTTGCCGGCGAAGAGCGCTGATGAGAATCTGGGCAATGAACTGCACAAAGAGTCGGCCAGCGCCAGGTGAAGCGGTATTTATTTCCAGTCGTGTTTCATCGAGGGAGTTATTCAGATCATCAAAGCAGGTTTCTGCTGTTTCTTTATCGCGATATATCCGCATGGCTTCGACAGGATCGTTGATGCCACAGGAGAGTAGTGCCTGGAATCCGGCATAGCGGATGCTGTGGTGATTGATGGCTTCCGTATTGAAGGAAACGCTTGTGGTTTTTACGATGAGAAATTCTTCGTAGGCCTTCTGATGTTCGGCCACCGGATTGCCGGATTCGATCTCCTGCCGGTACTGGTCGAGCGACTCATTGAAGGCATCAACCGCGCTTGCCTGGTTATTGGCGTTGTAGTACAGATGCAGGGTACAACGGCGCTTCGACGCACCCCATGAACAGGTGCGAGAGTGCACATACAAGAAATCATCATTGAGTTTGCGGTACCCTTCGGGTCCTTGAATCCTCTGTTTTACTTCATCAATGGCCTGCTGTACCCACGTGTTGCTCAGGGAAACCGGGATGGTGAAATGATCACGGTGGCTGACCAGATCATCGATGTTGCTGTTGCTGAAGAACCCAGGGTTCAATACATAATGCAGTTTTCCGGACTCCAGCGCACGGAAGGGCTGCACGAGCTTGTGCAACGATGAAACCGTGTCGCACTTGCCCGGAGCCTGATGGTACCAGACCGGCAGGTCAGAGTTTTGGCCAAACAGTATGATCAGATTCAGTTGAGGCGTCTTCTCTCCGTCATGAGAGCTACCGAACCGGAAATAGTCGTTAAGCTTCTGGTACGAAAGAGCCGAAGAGAGTTCATGGCAGAAATAATTGTTCTCCGGGTGCTGTTTCACCCAGCGGGCAAAGAAAGTTTTTATGTTGTCGGTTCTGATGGACGACAGCAACGCTCTGATACACTGATTGCTCAGGGATGGCGAGAGGTGAGGGGCATGGCTTTTAGCCCATGACGAACATTGGCGGAGGGGGCCGCCCTGACTGGTCAGAAAAAAGGCGATGGTCAGCAGATCCTGATGCGTATCTGGAAAAGCCGACTCCATGACAGCGCTCAGTCCGATGCGCCGGGCGATGGTATCGAGCACGCAAGTTGGCCCGATTACCTCAGCCGTAGCCTTCATGGCTGGATCGCGGAGTGCAGCCTGGGCAGGATCGAGCCGTTTGGAGGGGATGAACTCACCGGTTACAGGATCGATTTTGCCGACACAGACCTGTTTGTTGCGGGACTGCCGGAGCTCCTTGTTCCAAACCGAGACTGCCTCCTTGACGTAGGCGACTCCGGTCTTCTTGTTAAGCTGATGTTCACGATAAGCCATGGTTTTCTTGTTCAGTTCTCAATCAGCCATCTGTATGACGATACTCAATAAACGATGGCTATGGATCATTGCTCTGAATTATTGATCGATTTTCAACGCACAATGTTACTTATTTGCCGGCAAATCAGCTCATCACTCATGGTCATCGCGCTCTTGCAGAAGTACCTGGCTGACTTTGGTTATGAAATCCTGAATGGTAAATGGTTTCCTGATGTGATTGACGGGCATTGTTGACAGGCCGTGCAACCAGGGTTCTGCAAAAGCGAACCCTGACATGAAAAGCAATTTTACGCAAGGTATACTTTCCTTTACTTGTGTGCTCAACTCTCTGCCATTCATACCGGGCAGTATCATATCGGTCACGAGCAGCTTGATTTTCTCTTTGTGTATTTCAGCGATGACGATGGCAGATTCAGCGTCGAGTGCCGCAAGAACCTCGAACCCTTTCTCTTCGAGTGCTTCGCTGAGAATATTGAGAACACTGGATTCATCTTCGACCAGAAGGATCGTTTCGGTAGCAGTCCGGTAAGTGATCTCAGGCGTTCGGGAGTCGATTGCTGCAGCGTTGCCTTGATGCCGGGGAAAATAGATGCTGAAGGTGGTGCCCTTTGCCAATTCCGTCTGGCAATCGATATAACCGTTGTTTTGCCGGACAATGCCGTAGACGGTTGAAAGGCCGAGTCCGGTGCCCTTTCCGACGGGTTTGGTGGTGAAGAAGGGCTCGAAGATATGTGGAAGCGTCTTGCTGTCGATTCCAGAACCAGTATCGCTTACCGACAGCAGGACATATTCGCCAGGAGTCTGGCAGGGGTGCCCCTGACCGCAATCGCTCTTTTCGAGATGAACCGTCGAGCTTGAGATGGTTATGGTTCCGGTCATTTCTATGGCGTCCCGTGCGTTGATGCAAAGATTGCTTAACACCTGATCGAGTTGGGAGGGATCGATGAACACCGAAGTATCGTCGTAGCCCGGCTTCCAGACGCATCTGATCGGAGCACTGATCAGACGTCCGAGCATCGGCATGAGGCTCTCTGTTTCCTGGTTCAGGGAGATCACTTTTGGCCGCGTCATCTGTTTACGGGCAAATCCCAGAAGTTGGCGGGTCAGATGAGCTGAATTCGTCGCCGATTGATGGGCATTCCTGAGATTTTCGGCAACCGGATGCGATGAATCGATTTTGCAAAGTGCTAACTCAATATGGCCGATAATGGCAGTCAGTGAGTTGTTGAAGTCGTGGGCGATGCCACCGGCGAGTTGACCGAGCAGATCCATTTTCTGGGAGTGCTGAAGCTGTGCCTGCAGCTGTTCAAGTTCGAGCGCTGCCAGTTTTTTCTCTGTTATATCGACGACAATTCCTGCGACATAGCGAGACGATTCCGGTTTGGCAAACCGGAAAGTGCCCATCAGATTGATCCAGCGGGTTTCTCCGTCAGCTCTTCGGATTCGACACTCCAGATTGAAATCCGACTGGTTAGCCATTGAGACTTCGTACTGTTTCCTGACCATAGTCATGTCATCGGGATGGAGATGATCGAAAAAAGTTTCGACGCTCCAGCGAGGCAGCAGGGTATCGTAGCCGAAAATACGATCATGCTCTCGAGTTCTCTGGACGACGTTGTTTTCGATATCGAGTGACCAGACGCTGACGTGGCTGCTTTCAAGCGCATAATCTATCTTTGCCCGGAAATCTTCGTTTTCAGTCTGGGCAAGCCGCAGCTCCGTAACGTTTTGTAAAAAGACGAGCAACATGCTGATTTGCTCGTTGGCATCAAATACAGGATAGATCGAACTTCTCCAGAATTTGCCATCCATGGGATCATCGAAAGCGACATATCTGCCGATCCGGAGCACCTCTTCGGATTTGTTTCTGCGGTTGGCAATGACTTCGGGAGGCGCGTTGATTTCGGCAAGCAGCTCGAAAACGTTGCAACCGAGGATGTGTTCGTGCAATCTATTAAATCTCGAAGTGAAAAAACAGTTGGCCGCAAGGATCGTCCCATCCGGCGCCATAACAAAGACCGGCTCGGGAAAGTCTTTGAAGAGGTTGAAATCCAGAGCATTGAATGGCATAGGGCTTCAGCTTGGGGGGTTATCCGTTTGTAAAATCTGTCGCGAATATCGGCTGAGAAAGCTACAGTGAAAGGTAATCAATACGAGATCAACAATCATAACGGTTCAATGAGTGTCATGTCAGTTCAGAGTAATTTTTACAAGACGAGGGGGGACATCCTATAGTGAATAAAGCAAATTGTATTTTATTAATAGGGCACAATAATCTCTTAATGCGTTGATAAAGCCGAAAATATACCGTATAAGCAAAGCTTTTTCAGCAAGTTACTCACCGAAATGAATCCTGTACCTAATCGTTATGAAGTATACGACATGCAGGTTCTGTAATACCTGCTGTCAATCATCCCTTATCCGGGTTACAGGATTCAGTGAGAGGCCCGGTATTGTCCCCCACGAAGACCTTGCCTCTACGTTGATCACACGGGCTTCTCTCGCTGAATCAATAGCTTAGCTACCGGAATTTTATGTAAGCATCAAGCGTTCTGCATTGAAATATTGGTGTTCTTTCATAAGCGTCCAAGCAATGACCAGAAATTTTGTGGCCAGCTTGGTTCGAACTATCTTTTTGATTCCTTTTTCCTGTTCTCGCCCCTGTATTTTCTTATTCATGCAGCTGATAAACAGGGGTTTTTTGGTCGTAGCCACCATGGTCGCCTGATACAGGGCAAATCGCAGTTCAGTATTGCCTTTCTTGGATATCTTCGGAACCGCCTTTCCCGAAGGCTGACCACTTCGTGAGGCACAGAGATCAAAACCGGCGAGTTTGATCAGCTGTGCCTCATTGGAGAAGCGTCCCGGATCATTGATGGCTGCAATGATTTTTGCCGTTATAAACGGCCCGAATCCGGGTATGCTGATGACATATTGATATTCAGGTAGAGATGATGCAATCGTTAATATCTGCCGGTCAAGATGGGCAATTTCTGTCCTGAATTGCTCAAGCTGACTAACCGATTGTTCGGCCATGAATTGCACCGATTCATCAACTGGTCTGCCAATCGTCTGATGAGCGTCATTCCATATCTCTTCAAGAAATTCTCGTTGCTTTTTTCTTCTCGGTTTGAAGAAGCACCGGTAAAACTCTTCAAACGGCATTGATGCGATCACTCTGGCGAAAAGCAGGTTTTGATGATGTTCAGACAATCCTGCTGGCACGAAGCAAACCGACGGTCCAGCTCCGGAAAAAAAAAGAGAAAGCAGGTTATTGCGAATGCGGGTCTGGAGTCCTGCTTCCAGTTTACGGTACCGGCGTCTCAGGCTCATCAGCTTACGAAGATCATGGATCGATTGTGTTGGATAATCGTAAAACAAACATTTACCGGTACTTATCAGATCGGCTATATTCGCAGCATCCTTGCGGTCATGCTTATCCCATCGATTATCGAGCAATTGTCGGTTATGGACAACGGCATTGCCTGACACCTGTACGACCAGAGCATCATGTTGAATGAGGTACTCCGCTAACGGCTTATGGTAATTGGCAGTAGTGTAGAGTCAACCGTAAATAGTCGTACTTTTCTTTATCATCGAAATCGGTATCCAAATCGATATCGGTTTCGATTTTCTCTTGAAATGAGGCTGATTGCAAAGTTCCCGGTTTTGTGGTTTATTGTCTTATAACCATTTGAAAATCAAACTTATATAACCAAATAACGGTTTTCTTTTTTCACAGTAAATATTCGATTTCGATACCGATACCGATACCGATACCGATTTGGATTTGGATAAAATCAATGGCGCTGTATCATACGTCAGTATAAGCATGACATCTCAGTAGGAATCAGTATCGATCCCTGAACCGGTGGCGCGACAGCGGTAGCCTCTCAAGGTTCTGATTGATATATTTCGATGTTTTAATAAAAACTTCAAACTGATGGATATGAAAAACAGGGTTGCATTGGTTACGGGCGCGAGCAGGGGTATTGGCCGGGCTACGGCAAAGCTTTTTGCTGCCGAGGGGGCAGCCGTCGCGGTTAATTACCTCCAGAGCGAAAGCGCGGCGAGGGTAGTTGTCGAAGAGATTACCAACGCGGGAGGCAAAGCGATGGCGGTCAGAGCGGATGTTCGCGATGAGGCGCAGGTGCGTGCGATGGTGGCCGAAGTTGAACTGACGCTTGGCCCGCTCGATATTCTTGTCAGCAACGCGGCGATTGGTTTTCTGGTCAAGCCCTTTACGAAATTCACCTGGGACGAATTCCAGGCGAAACTCAACGGCGAGCTGAAATCAATTTTTTTCTGTTGCCAGGCGGTGCTTCCGGGCATGACCGAGAGGGGATCGGGCAGCATCATCGCCATTTCAAGCACCCTTTCGCGCCACTCATCACCGGGATTCATTGCGCACAGTACGGCTAAATCCGGCCTTGACGCCTTTGTTCGCTCACTTGCCGAAGAGGTCGGCCCCTTCGGAGTTCGCGTCAACGTGGTCGCCCCCGGCCTGACGCTCACCGACGCCACAGCCTGGCTGCCCGAAGAGCAGAAAGCAATGATCGGGGATATGGCTCCGCTTAAGCGAGTTGCCCTCCCGGAAGACATCGCTGGCGCAGTGCTCGCCATAGCCTCAGACAACAGTCGCTTCATAACCGGCTGCTATATCCCGGTCTCCGGCGGCCTCCTGATGCTGTGACTGTGGATGACTGCCGAAAGGGATGTTGTTGACTAATGTTACATACGAAGCGGAAGACACGGTTCGGGGTCGGTATCGATCTTTGAACCAGAGGTTCAGTGAGAAAGTTTTAGGCAACAGATCAACGGCCCCAAATTTTGTTGCGAATACCGGGAAAATCTGCTATTCCGCGAAGAGCCGGATGGCGATCAGGGTGAGCAGCATGGCGGTCCCGGCGAGGTAGATGCGGCGGATGTAGCGGAGTTTCCGGGGCGTCCGGAATTCGAGCAGACGCCAGACTGACCAGGCGACGACGGCGTCGAATGCGATGATCGGCGGCAGGTACGTCCAGCCGAACCATCCGGCGGCGAACGGCGCGGCGCTTCCGGCGATCACCAGCGCGAAAAGGCTTGCGGCGATGCGCATCGCATTCTCGGGGCCGAGCATAACGGCGAGCGATCGGGATCCGGTCTGTCGGTCGCCCTCGACGTCGAGCGCATCCGCAGCGATCTCCTCGCCGAGATCGACGAACATTGTCATCAGGGCAAGGAAGAGCACTACCGGTTCGAAAGGTTTGCCGACGGCGATGCCGCCGAAGATGAAGCTCATGCCGGTCGAAAAGCCAACGATGAGATTCCCGAAAAGTCCGTACCGCTTGAGCTTCCAGTTGTACAGTACGCCCAGCAGCAGCATTGCGCAGGCCGCGACGAACGCCCCGAACCCGATCATCGCCGCTGAAGCGCAACCGGAGAGCGCAATGGCCACCGATAGTGCGAGCGACTCGCGCTTTGTTACCACCCCAGCAGGCAGCGGTCGTGACGGCGCGTTGATAAGGTCGGTTTCGATGTCGAACAGGTCGTTCAGCGCCAGCACCGCCGCTGCGATGCAGAAGACACTCAAAAATCCGAAAAATCCCTGCCGCAACGTCGACAATCCCCCAAGCGCCAGCACCTCGGCCAGCACCACGCAAGCCCCCGCAGCGAACGACAGCTCGAACCGCAACAGCCGCCACAGCCCGTGAAGTTTTGATTTATTCATGTCGCGGCGGATTGGTCAGTGCTGAAGATGTTCTGGTGAGACATCACGCTTATACTGACGCATTTTATGGAGTCATTGACTTATCCAGATCGAAATCGGTATCGGTATCGAAATCGATTTTTATATGAAAACAGAAAACAGAATCTTTCATTATCTGTTTAATTATCATACGGTTATCACAATAAACCACAATACCCGGTGAGTTATATAAGCCTCTATTCAAGTCCAAATCGATACCGATACCGATTTGGATACCGATTTCGATGATAAAAGATATTCCGACTATTTTCTTTTGACGGAACAGTAGTTTGTTGCCACCGTTGCTTCTGAGTTTTGCATTGTCTTCGATGATCTCGGAACGGCGCATAGGAGCTGTTGAACTGGTGTCATGGAAGTGATAGACCATCCAGTTGGCTATGGACCGATAAACATAATATCCGACTCCGCGTCCTTTTCCGCTTGCGGAGGTTTCCTGTCGTTCATCTTCCAGTCGGCTTTCCTGTGAAGGACTGCCATATGAACGCCAAGTGGTCGTTGTATATTTCCATTCTTCACTGACAACAAAGGTATCATCTACGGTAGAGATCAGTTCAAAACGATACGAGTTTGATCTTTGATTAACTATCATATTAAATCTAACATAACTACCGAACTCGAATTCAAACTCCATCAATATTGCCAGTGTGTTCTTCGGGCCATTGTAGAGAAAATTGTCAGCCCCTCCGTTTTCAAGGACAAACTTCTGCATCTCTTTGCCTGACATCGCCATCAGCAAACGAAAAACCTGGACAAGATTGCTTTTTCCGGAGCCATTGGCCCCGAAGATGATGTTAAGATCACGGAGATTCAAATTCCTTCAACTTACGAATCGACTTATACCCTTTGATGCTTATTTTTCTGATTGCGCCTTGCATGCTGAACAGGATTGTGGCGGTTGTTTCGCAGTTGAAAAAAATCGGTAGCTTGAGTGACTACCCTTTTGGACAGGCGTGTTGTTTGACCTTCAGGTATCGGAACCCGAAAACGGAGTTCCTGAACGGTATTTGTCTGCCAGATAATAACGGTGCTTCTGTTTTGTTCATCTGAAGTTAAAGGTAAAGAAAAGCTTTGATATTAGTCCGGCATTCAGACAGGTGACTTTTTATCTTTAAATTCAAGCCTCATAAAATATGCTGCATATCCGCGAGGGGGACGTTGAGAAAGCGCTGATGAAAACCGGCAAAGAGTAGAGAATGAAAGAGTCTTACATGAAAGGCATAGCCACCCATCATGGCCCCGAGTCATGCCTCGACCTACAGCAATGGGGTGGGGAAGCGTTGACAGGGGAACACACCGGCAGGAAATTGAACTCCGAAATCACCTCAATTCGCAGGCTGACCCTGTTCAACGAAGGGGAAAACAACATCAGACGTACCATCAAGGCAAGGTGCGACAGGCTGCGGCGGATCCCGCGACAAGTCGGGACCAGGCATGTGAAGAAGCTCTTTGCGCGGGAATCGGGAGACCCGGTAAGCTCCCTGCCCGGAGGCAAACGGAA
>JAAXWL010000079.1:0-2273 GCA_013334975.1 Chlorobiaceae bacterium
GGCTATCACGCTCGCCCCAGAAGTCCCATTTTCCAGATTTAAGGAGAGTGACCTGTTAGAGCGCACAACACCAAAATAATAAACTGTTCTTTGGCTTCCGGGCGTCTTTGCTGATAAAATCCAGCTTGCAGCTTGACACCTTGCTTCTCTTCCATTGCAATATTACCCGGAATGCCTGTATTTTCACCATCAGAGATAACCACCTTTGCCGCTCACCTCAACACTGGAGACTGTCCGATGAACAACCACCTGTTCCGCCTGAAAAAACTGGTTTTCGTTCTTCTGCTGTCACAACTCTTTGGCGCCTGTGCGGCACAGCAAAGCGTACTCGATCAGGAGACCTTAAAAAAGCAGTATCACACTGCCGTCATCGATGCAGCAGTTGCCGAACCATCGGAAATATCAAAAAATCTTGTCGCCATCGTCCCATCAAACCAACACCTCATCTGGAAAAACAAAGCCGACTCGTTAAACGCTGAAATATTGGTGGTAACCTGGACCAACTACAATGGCTATGATAACAAAATCGGTCAACCCGTCACCCTCTCAAGAGAAATCTGGGTAACCACCGTACCGGAAGTGAAGAATTTCTGCAAACGTTCAAAAAACAGCACCTCCCTGCGTCTTGAACAGCTCCTTGGCCTTCCTCCGAACTCCGGTAAAACAAAATTCGTCGAAATGTGGGTAAAACCTGGCGACCTCTTCAGGCCAAGCGCAGACCCGGAAATATCAGATCACGAAGCGGAAATTGACTTCAGAACACCCAGCGCCTACATCAAAACAAGCGACACCTACAAAAAATGGTACAGCGATCTGAAAAGTCAATCTTATGGAGAAAACGGCTACCCATGGACCCGGCTTGGCTACACTTACGACTGGGCCAACCATAAAAACAACATCGGCATGAGCGAATTTGTCGTCATGCCCGGATCCACCGTTGAAATCTATTCGATTACATCGACCCTGGAATATCAGGAGTGATAACCCGTGCAAATCGCTTTCACGAACACAGGAGCACCATGCTCTGTCAACGTATGGGCTCCGATCAATGGGTCAACCGTGAGTTGACTACTGCAATGTCAAGCTTATGATGACGTATATTAAGGAGTCATTTATATGTCCAGATCGAAATCGGTATCGAAATCGATTATTGATGTGAAAACAGAACAGCAGGTTATGACTGTATCTCTCTGATTCCTAAGTAACTCATATACTATTGACGTACTATGGTCTCCTTTTTTCGATACCGATACCGATTTGGATACCGATTTCGATGATAAAATAAATTCCAACTATTTACCGTTGACACGACACTACCCTCTCGATCAGAAACTAAAATCCTGGCAAATCATGAATACGCAACTCTTACGTGCATCACTCTTCATTCTCATCGGTATAAGCGGATTGTTGGTTTTATTTTTCAGTTACACCTATATCGCCAAAGACACCTCTCTTGATTCGTTCATAACCCTTCCTGATCGAACAACACCCAGCCAGGTAACTGACCAGATAAATATCGGTATCATTGGAGATAGCTGGGTATCTGGTAAAAAAATTGATCAACCTCTTGAACAGGCAATGTCTGCATCAGGATTCGAGACAAAAATCATCAGTTCAGGTCAACCCGGAGCGACAAGCCGCGATATCTATCGAAATCTGTTTCTCGACAAGAGTGCCCGATATTCAAGCAATGCTCTTTTGATGGATGAAGATATTGATTACCTGGTTATTGTTGCTGGTGTCAATGATTCTGTACAGCATTATGGAGCAAGCTTTTACGCGCATCATACTCTTCTGGTTGCTCAAACGGCATTGGCACGCGGAATAATACCCGTCATTGTTGAAGTTCCGGAATACGGTATAGAAAAGTTTTCGCCGTCAGGGCTTATCTCATGGTACATGAATACACTTTACCTCTGGATTTTTGATCACGGCAATAAAAAGGTCATGAAATCCTACAGAAGCGAACTGCGAAAAAGCATACCTCAGAACATTACTGATAAAGTCATCATGGTTGATTTTTCAATGATTACCGAGGATTACGAAACCAGCAAATATCTCTACGACGATCCTGCACATCTGAACCGTGAAGGAAACGTCCGGTTGGGAAAACTGATAGGAAACAGTATCATCGAGTGGCAGAAGAAGAGCAGGCATTGAAGTGGCAGCGTCATCCAAATCCAAATCTGAATCCAAATAGGGATCGGTATCGAAATCGAATTTTTTATGAAAGCAGAATACCGGATTTTGGCTGTATCAGTTTAATTATCGAA
>JAAXWL010000079.1:2373-12970 GCA_013334975.1 Chlorobiaceae bacterium
GGTAAAAACGATTCTGGTGATGGAGTACTCTGGCGGATACTCCCCACATTGGACTGAACGGATTTCGTAAAGCATACTGTCCGGCTTCTCCTCGAGTATTTCGCATTTCATATTCGGGCAATTGCTTTTTCATTCTCTTTGCCATCAACTCGCTGAACATCTCCGAAACCGTCGGAGGATAGACAGCTCTCTGGCCGATGATCATTTCGAGGCTTTCTGTCCAGTCATCAGCC
Source organism: Chlorobiaceae bacterium (assembly GCA_013334975.1). Taxonomy (GTDB): domain Bacteria; phylum Bacteroidota; class Chlorobiia; order Chlorobiales; family Chlorobiaceae; genus Chlorobaculum. The sequence goes on from JAAXWL010000079.1 coordinate 2,607, forward strand.
GTTTCTCCTTCAAACACCAAACGGCGGAGGCGCACCGAACCATAATCTAAATTTTGCGAAAACCTGGGTGTCTTACCGTTTTTCACCGGAATGGAGATCAACTCTTTGGGCTCACCTTGCGCCAGTTGAGCGAACATCACCAAACACACCAGCATGAACAACCTTGCAAAGAATTGCTTCTTCATACGAACTTTTTCCGGTCAGGGTTAACTGACAAAAAAGCGGGATGGTCTGTACTGTTTGCCGGGAATAGCATCGAAAAAGTCGATACCGATTTCGAAGGAGAGAGATATTGACTGGGGGGAAAAAAAGGCAAGCCCTCGTACTGACGGACCTGCCCAATGGTATAATACTCGTGGAGATGGCGGGACTTGAACCCGCGTCCAGAACACTGCTCGATGCAGTCACCACACTCATCTCCGGTGGTTGGTTTTTCGTGGGATGATGACACCGCCGACAGCGTTCACCCCCTTATCCCGGGTTTTTACCCAAACGTCCCCCCAAGCATGAACGTATGGAGCTTACTTGCGCGAACCCGAAGGCTCAAGCGCGGGTTATGCCATTCAGTAGCTTCAGAGTAAGCGCATTCACCACTGAACGACGGCGTCTGAGTTAACTTGTGCTAATCAGGCAGCCATTGCATACGAATAATCGTCTGCATCTGTTTGGTACATAGACTTCTTTAACGAGTCCGTCCATACTGAAACTCGGAGTGCAACGACACCTTACACCTATCCTGTCGAAAGCCTGTCATCCCCAGTAAAGTCAAAGAACTCTTGTAATCAGTAATAGAATACCATTTTCTCCTGACATTGACAACAAAAGAAAGTGTCGCAGAGTTCCGGAAAAAGTCTGTCGTGTCAGAGTCTTCAGTTCATACCCGGAAGTTCTGGAGAGTTGGCCACATAGTAGTACTCCCCGCCCTTCGACCGAACGGTGCGACTCCACATCCGTTCGTACTCGCCACTGAACACCAGGTGACTGGATGCCTCAGCGATATACCATGCCCCCTCTTCAAACTCCTCTTCGAGCTGTCCGGCGCTCCAGCCGGCATACCCGAGAAAGAAACGCACTTCCGAGGGCTTGATTACCCCTGTGTTGATCAGGTAGCTGAGTTGCTCTTTGTCACCACCCCAGAACAGTCCTGGTATGACCTCCTGCGCGCCATCAACCACATCTCCCCTTGAGTGCAGAAAGTGGACGCTATCGACCTGTACCGGGCCGCCCATATGCAGGGGCTCATCGATTTCGTCGAATCCGGTGATCGCTTCACAAACCTTGAACTCCATCGGTTTGTTGAGAATGAACGCGAGCGAGCCCTCTTCGCTGTGTTCGCACATAAGAAGCACCGTTCGCTTGAAATTCGATTCAAGCAGATTGGCCGAGGCGAGCAGCAACTTGCCCGGCCTGAGGTTTTCAAATTCGTTTATCATGCGTCAACTATTTTTCTGCAACCATTCGAGCACCTCTGTTGCGTGCGTTTCGGGTTTAACTTTCGGCCATACCTTCTCGATAGTGCCCTGTTCATCAATAAGGTAAGTTACCCGGTTCGTACCCATATACTCCCTGCCCATGAACTTCTTCATCCCCCAGACGCCGTATGCCCCAACAATTTTCTTCTCCTCATCAACCAGAAGACGGAAGGGCAGTTCATGCTTATCGGCAAATTTGCGGTGAGCTTTCTCTCCATCGATGCTCACGCCAAGCACCACGGCATCCCTGCTGGTAAAGTTAGGCAAATTGTCACGAAAAGCACAAGCCTCCCGGGTGCACCCCGGGGTATCATCCTTGGGATAAAAATAGAGAATCACCTTCCGTCCGAGATACTCATGAAGGGAAATCTCCTTACCGTCCTGATCCTTTGCGGTAAACTCCGGTGCTTTTTGACCTCCCTGTAATAATTCCATGTTTTTCTTGTTTTATCTTGTCTTCAACATCGAGGTGCATTTACTCCGGAAATCCGTTCCGGAGATAAAAAGTTTCTCGGTATTTTCAGTTCGACTCTTTTCAAAAGGGGCAAGCAGAAAAAAACGATTTGAAATTTATTACCGGCTACCCCGGTTTTTCCGAGTGGATGCTGACGGAAGCATGGTGCATCCGGCTGACCACGAAACCGTTACCTCTATTCCGGCATGAAACCTTTTGTATTCTGCCCTCATTGTGCAACGCCATTGATCGAGGCGATCATCGAAGGCCGCAAACGACTGAATTGTCCACAATGCAGCTGGATACACTATATCAATCCTCTTCCGGTCACCCTTGCCTGCACCGTAAACCGGAACAACGAGTTACTCTTGATCCGCAGGGCCCATGAACCGGCATTCAACGAATGGGCCTTGCCCGGCGGGTTTCTTGAGGAGGGCGAACTCCCTGAGGATGGTTGCCTGCGAGAGCTCTTCGAGGAGACCTCGCTTGAAGGCACGGTCGAAGGGCTGATCGGCGTCTATCACCGTGAATCTGAGCTTTACGGTTCGCTGGTGGTGGTTGCGTACCGTGTTGTGGCAGCCCATGAACGCATCGCCATCAACCACGAGGTTTTCGAAGCAGGATTTTATACGCCTGACCGTCTTCCACCAGTACGGATTCCGCTTCATCGCCAGATTATCGAGGAGAGCCGCTGGCCGGCGAGCATCTCTCCTCATTGGGTTGGACAGTCAAGCCACCCTGGATCTGGCAGACCCTGAGATCAAAAAGGGGGATCACGGCAAGAATGTGGTCCATAATGTCGGCCTGTACCGTTTCAAATGCTGTCCACTCTTTGAGCCTGGAAAAACAATAGACTTCAAAGGGCAGCCCGATCCCTGACGGTTGCAGGTACCGTATCATCACCATCATGTCGGCATTGATGTTCGAGAGACTGCGGATGTAGGTCTGAAGATAGGCCCGAAACGTACCGAGATTGGTCATACGACGTCCGTTTGCCGGTGAACGATCATCAATACCCATCGACCGGTTCAAGTCGGCGATCTCCCTGATTCGCTCTGTCAGATATGGCCTGAGCAGTTCAATCGCTTCAAGTCGCTTCGTCAGTGTATCGTCAAGAAAACGAATACTCTGCATATCGATATTTACGAAACGCTTGATCCGTCGTCCTTCTGACTCTTTCATGCCACGCCAGTTCCTGAATCCTTCTGATATGAGGGTATAAGCGGGAAGGACGACAATGCTGTTATCGAAATTCTGTACTGAAACGGTCACCAGCGAAATATCGATGACATCGCCGTCTGCTCCATATTTGGGCATCTCGATCCAGTCGCCGATACGTATCAGATCGTTACTCGAAAGCTGAATTCCCGCAACGAATCCAAGAAGAGAGTCTTTAAAGATGATCAGAAGCACTGCCGTAAAGGCACCAATACCACTGATAAGCACCACTGGTGATTTGTCAAAAAGCTTCGAAACGACGATCACCAAGCCAATCGATACCGCCAGGGTTTTGATGACCTGCACAATGCTCTTGACCGGCAGTTTCCTGCCAACAGAATGGGCTGAATAAAACTCGTTCAGGACATCGAGAGCAGAGAACAGAAACAGAATCACGATAACTGCAAAGTAGATGACCAGTGCGTCTTTCATAAAAGGCACCAACTCGGAATAAAACTGCAAGGCTGTGCCGACAAAGCGGTAAGCAAGCACAGGAGGCACCATCCGGACAATCCAGTTGAAGACTCCGTAACGAACAAGCAAATCGTCGAGTCGGGTAGCCGATTGTGCGGAAAATCGTTCGATAGTGTGAAGAAGGACTTTTTTCAGCACCACTTCAACAACAACGATGAGCATCAGGGCGACCAGCACCGTGATCAGTGTGGCCAGAGGAACCGAAACGGCTCTCTGAATGCTGTAGGATTCGAGAAAAAAAAGTAGTGATTCGATCATGACAGAATGCGTTGGATATTCAACCAGCCGCTGGCCACAACGTCATCATGAGCGGAGTTGTCCTTTATTTACAAAAAAACCTGATGTTAATGAAACAGAACAACCTATAGCTGAAAAACCTTCAGTTAACAGCTACATGATGCTGCTCAGGAAATGCGACCGGAAGCGTCACGGTGAAGGTTGAACCACTGTTGAGCCTTGAGCGCACCTCAATCTTGCCCTTGTGGGCCAGCACGATATGCTTGACGATCGACAAGCCGAGACCCGTTCCACCAAGCTGGCGTGATCGGGCCTTGTCAACACGGTAAAATCGCTCAAAAATGCGTTTGAGATCACTCTTCGGGATACCGATACCGTTATCGGTAACTTCAATGACGACCACGCCGTCACCAGCATAGGCTACCATTCTGATCCTGCCGCTTTCGGCATCGACATACTTGACGGCATTATCGACGAGGTTGCGGATAATGATGTCGAAATAGTTCGGGTCGACAAGAATGGGTGGCACGCCTTCGGGTACCCTCAGCTCAATCGTCACCCCTTTGCGTGTAGCCGCCGGTTCAAAAAGCGCTACTGTTTTTTCAAGCTGCGGCCTTAGCTCCACAGGAACGAAGTGATAGATGATTTTGCCTGATTCGATACGGGAAAGATCGAGCACGTCGTTGACCAGAGCCGTAAGCTGCTCGCTCTCCTGGTGTATGATCTTCAGAAAAGCGGTGGCATTTTCAGTATCTTCGATCGCCCCTTCCAGCAGGGTTTCGGTATAGCCTTTGATGCAGGCAAGAGGAGTACGAAGTTCATGCGAAACGCTCGAAACGAAATCACGGCGCATCCGTTCGAGATTGCGCAGACGGGTGATGTCGTTAATGACCATCACGGTTCCGTCGAACTGTTCGCCATTCATGACCGGCACTGCCGTCACCTTCAGCACGCGCTCTCCTTTGGCGGTCATGGTTGTCAGCTCCTCGTTGTAAATACCGCTCTGGCGCGCATGCACCCGATCGAGAAGCTCCTGCATCCCGGAGTCTGTGATCTGTTTGTCCGGCTTGAGGCGATTCATGCCCCCGGTGATCGTGAACAGGCGCGATGCTGCCGGATTGACTAATACGATCTCTCCTGAGGCATTGGTCACGATGATCGACTCCCGGATACTCGAAAGCACCTCCCTTAGCCACTCCTCTTTGCGGCTCAGCCTGACAATCTCTTCCGAAAGATAGTTGAATGCCCTGGCTAACCGGCCAATCTCGTCTTCACGTTCAACAGGAATCTTCACCTCCTTTTCTCCATGCAGAAACCTGCCTGCAGCATCGGCGATCCTGACGATCGGGCGGGAGAGGTACACCGCCGACAGGGCACCGGCTGCCAGCGCAATAAACAGCGCCCAGTAGAGCCCACCCTCGATGCCCCTGTCGATCTGCGCCTCGACGAGAGCAACGTCATGCAGCGGCTTGGCCAGCCGGAGCACGGCCCACCGCTCGGGCACACCGACAGGCATGGCCATATAGAGCATATCTTCACGAACGGTGACGCTGAAGCGTATCGTTTCACCCAGCGTGCCGGAGAGCGCTCTTTTAAACTCATCACGGTTACTGTGGTTCTCCAGAGAAGGCAACTTTGAAACCGGAAGATATGAATCGCCGATAACCCTTCCCTGAAGGTCGATCAACGTCACCCGAACATCGAGCGCTTTTCCGATACGGTCAGCCCAAGGGTCGGCGAACAGGGGTAATCCAGCAAAGCCGGAGGGCCGGTGCTCCAGCATCCCGGCGGTCAGGCGGAGATCGTGCAGCAACGTTGTCCGGACGGTAGAGAAGAGCACCTTACGGAGCTGGCGCCCCTGGTAGACATAGCTGAAAGCAAGCGAAAAAAAAACGATCAGACCGAAAACCAGACCGAGCCTGAAAGAGACCTTAGCCTTCATTCACATCATCTCCGTTTTCATCGAATTTGTAGCCCAACCCCCGGACGGTTTTTATATGACGGCCTGCATCACCGAGCTTCTCTCTCAGCCGGGTAACATGGGTGTCGATCGTACGGGTATTGATGCTCTTGTCCACATCCCAAACGTCACTCAGCAACACGTCACGGGTCTGTGCCTGCCCTTTGCGCTTCATCAGAAGAGCAAGAAGCTTGAACTCCATGAGGGTCAGTACCAGTTCTCGCCCGTCAAGTGTCGCCGTATGCCTGCCGATATCGATCTCAATGCCGCAGGATCGAAGCACCTCATTGATGTTACTTCGATTACGGCGGTCTCGCTTGAGAATCGCCCTGATCCTCAGATTCAGCTCCCTCGGACTGAACGGCTTGACCACATAGTCATCGATACCAAGTTCGAAGCCAAGCACCTTGTCGATCTCTTCACCTTTGGCCGTCAGCATGACGACAGGCAAGTCACTCCACTGAACATCCTGCCGTATCCTGCGACATACCTCAAAGCCATCGATGCCCGGCAGCATGATGTCGAGCAGCACCAGGCTGACCGGATGCTTGCGAAGCTCGTCGAGAGCCTCTTCACCGCTTGTCGTATGCATGCAGGTGTAGCCTGCCTTGCCAAGATTGTATTTCAGGAGACCGGCAAGGTTCCGGTCATCTTCGACGATCAGGATGCTGGGTTCAGGCATGGCATTTCAGGGTTTCGTTTCATTTCATCAGATTTTCCAGCAGGCCGCCCGGTGCCCCTCTTCCCAGGTGACCAGTGGAGGTTGCTCCTGCCGACACCTTGCATCGGCAATCGGACAGCGCCCCGCAAACCGGCATCCTTCGGGCAACCGGGTAGCACTCGGCACATTCCCCTCGATGACGTTCAGTCGCTCCTGGTGGGCTCCGAGTCTCGGAATCGATTTGAGCAATCCCTGAGTGTAGGGATGAAGGGGGTTCTCAAAAATATGCCGTACCGTGCCGTTCTCAACAATACGCGACGCATACATGACCACAACCTCTTCGCAGAGTTCGGCCACCACACCAAAATCGTGGGTAATCAGCATGACACTCATCCCCCGGTCAGCTCGAAGTTTTCCGATCAGTTCGAGTATCTGTGCCTGAACCGTAACGTCAAGAGCCGTGGTCGGTTCGTCAGCGATCAGAAGTTCGGGACCACACGACAGGGCCATGGCAATCATCACCCTCTGTCGCATACCTCCCGAAAGTTCATGGGGATACGAAGCAATACGGTTTACCGGATCGGCAATACCGACCATATTCATGAGGTCAATCGCCTGACGGCGCGCTTCAGCCTTGCTGACATCACGATGATTAAGGATCTGCTCCATGATCTGATCACCACAGGTATAGACCGGGTTGAGCGAGCTCATGGGCTCCTGGAATATCATAGCGATCTCATTTCCCCTGATCCTGCGCATCTCGGCTTCGCTGGCCTTGACGATGCTTCGCCCTTTCCAGAGTATATCGCCACCGGCAAAGTAGCCCGGTGGCATCGGCACCAGGCGCATGACCGAGAGGGCCGTTACCGATTTTCCACACCCCGACTCGCCGATAATACCGAGAATACGGTTAGAGGAGAGGACAAAGGAGACCCCGTCAACCGCTTTGGCGATACCGTCTTCGGTGTGGTACCAGGTCTTGAGATCCTTGAGTTCGAGAATATGCTCCATAATCGGGTGCAAGACGTCCTCACCGGTTAAGCACCGGAGATGTACGCCGTTTAGATGATTTTGAATGTACGACAGAGAACCTTGAGAATACAGGCACCCACAGGCTGCCCATGCTTAATTTGCACAAATTTTACAAAGTTCACGGGAGAAAGTTGTGGAGTCCGAATGGAGATGAGGTCGGTTGTGAACATGCATCGCCTGACTCATCACCACCAGTGTCGCGTTCAAGGCAAAAAGTCCTCACTACCATTATCGTCGAAATCGGTATGGTATCGGGTTGTACTTGAAGAGACGAAAAAAAACTCACCAGGTATGGTGCAGAATGTGTCATAACACCCTGAAATCCTCTCGAAAACAGGAGCAACGCTCTGCCGGTCAGCATGGAGCCGGGTGTGCTGATCAACACCCTTCATCCTTTCACCGGAGGGCTACTGACCGCTCTCCCCAAAGGCTTCCCGACCTTTCCATAGCAACGGGGGCATTCAGATTATCGCATCGGCGCTCTCGGGAAACGCTGAATAATCCCGTATCTTCAGGGACAACACAAAACCAACGCAACCCCGGTGAACCCGTTCTGCTCATGAATCCGCTTCCATACAAAGTCACTTGCTCATTACCGATGTCGTCCATCGATTCACCCTGCTTTTCCTGATCACCATCTATGGCTCTCGATTACACGACGCTTGACCTGCTCCGCCAGAATCATCCGGCATGGCGATTGCTGCGGGCGCAACATGCTCCGTTAGTGGCATCGTTTCTGCATCGGGTGTTCATTGCGCCGAATGTGCGCAGCCTGTCACAGGCGGACCTGGTTGAGGCGCTCGAAGATGAGCTGTTCGCGCTTCGGAGTCAGCTTGGCGAGAGTGCTTTTCCCGGTTCGGCGCAGAGCTATCTGAACGATTGGGCAGAGAATGAAAAGGGGTGGTTGCGCAAGTTCTATCCGGTTGGCGAGGATGAGCCGCACTACGACCTGACTCCGGCGACCGAAAAGGCGCTGGCGTGGCTTGAGAGCCTCTCGGAGCGGGCCTTCGTCGGCACGGAGTCGCGCCTCTTGACCCTCTTCGAGTTGTTGCGCCAGATGAGCACCGGTAGCCAGGCCGATCCGGAGATGCGCATTGCGGAGCTGAACCGTCGGCGGGAGGAGATCGATGCAGAGGTCGCCCGAATACAAGCCGGTGAAATCGCCATGCTCGATGACACGGCGCTCAAGGATCGTTTCCAGCAGTTCCTGCAACTGGCTCGTGAGCTGCTGACCGACTTCCGCGAGGTGGAGCACAACTTCCGCACCCTCGACCGGCGGGTTCGAGAGCGCATCGCGCTCTGGGAGGGGGCCAAAGGCACACTGCTTGAGGAGATCATGGGGCAGCGCGACGCCATTGCCGATTCCGATCAGGGGCGGAGCTTCCGAGCCTTCTGGGACTTCCTGATGTCGCAGACGCGCCAGGAGGAGCTGACCGGCCTGCTCGACGAGGTGCTCAACCTGCCGCCAGTGGTCCAGATGCGCCCCGAACCGCGCCTGAAGCGGGTGCACTACGACTGGCTCGAAGCTGGTGAGCACACGCAGCGCACAGTTGCCCGCCTTTCCGAACAGTTGCGCAAGTTCCTCGACGACAAGGCGTGGCTCGAAAACCGGCGCATCATGGACATCCTGCACGAGATCGAGAGCAAGGCCCTCGCCCTGCGGGAACAGATGCCCACCGGCAGCATCATGCCGCTTGCCGAAGCATCCGCCGAGATCGAACTGCCGCTCGAAAGGCCGCTCTACCGCCCCCCCTTCAAGCCGGTGCTGGAGGGAATCGCTCTCGACGAAGGGGATGCCGAAATCGACACCGCCGCGCTCTACGCCCAGGTGATTGTCGATCGCGCCGAACTGCTGGGCAATATCCGCAAGGCGTTGCAGGAGCGCGGCCAGATCGCCCTCGCTGAAGTGATCGCCCGCCACCCCCTGCGTCACGGCCTCGCCGAACTGGTAACCTACCTCCAGATCGCCGGAGAGTGGCCCCGCACCGCAGTTGACGAGGAGACCGAAGAGCAGATCGAATGGGAAAGCGAAAACGCCATCACCCGAATAGCAAAGCTACCACGCATCATCTTTGTAAGAAACGAATGACCCTGACCGATACCATACAGAACCCGCGACCGGCCACCTCGCCGCAGGAGTTGCCGCAAATCGTGGTTGCCCTGCTCAAAGGAGTGATCTACCAGGAGGACAACACCGCGCTCTGGAACTCCCTCCTGAACCTGCAAGCCCATGTGCGTGACTACGTCGCCGTGCTTGGTCTCGAACTGACGCTCGACGAGGCGGAGGGCTACGCCTTCCTGCGCTCCCAGCCTGCGGGCGACGAGGAGCAAGCCAGCGCCATGCCCCGTCTGGTGGCCCGTCGGCAGCTCTCCTACCCGGTCAGCCTCCTGCTCGCACTGCTCCGCAAAAAGCTCGCCGAGTTCGACGCGGGCGGCGGCGAGACGCGCCTGATCCTCTCCCGCGACGAGGTGGTCGAACTGATCCGAATCTTCCTCCCGGCGGGCAGCAACGAGGTGAAGCTCATCAACCAGGTTGACGCCACCCTGAACAAGATCGCCGAACTCGGCTTCGTCCGCCGCCTGCGTGGCGAAAAGCAGATGATCGAGGTGCGCCGCATCATCAAGGCCTTCGTCGATGCCCAGTGGCTGGCCGACTTCGACCGCCGCCTCGACGACTACCGCCAGCTCACCACTCAACCAACGGAGGAGCACGATGGCTGAAGCCCTTGAATTCGGATTCATCTCCGACGACCGCCTTGCCGGGTTCCGCCTCCAGCGCCTCGAAGTTTTCAACTGGGGCACCTTCGACGGGCGCGTCTGGACGCTGCGCCTCGATGGGCGCAACAGCCTCCTCAC
>JAAXWL010000004.1:0-39142 GCA_013334975.1 Chlorobiaceae bacterium
TCGAAGCGTGCCTGGTCGAGGGCGCAGTACCGTGAGTTCCTTCAGCGATACCGGTCGGGGTACGCCACAGGGTCGGGCGTTTATCTCACCTGGCATCCCGTCTATTGCTGTTTCAGGAGGAAGCGCTGATGAAAGGCGATGTTCTGGTTGTGGCCGGTATCGATACCGGTATCGGCAAGACTGTCGCCACCGGTCTGCTTGCCCGGCACTTTGCCGCAGAGGGGCTTCGGGTGATCACCCAGAAAATCGCGCAGACCGGGTGCTCAGGAATCGCTGAAGATATCGTCATTCATCGCACCTTGATGGGGAGCGGTTTACTGGAGGTCGATCTCGACGGCACAACCTGCCCCTTCGTCTTTCCTTTTGGCGCCTCTCCGCATCTGGCAGCGGCCCTGGAGGGGCGCGTGATCGAGATCATGACCATCCGCAGGAGCACCTTCATGCTCCGGAAAAACCATGATCTGGTGCTGCTCGAAGGGGCGGGAGGTCTGCTCGTTCCGCTCAATCCCGAACTGCTCTTTGCCGATTATGTGCGCGATGCCGGCTACGGGCTCGTTCTGGTCACCTCGCCCCGGCTCGGCAGCATCAACCATACCCTGCTCTCTCTGGAGGCCTGTGTGTCGAGAGGAATCGAGGTCAGGGGGGTGATCTATAACCGCTTTTTGGGCGAAGAGGAGAGGATCGTTACCGACACACGCAAGGTGATCGCGTCGGCACTCAAACGGTACGGGTTTGAGGAGGCGCCGCTCGTCGATCTCGACGTAAACACGCTCCATGCCGATACGGCTGCGCTGCAACGAATGCTCAAATCCCTGACCCGTTGATGATGGATCTCGATTTCGACCGCCAGCATCTCTGGCATCCCTACACTTCGATGCAGTACCCGCTGCCGGTATGGCCGGTCGTTGGCGCCAGCGGCGTCATGATTGAACTTGAGGATGGACGCCGTCTTGTCGATGGTATGTCCTCATGGTGGGCGGCGATTCACGGCTATAACCATCCGGTGCTGAACCGGGCGTTCTCGGAGCAGATCGGTCGCATGAGCCACGTCATGTTCGGCGGTCTGACGCACCAACCGGCCATCGAGCTAGGCCATCTTCTGGTTGAGATGCTTCCTGCACCGCTCGACCGGGTTTTTTTCTGCGATTCCGGCTCGGTTTCGGTCGAGGTTGCCGTCAAGATGGCCCTGCAATACTGGCACTCCGCCGGACGGCCTGAAAAGAGGCGCCTTCTGACCGTGCGTTCAGGCTATCATGGTGATACCTTCATGGCCATGTCGGTTTGCGATCCGGTCAACGGGATGCACTCCCTGTTCAGCGGTACGATTCCGGAACAGCTCTTTGCCGAAGCCCCCTCCTGCGGCTTTCATGAAGAGTGGCGCGAAGAGTCGATCGGCGGTATGAGGGAGCTGCTTGAAGCCCATGCCGGCAGCCTCGCCGCAGTCATCCTCGAGCCGCTTGTCCAGGGGGCGGGCGGGATGCGCTTTTACTCCCCGCACTATCTTCGCCGTCTCAGGGAGTTGTGCACGGCTCATGACGTCCTGCTTGTTTTCGACGAAATCGCCACAGGGTTCGGGCGTACCGGAAAGATGTTCGCTCTGGAACATGCTGGTGTCGTACCCGACATCATCTGCCTGGGCAAAGCGTTGACCGGTGGGTACCTGACTCTTGCGGCCACAGTGGCCTCCGGGCAGGTGGCCGAGACGATTTCATCGGGTGAACCTGGCCTGTTCATGCATGGCCCGACCTTTATGGCCAATCCTCTTGCCTGTTCGGTTGCTGTGGCGAGCATCGCTCTTTTACATTCCTATGACTGGCAGTCAGCCGTGCTCGGTATCGAACAGCAGTTAAAAGAGGGGCTTGCTCCTTGCAGAGGAGTGGCCGGGGTACGGGAGGTCAGGGTACTCGGTGCTATCGGGGTGGTTGAACTCGATCAGCCGGTCGATATGGCGCGCATCCAGAAGCGTTTCGTCGAGATGGGCGTGTGGGTCAGGCCCTTCGGCAGGCTGGTATACCTTATGCCGCCGTTTATTATCAGCACGCAGGAGCTTTGCTTTCTCACCGAAGCGGTCTGTGCGGTTCTCATGAAAGAGTATGAATGAGCGTATATGTTCGCGTAATGCGTATATTCCAAAGGTATACAGTTATTATGATTTTCGTACAGAATTCTCTGGAGTCTTATCACCACCTGACTGTCGGTTCAGTCTGAACATCAGCTTACCGGCAATAGAGTCCGTCAGGCGCACTCCAGATCGAAAACAGAGGTACCACGAACAACAAGGCCAGGCGCTCCTCCCGGCTTACCCTGAGCGGTTTGGTGGTGTTGTTTCCGGTAGCACTTGCTTGTTGTGTGAACGATTCCGATGATGCAGGAGAGCTTCATTCATCATTATCGAGAGTTCTGTAATCGTTTACTGTTGCTATGATTCTGGATCACAGGAGGTGTTATTTTAATCTATACCAAACATTTACGTTATGAGCGACAGACCCTGGCTCAGTCATTACGATGAGGGGGTGCCACATACGCTTGCACCTTACCCGACGCTCACCATGATTGATCTTCTGCGTGATATTGTGCGAGACCATCCCGATGACGCTGCGCTTCTTTTCATGGGAAACACGATTTCCTGGCGGGAACTCGAATGGCAGAGCAACGCTTTTGCTTCGGCATTGCAAAAGCTTGGGGTCAGCAAAGGTGACCGGGTTGCCCTGATTTTGCCCAATGCTCCGCAGATGATTATTGCCGAATTCGGCATCTGGAAGGTAGGCGGTATTGCGGTATTGCTCAACCCGCTCTACACCGGGCATGAACTTGAACAGGTTCTTCTCGAAAGCCAGGCCGAAACGGTCATCGTGCTTACCCCTTTTTACGAAAAGCTGAACCTTATCCGGCCGAACACTCTGGTGAAGCGGGTGATCATTTCATCTATTAAAGATTATCTGCCACAGTTGAAGCGCTTTCTTTTCACCGTGCTGAAAGAGAAGCGCGACGGTCACCGGATCATTTTGCGGTCGGGCGATCTGATCATGAGCGCCATGATCGATCAAAACTCACATGCCGAGGTATCGGATATCAAGGTCGATCCCGAAGACCCTGCACTTTTTCTCTTTTCGGGTGGCACAACAGGCAATCCAAAGTGCGTCATCGGACGACACGAGGCCATGATTATGACCGGTATGCAGGCTAATGCTTGGTTTATGAGCGCTCTTGGCAATGACCGGATCGTCATCATGCTCAATCTGCCGCTGTTTCATGTGTACGCACAGGTTGCCCTTATGGCCAGCTGTTTCGTCAGGCGATCAACGATGGTGCTCATCCCCGATCCAAGGGATATCAATGTGCTGATCGCAACCATCAAGCGCCACAAAGTAGCTATGTTGCCGGGTGTTCCGACGCTTTTCAATGCTCTGGCAGCCCATCCACGACTCAAGCGCGACCCAAAAGCACTGCAATCGCTCAGACTGATCGTTTCGGGGGCTTCATCACTGCATCAGGAAACCAAAAACCGTTTCGAACAACTGGCAGATTGCTCGATTATCGAAGCCTACGGTCTTACCGAAACGCTGGCATCTCCCGTGTGTTCACCGGTACGCGGTATCAAGAAAAACGGTTCGGTAGGCATGCCTGCAACGGATGTCGAACTTTGTATCGTTGATGCCGAATCGGGCACTCAGCGTCTGTCTCTTGGAGAGATCGGGGAGATTCTGATCCGCGCACCCCAGATTATGTCAGGATACTGGCGGAATCCTGAAGAGACGGCGACGACCCTGCGCGATGGCTGGGTTTACACAGGAGATCTCGGATATCTCGATGAGGATGGCTATCTGTTCATTGTCGATCGCAAAAAGGATGTTATCAAGCCAAGCGGGTTCCAGGTCTGGCCGCGTGAGGTCGAGGAGGTCATTGCCTCGCATCCGATGGTGCTTGAAACCGGAGTGGCGGGTGTGCCGGATGATTATCAGGGGGAAGCCGTCAAGGCGTGGATAGTGCTGCACAAAAAGGGGTCTGTGGAGGCTGCCGAGCTGAAGGCGCATTGCCGCAAAGAGCTGGCCGCCTACAAGGTGCCGAAACATATCGAGTTCTGCGACTCTCTGCCCAAATCGACCGTAGGCAAGGTGCTGCGACGGGTGCTGGTGGAAAGGCACAAGGCGGGGAAGGGTTGAGGCAGGGAGCGCAAGAAAGTGCCGTGTCCAGCTTAAACTGACCTGTTTTTTTGAGCCATTGATTTATCCAAATCGGTATCGGTATCGAAATCGATTATTTATGTAAAAACAGAAAATTGGTCTACGGCTGTATCTGTATAATTATCATATTGTTATAACACTATGCCATAACGCTCGATTATATTTTCTTTAGTCTCTTCAAGTGGAAATCGATACCGATACCGATTTGGATACCGATTTCGATGATAAAAGAAATTCTGATTATTTACCGTTGACACGACAATAGTCAAGGACTAAAAGGACAATACTGAAAAAGAGTACCGCTTCTTTTGTATATGACTATCGATGAATTCTATCGCTTGCTTGATCAGCAGGTTCTTGAGCTGATTGATGCTCATTGGCAAGATGACCCGGCTGATTTCGCCATGCGTTTCCACGGTCGACGGGAGTTACCGGTCAGGGCAATTGCTGAACAGATCGCCTGCCGACAGAAGGCTGCTGTGAAGCTGCCTTCACTCTGTTGCTTTCCGCTGATCTATACCCGCCTCTCGCTCGAACAGTGCTCCGGAGAGCGTGCCGCTGAGTGGAAATCGTCGCTGATGCATGGGCGTCGGGCGATTGATCTGACTGGCGGGCTTGGCATCGACACACTGTTTCTTGCCCGACGGTTTGAGGAGGTTATCTCCTGCGAGCGGGACGAGGTGTTGGCAGGGCTGGCTGAAACGAATCGTCGCACGATGGGGGTGACGAATGTCGAAACGAGGATCGGTGACAGCGAAGCGCTGCTTGCCGGTTATGCCGATGAGGCTTTTGACTGGGTTTTCGTTGACCCGGCGCGAAGGGAGCATGGCTTGCGCTCTGCGACTCTTGAGCACTCGAGTCCCGATGTGGTGCGTCTGCATGATCTCATGCTCCGGAAGGCTCCGAAGGTCTGTATCAAGGCTTCGCCGGCTCTTGAAACCGGCGACCTGGAAAAGAGCTTGCCGTCACTGGCATCAATCATCGTCATTTCGGTTGATGGCGAAGGCAAAGAGGTGTTGCTGCTGCTCGACCGTGCTCATCCTGTCGGAAGCAAGCCGGAGGTCAGGGCGGTGTGCCTCGGTGAGAAGGTGTTTGAAATCAGCTCGAACGCGATGGGCTCAACCGGTCGCGTGGTTGCTGAAACTCCAGGGAGCTGGCTGTACGAGCCGGATGCGGCCATCATCAAGGCCAGGCTTACCGCCGGGCTTGCCAGAACGATGAAGCTTGAATTCCTGAACCGTACGGTCGATTACCTTACTTCGGAGCGTTGTGTCGAACGATTTCCCGGCAGGCGTTTCCGGATAGAGGCGTGTCGTCCCTTCAGGCCGAAAAGCATTCGCCGGGAGCTTTTGGCTTTTGGGGTGTCGAACGCCGCTGTCCAGCGACGCGATTTTCCGCTTTCGGTCGATGCGTTACGCAAACGCTTCCGGATTGGGGAGAGCAGCGAACACTTTCTTTTTTTTACGAAGGATGCCTCGGGTGGGCTTGTCTGGCTGTTGTGCCGCAAGCCCTGAAGCGGTTGTGCCTCGGTCAGGGCTGGTTACAGCAGGCGCTGAAGTTCCCGCTGGGCCAGGCCGAAGCGGAGTCCCTGAATGCTGACCGTGACGCTGCCGACACCAAGCATGCGCATGAACTGATGCAGAATGAGGGTACCCATGGCAATCACGTCAGCTCGTCCTTCCGGAATGCCGAGGGCCACGATTTCATGGAGCGGCATGGTGCGGAGTTTTTCCAGAAGGGTGTGCACCGTTTCGTAGTCAAGCCGGTACCCATGCATCTTTGACGGATCGAAGTGTTTGTCGCCCATGGCGACTTGGGCGATGGTGGTCAGGGTGCCGGCAACACCGAACACCTGCTGACGGGCTGCGAAGAACGGCGGAAGGCTTCTGGCGAGATGGCGGTCGATCTCCTGTTTTGCCTCTTCGAATGCTTCGGGAGAGGGTGGCGATGCGGTACAGAAGCGTTCGGTAAGCCTTACCGAGCCGATATTCATGCTGACCGCGTGTTCGACTCGCTGCGTGGAGCCCATGATGATCTCGGTGCTGCCTCCGCCGATATCGATGACCGTGAAGGGTTCTGGCGCCTGGTCCAACCCGGCTACTGCGCCGAAGAAGGTTAGTTCGGCCTCTTCCTCGCCCCTGATGCACTCAAGTTCAATGCCGGTTGCATGACGAACCTCGTTGATGATTTCGTCCCGATTCGAAGCGTCGCGCAGGGCGCTGGTGCCAGCAGCAATGATGCGACGGACGCCGAGGTCATGGCAGATCGTGCTGTACCGGGCAAGAGAGGCGATCAGGCGTTCGAGTGCTTCACGGCAGATGACTCTTGTTTCATCGACATTCTGACCGAGACGTACAATGGCCTGGTGGTGTGCGACCGGCTTGATTCTGCCGGTTGCCGGATCGAGGTCGGCGACCAGAAGGAGGGCCGTATTGGTGCCCACATCGATGCTTGCAATTCGTTCCATAACTTCAGGCGGGAGCCTCCTGTTCAGTTGACTGGTTCAAGAAAGGCCGAGAGCCACTCCTCCTCGTAGATACTTTTGCTGATGGTGTAGCCAAGTCGCCTGACGAGCTGCTTCAGCCAGGGCTCGTCATAGATGAGGATACCTGAAAGCAGCACCAGGGCTTCCGGAGCGTGACTCCGGATGACCGGCAGGATGCGGTCATGCACATTCTTGTTGATGTTGGCCAGAATCAGGTCGAAGCCATCTTCGAGGTTCGCCGCCAGCTCTTCTTCAGCGTCGAGCAGCTCCACTCGGATGTCGGCCACCTTATTTTCCGCAACATTCTCGACGGCGTTCTCTGCTGACCAGGCGTTGTTGTCGAAGGCAAGGATCGGGTTTCTGTTGCCGAGCATGCGGGCGGCGATGGCCAGTACGCCAGTACCGGTACCGATGTCCATGATGTTCCTGTCGGCAAGGTCGATCTCCTCCATCTGGCGCAGCATCAGGCGCGTGGTCGCGTGATAGCCGGTACCGAACGACATTTTCGGGTTGATGGCAATGACCAGTTGGCCGGGTTTGACGGCATACTCCTTCTGGTGCTGGACGATGAGGAACCTGTCGGAGATTTCAACGGGTTGAAGATGAGCCTCCCATTCTGCGTTCCAGTTCCGGTCAGGAATAAACGAAGTCGTGAAGCGGGGCTCCGAAGCAAAGGTCTCCTGCAGAAGGGTTTTGATCGACGCTTCCTTTTCGGCATTCCAGTCGCTTTCGGAAAGATAGGCAAGAAGCTTTCGCTCTTCTTCGAGGAAATATTCAATGCCCTCCTGTGAAAGCAGGGCTATGTAGAGTTCAAAAAGATCACTGTCGATCTCGAAAGAGAGTTCGATATGGTTATGAGTTTTCGGCGGCTGCATCGATGGAGGTATTGCTGTGAAAAAGAACTGAACCTGAAGATACTAATTCCGGAGAGAAAGAGCTGGAAGAGAAAGAAAGGGAGCAAGGGGGAAAGGGACGAAAAGGACGAAAGGGAGCAAAAGGACAGGGGGAAAAACACTCAGCACTCAGCACTTGTCACTCGCCCCTCGTCACTGTTTTATCCTGATGATTCTTGTGCCGAAGGCGAAGCGGGTTTCGTAATGGAGCTGGGCAAGGGGGCTGATGATGACCCCTGCCGTTGTTGATGCATGGGCGAAGCGTCCGCTTCCGAGATAAACGCCGACATGGTCGATCTCTTTGCCGGAGGAGAAAAACACAAGGTCTCCTTTTTCGAGCCTGTTTCGGGGGATGAGCGGGCCAAGCAGGGCAAGATCGGTCGATGTCCGTGGAAGCAGGAGGTGAAACGATGAGCTGAACAGGTATTGAATGAAGCCCGAACAGTCGAATCCATCCGGAGCGTTGCCACCAAAACGGTAACGGATGCCAAGAGATTTTTCGATCGAGTCGAGCATGGTTCTGTAATCGCGAATCGAGACCGGTACCGGCAGGTCGCAACGTTCAGGGCCTTGAGGACGAAGGCGGGAGATAGATGTTTTTCTCTTTTTTAAACTATATTTGCTCTCCATGCGATCGGAGAGCGACCGTGAGCTCTGGCATGCGTCCAACGCAAGCATGAGGCACGAGATCACGAGGAGCATAGCCATCCTGAGCATGCGTCCTTTGTGTGCGGATTCTGAAGGGTGTCGGATGATCTCGCTCATGGGGCCGTTACTTCGGGTCCCTGTCTTTTGGGTTCATTTGTTTTTCGATCATGGCAGTATAATACAACAGAACAGGAAAATGATCCTGAAACGATCATCATCCAAATTCATTTGATTTCAGGTTATGGCAGTCATGAAATTCGGCGGCACCTCTGTCGGCACGGCAAGCGCCATGCGACAGGCTATCGCCATTATCGCCGGGAAGCGAAAAACCGGCGTGCCGCTGGTCGTCCTGAGCGCTTGCAGCGGCATCACCAACAAGCTCATCCAGATCGCTGACGCGGCTGGAGCCGGGCGTCTTGACGAGGCCTTGCAGAAGGCCGACGAGGTCAGGAAGTTTCACCTCGCCCTTACCGGCGAACTCGTCGTCAGCAAAGCGCTTCAGCAAGAGCTTGCCGGAAAGATCGACGCTTATGTCACCCGGCTTGAGCTTCTTGCCAAGGGAATTGAGATTGTCGGGGAGCTGACCGAACGCTCGAAAGATACCTTCTGCTCCTTCGGCGAGCTGCTCTCGACCACCGTGTTTGCTGCCGCTATGGCCGAACAGGGAGTCTGCTGTGAGTGGCTCGATGTCCGCCAGGTGATGATTACCGATGACCGTTTCGGCTTCGCCCGTCCGGTCGAGCATCTCTGCCAGGCAAAAACGGATGCCATCATCAGACCGAGACTTCAGTCGGGAGTGATTGTTGTTACCCAGGGCTATATCGGTTCGACCGAAGCCGGAAAAACCACGACGCTTGGACGTGGCGGTTCCGATCTTTCGGCTGCGCTGATCGGGGCATGGCTGCATGAGGATTCCATAGAAATCTGGACCGATGTGGATGGCGTGATGACTTGTGATCCCCGCCTGGTACCCGAGGCCCGCAGCATCAGGGTGATGACCTTCTCCGAAGCGGCTGAACTGGCCTATCTCGGCGCCAAGGTGCTGCATCCCGATACCATCGCTCCGGCAGTGAAGAAGAACATCCCGGTCTATGTGCTGAATTCACTGCATCCCGAGTCACGGGGAACCCTGATCACCGATGATCCGGAACTGCTTTCGGGTATGAGCTATGGTGGTCTGGTCAAGTCGATCGCTGTCAAAAAGGGGCAGGCTATCGTTAACATCCGCTCCAACCGGATGTTTGGCCGTCACGGGTTCATGAGTGAGCTGTTCGATGTCTTCGAGCGTTTTGCCATATCGGTCGAAATGATTTCGACCAGCGAAGTATCGGTTTCGCTGACCGTTGAGGATGCCCTTCTGAGCGAGCCCTTCATCCAGGAGGCAAGAACACTCGGCGAGGTGGAGATTGAGCACAAAGTGGCGACGGTCAGTATTGTTGGCGACAACCTCCGAATGTCGAGAGGCGTTGCTGGCAGGATTTTCGGCTCACTGCGCCAGGTGAATCTGAGGATGATTTCCCAGGGGGCCTCGGAAATCAATGTCGGCGTGGTGGTCGAAGAGAAGGATGTGCTGGCGGCGGTCTCTGCCCTGCATCACGAGTTTTTTCCCGAAGATCAGTGCTCCGGTATCTTCGAGAAACCGGCAGGGAGCTGACCGGTACTTGCAGGTTCCACAGATGAAGGATTCAACAGGATATAAACGAGAGGAAATGCTATGGATTACAAGAACGCCGGAGTCGATATAACCGCCGGGGAGGAGTTTGTTCGTCTGATCAAGCCGCAGGTACGCCAGACCTTCACCAGCCAGGTGATGACCGATATTGGAGCTTTCGGAGGATTCTTCAGACCCGATTTTTCGAAATACGACAATCCGGTGCTGGTCAGCAGTATCGACGGGGTGGGCACCAAACTCAAGATAGCCGTTGAGCTGGGGCTTTATGACACGGTTGGCTCCTGTCTGGTCAACCATTGTGTCAATGATATTCTTGTCTGCGGCGCCCGTCCCCTCTTTTTTCTTGACTATTATGCCTGCGGCAAGCTGAAGCCCGAAATCGCCGCTGCCGTGGTCACCGGCATGGTGAGGGCCTGCCGTGCGAACGGTTGCGCTCTTATCGGTGGAGAGACTGCTGAGATGCCAGGAATCTACGATGCAGAGGATTTTGACCTTGCTGGCACGATTGTCGGTGTCGTCGATCAGCAGCAGATCATCAACGGTTCGAAAATCGTGGCCGGTGACGTCATGATCGGTCTGCCCTCCACAGGTTTGCACACGAACGGTTATTCGCTTGCCCGCAAGGTTTTTGAAGGCCGGATGCAGGAGTGCATTGCCGGGCTTGATGGTACGATCGCCGAGGAGCTGCTGAAGGTGCACCGCTCCTACCTTCCGGTCATCGAGCCGCTGCTTGGCACCGGAGTACTGCGGGGTATGTCACATATCACCGGAGGCGGCCTCATGGGCAACACCATGCGTATCGTTCCGGAAGGACTGGCCCTCTTGGTCGATTGGGCTTCCTGGCCGGAGCCGCTTGTTTTCGACCTGATCCGCAAGGAGGGTGCGGTCCCTGAAGAGGATATGCGCCGTACCTTCAATCTGGGACTCGGCCTGGTGATGATCACGCCAAAAGATTGTGTCGATCATCTCATGGATCTCTTGAGGTCAAAACAGGAAAATGCCTACATTATAGGTGAAGTCATCAATGCCTGACCCTCCGATTGATCGTTAGTTCATCATTCAATCAAGACCGTTATGCTGACCTTTATCGCAATCATCGCCGTCTCTTACCTCATCGGCTCCATTCCGACCAGCATCATTGCCGCCAGGATGCTCAAAGGTATCGATATCCGCAAGTTCGGCAGTGGCAATGCCGGAGGCACCAACGCATTCAGGGTGCTTGGCTGGAAAGCCGGGCTTGCCGTTACGCTCATCGACATCGCCAAGGGGACTGTGGCTGCCGTGCAGGTTGTTGCCCTGTTCAAGGCCTACCCCCTCGGAGCCTATCCTGACATGAACGAGGTCGCTTTGCGTCTTGTTGCAGGCATGAGCGCCGTTATCGGCCATGTCTTTACGGTC
The DNA here is from genome assembly GCA_013334975.1 of Chlorobiaceae bacterium. Taxonomy (GTDB): domain Bacteria; phylum Bacteroidota; class Chlorobiia; order Chlorobiales; family Chlorobiaceae; genus Chlorobaculum. The sequence continues at coordinate 11,281 of JAAXWL010000004.1, forward strand.
TTTGCCGGTTTCAAAGGAGGCAAAGGGGTCAGTACGGCGGCCGGTATGCTGATCGGCATCGCTCCGGTAAGCATGCTGATGGTGATCGGTGTGTTCATTCTCACCGTCACGGCATCGCGATACGTCTCGGTCGGATCAATTCTGGCAGCACTGGCGTTTCCGCTCATCATCGCGATACGCAAATATATTTTCGAACTCGGCTCGGGTCTCGATTACAGCTTTTTCGGAAAGTGGTTCGTCCATGACAGCCTCGATTACCATCTGCTGATCTTCGGCGGCATCGTCGCTGCGGCAATCATCTATACCCATCGGGCCAACATCAAGCGGCTCTTTTCGGGAACCGAGAACCGCCTTTCCTTCGGGCGGCGTGCCTGACAGCCGGTGTCCCTGATGAAGATTACCGTTCTCGGTGCGGGAAGCTGGGGGACAACGCTTGCCATTCTTCTGGCCAACAAAGGCCACGAGGTCACCCTGTGGGCTCACAGGACGGAGTTCGCCAGGGCGCTTGAGGCTGATCGTGAGAACAAGCGCTATCTCAGAGGGATCGTTTTTCCGGATAACCTGCATGTTGTCGAAGCGCTGCACGACGCTGTCAGTAAGGCGCAGATGATCGTTACGGCAGTGCCTTCCCATGCGCTTCGTGAAACAGCACAGGGGTTTGCTAACGAACCTCTCGATGACAAGATCATCGTTAACGTCGCCAAAGGACTCGAGCTGAAGAGCGGTAAACGGATGTCTGAAGTGCTGCTCGAAACACTTCCGGGACTCACGCCCGAGAGCGTTGCCGTCCTTTATGGGCCGAGCCATGCCGAAGAGGTCGTTCGCCAGCAACCTACCACCGTTGTTGCTTGCTCCCTTTCAGAAAAAACGGCCCGCTTAGTTCAGGAAGCCTTTCATACCAAATACTTTCGTGTCTATGTCAACACTGACCTGGTTGGAGTCGAAATAGCCGGTTCGGTGAAAAATGTCATTGCCATAGCGGCCGGAATTTCGGACGGGCTCGGTTTTGGCGACAATGCCAAAGCGGCCATCATTACCAGGGGGCTTGCCGAGATTTCAAGGCTCAGCGCCAGACTCGGCGCCGACCCGCTCACGATTTCGGGTCTTTCCGGTATCGGCGATCTGGTCGTGACCTGCCTGAGTCGGCACAGTCGCAATCGCTCGGTTGGAGAGCAGATCGGCAAAGGGCGCAAGCTCAAGGCCGTTCTGGCCGAAATGAGTATGGTTGCCGAAGGGGTGCTCTCATCGAAAGCCGTGGTTGATCTGGCCGGACGTCTCGGGGTCGATATGCCGATCTCGCAAGCCGTCTACCAGATGCTTTTCGAAGATAAACCCGCCCAGCAGGCAATTCTCGACCTGATGCAGCGGGAGCCCAGATCCGAGAGGGAACCCGGATCCGGGTATAACTGAGCTTTTTCTGCTTCAGTCCTTTTTCGGATATTCGTACCAGGTAAGTGTTCCGCTCTCCTCTCCGGCCTCATGCCACCGGTCACACTCCAGATCGATTCTTGCAATTCCACAGGTCTCCATGGCGTCTGTCGGTTTGCCGGTGAGCCAGCGTATCAAAGAGCTGATGGTCGGGTTGTGACCAAAAAGCATGATGGTTTCGAAGGCATCATCAAGAGCCTGAACAATGGTCGCAAGAGCCTCCGTATCCCCTTCGTAGATGTCGATGTTGTGCCTGATTTCGCCTGTCTCGATACCCAGGGTATCGGCGAAGATTTGTGCGGTTTCGAGCGCCCTTGTTGCCGGGCTTGAGACGAGCAGTTCAGGGATGATTCCCTGATGGAGGAGGTGTGTACTCATCGAGTCTGCTTCGGCATGGCCCCTGGTGGTGAGGGGGCGTTCGAAATCGGCTATCGTTGGGTCGTGCCAGCCTGCTTTTGCGTGCCGGACAAGATAAATGACTTTCATTTGCGGGGAAAGATGGTTCGTGTTTTCAGGGCCATGATGCGTCGGTACGAGGCATCAATTCTATCAGGAGCTATGGTTCCTTTCTCGACCAGTCGCCTGATGATGCCGGCAGCTTGCTCTGCAACCAGCGGATCGTAGCTGACGTTGTTGCCAAAGAGCAGCATATCGACACCGGCATCGAGGGCCATGCGGATGGCCTCTTCCTGGCTGTATCGGTCAGTAATGGCCTTCATCTGCATGTCGTCGCTGATGACCACACCCCTGAATCCGAGTCTGGTGCGAAGCAGCCCACCAACAATCGCTTTGGAGAGTGTTGCCGGGCAGAGGCTGTCGAGACGGGCGTTGAAGACGTGGGCCGTCATGACCGGGTCGTCATAGCCCTGGCAGATCAGTTCGCGATATGGTTCAAGCTCGGTTTCGGACCAGGTGGCGGTAACATCGGTGAACCCCTTGTGCGTATCCTGCGTTGAGCTGCCGTGTCCGGGAAAGTGCTTCAGGACGGCGATAACCCCGTGCTGATAGAAGGCATCCACAACGATGCCAGCCTGTCGGGCAACGACTGCCGGGTCACCGGAGTAGCTCCGGTCAAGCTTGCCGATGACAGGATTGGCGGGATTGGTGTTCAGATCGACACAGGGTGCGAGGTTCATGTTGATACCGAGACGCGCCAGCAATGCGGCGGTCGATCCGGCGGCCTGGCGGGTGGTGTCGGCGTTGTCAATCGCTCCGAGGCGAGCCGCAGACACAGATGGAGGAAAGCCGCGAGCCGGTTTGAGACGGCAGACACGTCCACCCTCCTGGTCGATGGCGATGAAGAGTGGGATTGACGACAGTTGTTGCAGCCCGGCTGTGAGGCGCTGGAGTTGATCCGCCGAATCGATGTTTCGCACGGGCGAGGCCGCAGTGACGTCATAATCGAACAACACCACACCGCCGATGGCCCGTTTGAGAATATCGGCCTCGATGGCGGGGGCATGCTTCAGATCGACTCCCCTGAACCCGATCATGAGCATCTGGCCGATTTTGATCTTCAGGCTGTCCGGACGGGAGCGGGCGGTCACTTCCGGAGGGCAGAGTATGATAAGGAGAAAAAGTGCGAGAAGTCCTTTTTTCATGGATGGCACGCGGTAGCGGTGACCGGTCGACGGCATCGGGCTGATGGCAGCGACCGGGGTTGGTTCATGATTTATTTCCTCTTCATGGTGATTGCGTCGCCCTCAAGGGCGATCGCAACGCTATCGCCTTCGCCGATGGTGCCGGAAAGGATCATCTCCGACAGATGGTTGGTGATACGGCGCTGCATGACCCGCTTGAGCGGGCGCGCGCCGAACGCCGGGTCGAACCCTGTACGGGCAAGCCACATCAGCGCCTCATCGGTGATTTCAAGAGAGATTCTCTGACGCATGGCTGTTGCCCGGATGTGGTCGAACTGGATCGTAACGATCTCTCTCAGGTTATCTCTGGTCAATGGGGTGAACAGAATAACCTCATCGATGCGGTTCAGGAATTCGGGTTTGACCTGCTGCTTGAGCAACTGGAAGAGCTTGTCCTGCAGCGCTGCCAACATCGTATTAGCGTCCCGGCCTTCGAGGTGCTCCATTTCGCTCTGGATAAGCTGGGCGCCAATATTACTGGTCATGATGATGATGGTGTTCTTGAAGTTCACCAGGCGCCCCTTGCTGTCGGTCAGTCTTCCGTCATCAAGAATCTGCAGCAGGATGTTGAAAACATCGGGGTGTGCTTTTTCGATTTCATCGAGCAGCACAACCGAGAAGGGTTTTCGCCGGACCGCTTCAGTGAGCTGGCCCCCCTCTTCGTATCCGATGTAGCCGGGAGGCGCCCCAACGAGTCGGCTGACGGTGTGCGATTCCATGTATTCGCTCATGTCGATGCGGATCAGGGCATCCTCGTCGTCGAAAAGGTAGTCGGCGAGAGTTCGGGCAAGTTCGGTTTTTCCGACCCCGGTCGGGCCGAGAAAGATGAAGGAGCCTATCGGGCGCTTTTCATCCCCCATTCCTGCACGGGATCGCTTCACGGCGTCGCTGACCGCTCGAACAGCCTCGTCCTGGCCGATCACCCTGTGGTGAAGTTCGGCCTCGATGCCGAGCAGCTTCTGACGTTCTGACTGGAGCATCTTACTGACAGGGATACCGGTCCAGCGGGAGACGATGTCGGCGATATCGTCTGAATCGATCTCCTCCTTCATGATCAGGTCGCCCGAAGCTTGCCGGGCCTCGATCTTGCGACTGTTTTCCTCGAGTTCCCGCTCTATCTGAATGATTTTTCCGTACCGTATCTCGGCAACCTTGCCATAGTCACCGCTTCGTTCGTAGTTTTCGGCCTGTACCCGTAGTTCTTCAAGCCCGGATTTGAGACGGCGAGAAGTCTGAATCAGCTCCTTTTCGGCATCCCACTGCGCCTTGACCGTTGCCTGCTCCTCTTTGAGGCTCGCGATCTGCTTTTCGATGTCGAGCAGTCGCTGCCGGGTATCTGCGGTGTTCATATTCTGCTATCGTTGGTTAGACAGTGAAAAGAAAAATTATTGATTAAATTGAGGGCTTGAGTATTCAAGTAAAAAACAAATCGGCGCCATCCGGTTTTTTATCGTCAGCTCTTAATTTAACAGGATAATCTATGCAAAAGTTCTCGATAGGTCCCACGGCACTGCCGGGACACATGGGACTGTTCCTCATTGCAGGCCCTTGCCTTATCGAAAACCGGAAGATGGCCCTCGAGGTCGCCACCGAACTCGATCGCATCGGGCAGGAAGAAGGAATTCCTGTTATTTTCAAGGGCTCCTATCGCAAGGCGAACCGATCATCCTCCTCGTCGTTTACCGGCATCGGCGATCGTGAGGCGCTGGACATTCTCCGTGAAATCAGGGATACGTTCAATATGCCCGTTCTGACCGACGTTCATGAAACGTCGGAAATCGATCTTGCCGCCTCCTGTGTCGATGTGCTCCAGATTCCGGCCTTTCTTTGCCGACAGACGGAGCTGATCGTGGCTGCGGCCTCAACCGGACTTGCCGTCAACATCAAGAAAGGGCAGTTTATGGCGCCGGAGGATATGCGGTTTGCCGCAGAGAAGGCTGCTGCAACCGGGAACCGGAAGATCATGCTCACCGAGCGAGGAACCACCTTCGGTTATCACAATCTTGTGGTTGATTTCCGGGCGCTCCCGATCATGGCCGATTCCGGCTGGCCGGTTATTTTCGATGCGACACACAGCGTCCAGTTGCCGGGCGCACAATCGGGCGTTTCGGGAGGTGATCGACGCTTTCTGCTGCCTCTTGCCCGTGCAGCCGTGGCAACCGGTGTGGACGGACTCTTTTTCGAGGTGCATCCTGAGCCGTCGAGCGCCATGTCCGATGCTGCAACCCAGGCGCCACTTCATGAATTCGGTGCTCTGGTGCGGGAACTCATGCAGCTCCAGGAGTGCATGTTGTCGATCAGGGAAGCTTTTCATTCACGTTAATCCTCTACACCATTGAGCTCTTTCCAGTTTTTCGGTATGCAGCCCTATCAGGCTGATCCATCCTCACAGATAAGCACCGCCCTCGACGGCATCAAGGCGCTGGTCATTTCACTTGACGGAGTCCTCAGTAACGGAACCATCGCGCTGGATGGCGAAGGGCGGGAGATGCCTGGGGTCTATTGCCGGGATATGATCGCTATACGGGAAGCGTTACGTCTCGGTATGCAGGTGGCTGTTATTGCCGGTCGCGATGCCCGAGCATGGCGCTCATTGCTTGAAACAGCAGGTCCGGTCGATCTTTATCTCGACGGCGAGGAGCGACTCGAAGCATACGAATCGTTTAAAAGCCTCCACGGACTGCAGGACGATGATTGTGCCGGCATCGCTGACGATATCGAAGACCTTGAGATGCTCAAGCGGGTCGGTTTGCCGGTGACCCCGATCAACGGCGCCGATTACCTGCGCAACAGAGTGGCTTACATCTCGGTGTTCGAAGGAGGCCGCGGTTGCATCAGGGAGATCGTTGAGATGATCCTCGAGCATCAGGGACGCTGGGAGTACAGTGAAAAGCAACCCCAGGGCTGAGGGCGTTTTTTTTATTACCTGAATACAGATTGAGCCCGAAGTTTACCCGGTTTCAATGAAGATGGCGGCCATGATTACCTTTGTTCCTGACAGCGGACGGCTCCGGATTCAGAAATGCGGCCATTTCGGTGAGTGACATCGTGCCAACGATGTTGGTGCCGTGTCCGGGTTCGATATGCAGGTCTCCGTGATAGTCGATGCCGGATTCGATGGCGATCTCGAGTGCATCGAGCTTGCCCAGGAGGCTGTAGGCTGCCGATTGCGGTGTGGAACACGAGACTGGCGGATTGCCTCTTCCATGCACCACGTAACCTTCAGGAACCATCTCGCCATCCGGATAGTGGTGCCAGTGCGTCATTGCGCAACCGGTGCGTTCAAGCAACCGGGGAAAAAGGCTGTCTGGCCTTAACCTCAAGAGAATGCTGGCGATCATGGCATTGCCAACCGCATGGGCAATGATGGTCAGCGTGTCGAACGATGGTTTCGAGACCATATCGGGGGGTAGTCCCTTCGGCGTGGCCAGCCGTGCCCGTCCGTTTTCAAAGCCGATTTCCACCAGATCGTACCTTCCGTCGAGGTCGGTTTTCCGGCATCCCGAACGGGTGGTGATGATACGTACCGGCGGTATGGGGACCAGCAGCACCCTTCCGGCAAGCCTCACCGGAATGATGGTCTGGCCATCTGATGAGGCAGGCGTCTCATGATCCGCCATCCAACACCCATTATCGGCTGCCGGAAGGGTGGCTACCGGGAGTTGACGCGCAAAAAAGCCATAACTCATACCACTTCGTTCATCCAGGTATCGTGCCACAATCTTCCGGTAGAAGCCGCTCCGATAGTCGAGCGATTCGCGAGCGGTGTGGTTCATGAAGTGGTGGTTGGATGTCCAGAGGCGACCACAAGTCACGAAATCCTCCGCAATTTTCCTGAACTCCGCCGTCGAGCTATCGAGCGCTCCCGGCAGAATATCGAGGTCACCTTCACGGGGAGGCACCACCTGCGCGGTGATTTTAGGAATCAGCGATTCGAGCACATCACGGAGTTCCGGCAGTGGCGTCCCGAAGGTGGCGATGCCTCCGTTCATACTGCACACCGTCCAGGAGTCATCACTCACATAAATCAGGAGATGCACCATCTCCCAGGCCAGACGCCCGATGACCGCGTCGAGTGTCTCCTGGGGCGTCTGGTCGGCACTTACCGGCGGGGGTCCGTCGTAGATGCCGACAATAAGATTGTTGTACAGTGTTGAAACCCGATTGATCGGCAGGAGTTCGTCGGGAAAGACTCCCGGTGCAAGAACGGCTGTGCCGGCACGGTAACGGCAACCGGATTGACCGGCATCACGGTGTTCAACGACCGAGACGCCGCATCTCCTGAAGGTCTCTCCCAGGGCAGCAGTGAACCGTGCGAGCCTTGGGCTCAGTTCGGGAGCCGGGTCTATGGCGATCTGCAGCGATGCGCTCATCGCCTGGGGAGTGAGCGGAGTCGTTGACGGAATGCCGAGCAGGCGGTTCAGCCAGAAAGATCCGATGCGTTCAGTCATGGAAGACGATGGCTGGTGCGTTGGAAGAAGGTTCAGGTCTGCCGGGGTGATGTGCTTTACTCACCCGTGGGATGTTCGTGGCCCCAGAGCAGCTTTTTACGAAGGATTTCGAAGTAACTCCGTTTTTCGTTGGCCACGAGGTTGATCATCTGGGGCGATTTTTTCACACAGACAACCTCTCCCGGGTGCAACATCTTTTTGACGACACCGTCCATTTTCAAAGGAAATTCTCCGGAGTATGAATCGACCGAAATTCTGACTGTTTTATCATCACTGATGACGATCGGTCTGACCGTCAGCATGTGCGGACAGATGGGTGTGATGACAAATACATTCGATTTCGGCGCGATGATAGGGCCTCCTGCGGACATGGAGTATGCCGTCGAACCGGTCGAGGTAGCGATAATGATACCATCGGCGCGGTAAGAGCCCAGAACCTCGTGATCAAGCCATATGACGAATGCTGGCAGACGCGAAGAGGCTCCCTTTTCGATGATGACATCGTTCAGCGCGGTCATGGGATGCGGCTGATTGCCGGAATCGAATGAGGCTTCGAGCTGTGAGCGCGTATGGATCGAGTAGTTGCCGCTCAGCACATGATTCATGGCCGTATACATTTCGTCAGGGCTGAATTCGGTAAGAAAACCGAGGTCGCCCACATTGATGCCCAGGACGGGCTTTGTCTGTGAGTAGTGAGAGGCGAGCAGGAGCGTCCCGTCACCGCCGAGGGAGACGAAAACGTCGCAATGCCGGTACAGTTCGGTTTTCTCTTCCTGTTTGTCGCTGCCAAGCGCTTTGGCCGACTGGGGGTCGAATACATAGTCGATCGAACGTTCGTCCAGCCATGCGGTCAGTTCACAGGCAAGTTCCAGAGCTTTTTCTCTGGTGATGTTGACGATGATGGCCAGCTTCATGGGCGGTCTCTTTCCTGAAGGAGTTGATAGAGACGGTTTGCTTCGAGGAATTTCGCTTCGAGCGCTTCGCTGTTTCCGGTACGGACCTCTTCTGCTACGGTGGCCAGCAGCGAGGAGAAGGTCTCGAGTTCAGTTGCGATGTTGTTGCGGTTGGTATCGACGATGTCGCGCCAGATTAGCCAGGGGCTGCCGGCAAGCCGGCTGACAGAGGCAAATCCTGGGCCGGAGCTTTCTACATTCTGGCGGCAGTGATGCATCAGGGCAGTCGATACGAGCTGGGGCAGGTGGCTGATGTTGGCATAGACCCGGTCGTGCTCCTCCGGGCTCATGATGACCGGCCTGCATCCCGCTTTGCGTAGCAGCGAACAGAGGTCGACGAGGACACTGGTTTCAGTCAGGCCGGAATCGGAGCAGATGATAATGATACGTCCTTCGAGCAGCTCCGGAGAAGCTGCACGGTAACCCTGCTGTTCACGTCCGGCGATGGGGTGCATCCCGATGAAGTTGAGGTCGAGCTGCCTGGCTTTTAAGGCGATTTCAGTTTTGGTGCTCGATACGTCGGTGACCAGGGTTCCCTCCGGTGCGTATTGTTTTACCACTTCAAGCAGGGCGATGTTGGTGACAACCGGTGCGCAAAGCACAACGAGGTCCGCATCGTAGAGTTTTGCCGGATCGGTTTCGAAACAGTCGAGTCCCAACGTTCCTGTGATGGTTGCAACATCCTTTTCGGCAAAGCCCGGATCGAAGCCGATGGTCTCGATGCTCCGACCTTCTACCGCCGCAGCACGTTTGAGAGCCTGCATCAGCGAGGTGCCAATGAGTCCGAGGCCGACGAACGAGATTCTGTTGATGCGCTGTCGCAACATGGAGAGGTTCATGCCTGGGGGTTGCTTCTGCTGCCAGGCGCGTCAATCGGGATGCCCTCCTTGCAGAGCGGGCACTCTTCCGGAGCGTAACTCACCACCTCCATCATGAGCAGCGAGAACTGCTGATCGGCCAGCAGTACCTTGCCGTTGCTGCGATCCACCACCGACGCGACGCCGGCAACATTGGCGCCTGTGGCCCTGACCAGTTCAATCACCTCCGCAACGGAGCCTCCTGTGGTGATCACATCCTCCACAACCAGAACCTGTTCGGATGGGTCGATGGAGAATCCCCTGCGGATCATCATGGTTCCCTCCTTGCGTTCAGCGAAGATGGTTCTGACGGCGAGCTGGCGTCCGACCTCGGTGCCAACGACGATGCCCCCGATGGCTGGCGAGATGACTGTCGTGATGCCGCTGCTCATGAAATGGGCGGCAATTTCTGAGCAGATCGCCGTGAGGTGTTCCGGATATTGCAGTACCTTGGCGCACTGGAAATAGGAGTTGCTGTGACGGCCTGAAGTAAGCCTGAAATGGCCATCGAGCAGTGCGCCGCTCGACTTGAACATCGCGAGAATTTCCGGATTGGTCATGGATGAACTACAGTCGGTTATAACGTGAGAGAGTCACTTCCGTAAAGATACAGAAGCCTGCCGGAAAAGCTATAAGGAAAAACTGATCCGTGGAGGGGTCAAAAAAAGAGTGGCACTTCAGCGACGACCCTCCAGCCAGCCCTGCAGGATAAGGCAGGCGGCTGCGGTATCGAGCCTGCCCTTCACGTTACGTTTTCTGCGGCTTGCACCCGAACCGGCAAGAAGCTGCATGGCCGTTCTCGAAGAGCGGTGCTCATCGCTGGTCTCGATCGGAATACCGGGGAAAGCCGCGCTGAGTTCCACGATGAAGCCGTCAATCACCCTGGTCATACGGGTTTTTTCGTCATTGACGTTCAACGGATAGCCCACCACGATTTTTTCAATCCCCTCATCGTTGCGCATCTTCGAGAGTGCGTCGAGAAGCCCCGTCATGTCGAAGGTGCCTACCGGCTGGGCGAACAGTCCGAGCGGATCGCTTTTGGCCAGGCCGATACGTTTGGAGCCGAAATCGATGCCGATGATGCGCTGGTGAGAAGAAGACATAATGGATAATGGATAATGGATAACAAGGAAAGAACGCTGTTCTTCTCAGTGAACCAGAAACTCGATGATGAGCCCGCCAATCAGCGGCGATAGAAATTGAGGTCGGTATAGCATTGAATCGAGATTCCAACTGAAATCCGATTTGGATAGCGATACCGATTTGGATACCGATAAAAAAAAAGTGCTGGCACGTGAATTGTCCAAATCGGTATCCAAATCGAAAAAAAAAGAGACCATAATACGTCAATAAACCATTGGTTTCTTAGGAATGGATAGTTGACAACAAGCAAAGAAAGGTGTTCTTCTCAGTGAAACAGAAACTCGATGAGTGACTGGTGACGAGTGACAAGAAAATTCAGGAAGACTCGTCCTGTTGCTCTTTCGTCCCATGAGTCCCATTGGCCCCATCAGTCCCATGTTCATTACTTCGAGTGATGAGAGTGGATAAGTGTATATTTGATAAATCGGTATCGGTATCGACTTCCACTTGCCAGAGCCGAAAGCAGATTTCTTTGTTTTATAAAAAAGGTACTCCAGCCGTCTCCTCTCCCTGAGTGGAAAAGCGAAGGCCGGAGGCCGGGGTGGGAACTCTTATGACGTTACCGGTGTAGTCACTGGTAACCGGAAGATGATTTACGCTTCGGCTTTCTTTTGGCACTGCTCCCGTGAGATCATGATGAGGGCGGCCACAACTCCGGGAATCCAGCCCCAGAGAGTGAGAATACCGGTCAGCATGATTGTTCCGGCTTCTTTGTTCATAATGGCTGCAGGAGGAAGGATGAATGCCAGAACCAGGCGGCGAATGTCCATGTTGATCTCCAGGGTTTAGGTTGTTTCTACTGATGAGATGAAATTTACGATTTGAAGTGACAACAATCAATGGAAAACGGGTAGGAAAGCTTTGCATGAACAACAGAAGTTGTATCGAAGAAAACACGCACTTGCTTTTTCATGCCGAAATCTTAAATTACCACTCCTTGCCGAAAACACCCCAAAGCTGTTTGCTGCTTAAGGTTTTGTAAACTAAACGATTGACCAACTTGTACAATAAGATTCATCCTGACGTGGTACTGGATGAGGTTGACGAGGCTCACGATGAGCCTAATTACAATAATTTCAATACGTCACCGGACCCGCCCAGTCCCTACGCTGAACTTGAAAAGAAGTATCGGAAAAACAAGTTCAACAAAGCGCGCAAAAACCCTCCCCCAGGACTTTACGGCACCCACGGGCTTGCCCCGGTCAACGAAAGCAAGCCTTCAGGAAAAAAGTTTCAGAAAAAAAGAAACAAAAAAGCCCCCTCTTCCAAACCTGTCAGACAACAGAACAATAACAGAAATTCATGATCTGTTGTGTTTTGCTGAACAGGAGCTTTAACGATAGCGTCGTGTTCCCTGTTGCCTCGGGTGACAACGAACCTGAAGCAGTATTCTTGTCCGCGTTCTCATGATGTTTGAAATTCAGGCTCATCGCGGAGCCAGAGCATTTTATCCGGAAAATACCCTCCAGGCCTTTTGCAAAGCGGCTGATCTCGGTTGCGGTGTTATCGAACTCGACCTTGTTGTTTCGCAGGATCGCAGGATCGTCGTTGCTCACGATCCCTGGGTGTGGCTCTCTTCTGGTGACGACCTGATACGGAGTGATCTTTTTTCCATGACGTATGAAGAGATCGCCTGCTTCGATTGCGGTGCGGCTTCACCGGCATTTCCATTTCAGCAAAGCATCAGGGCTGTCCGTCCGCTTTTGTCGGAGGTTTTCCTTGTGGTGGAGGAGCATCTGCGTCAAGCCGGCCGTTCGCAAGCGATGATCTACAATCTCGAAGTGAAATCCTGGCCAGAACTTGACGGCAAGGCCCATCCGGCTCCCCGTGAGTATGCCTCGCTTGTTCTTCGTGATATTGTCGAATCAGGACTTGAGCATCGTGTTCGTCTCCAGTCTTTCGATGCGCGCATCCTGCGCGCGGCGCGGCGTGTGATGCCTTGGCTCTGTTATGGCCTGCTTGTCGACGATCCTGCTGTTCTGAGCCATTTTCAGCACACGACTGGATTCGTGCCGGAGTATGTCAATCCCCGGGTTGACAGGGTTGATGGAACACTGGTTGAGTGGCTGCACGGCCTTGGCTCCAAGGTGGTTGCCTGGACGGTCAATCAGCCGGAAGCGATGCTTGCCATGAAAACGTTCGGTCTTGACGGTATCATTACCGATCATCCGGAGATCGCCCTGCATCTGCCGGGTCTTGTTGATGGATGAACTGGTTTGTTGTATGCGATTTTCAGCGTAAAGATCTGAGGTTGGTGATGACTTGCGCAGCACGTCGATTCATCGCAACGAGCTGCTCATGATTGGTGTCCCCTGGTGTATAGAGGGCGTGATCAATGGTGGCCAGAAGCTTTCCGGCTTCGGCGACCGTTTGCGGACTGATGTTGAGCATCTCCAGTCTGGTGCAGATATCCTTTGAGGTCATGCCGGACGGGTTAGCGATGCCTGTGTTTTTTATGGCCTCATAAAGCTCGCTCCGCAGTGATTCAGGCGATTTCTGCGTAGCCTGTGTCTGATCGACCGATGACGCTGGCGATTTCGGAGTATCCGGCTGTTTCGGGCCGGCTGCTGAGGGCACGACCTTCCTTTTTTTGTTCATGTTGCGGCGGTGCAGCCCGAAGATGAGCAAGAGAACCGAGCCAGACAGTGTTATCATGACCGGTGACCAGGGATCGGCGGGTTTGGCGGGTAAGCGAATCGGGGAGAGCACCTTCATTTGAGGTTGAACGGTTGGCGCCGCTGCGGGAAACACCCTGACGGTGACCTCATTCGAACTGATTGTTTGGTAACGCTCAGTTTTCGGATTGAAAAAGGTAAGTCGGACCGGCCTGAACCGGAACAATCCTGCGTGTTCCGGCATCAGGCTGATTCTTGTCGTTACCGAAGCCTGTGCTGACGGAGTGTTTCCGGTTGAGACTATGGCAGGAACCGCCGAGGACTCCTTGCGCACGCCTTCAGGCAGGATGACGGTCAGCATCGGCTGTGCATCGAGATTTCCTGTGCCCGCAAGCGTGATAGAGAGCCTCAGCAACTCCCCGGCATGAATGCTGTCTGTTTCAGGTGATACGGAGAGGGAAAAGAGACCCACGGCGCCACTGAACCCGGCTGGTGCGGGTGTGGGCAGGGCTGTTGCCTGAAGCATCGCCGGTGGTGCTGTCACCAGGGTCTCTGTATCGTTGCGACTGTCGAGAGTGACCTCGCCGTTTTTCGGAATGAGGCACTTCAGCCGGTAATTGGCGACCGAGAGTTTGCCGCTCTGCATCGGTACCACTCTCAGTTGCTTGATGATCGCTTTTCTGAAGAGCACACCTTTCACTGATACGGGTGTACTGTTGATATAGTTTTCAGGATTGATCTCACGAACCCAGAGTCCGGGATGATCGGGTTTTGTTTTATCCTCGATTCCCGGCGCGGCATCCCTGAAAAACAGCGTATAGGTCAGGCGCACCTCCTGGCCGACCCACGGCATCGGGTTGTCGATGGTGGTTTCGATAAAAATCGGTGGGCTTGCCGGTTTTTCGGCGAGTTGCGCCTGCAGGTTCGATCCGGAAAAAAAGAGCAACAGAGAAAGCAGGCCATAACGGAGGCTTTTAAGAATCATGATTTTATTTCATGAGTTCTCTCGACCGGTTGGCCGCAGCCTTGACGGTTTCTACGAGCGCTCCCCGGAGGTCATGCCGATCCATCTCCTTCAGTCCAGCCTCGGTTGTACCTCCAGGCGTGGTTACTTCTCGAACCAGCTCTTCCGGACCCTTTCGCCCGGAGAGTACCATGAGGGCTGCGCCGAGCATGGTCTGGGCGGCAAGAAATTGCGCGCTTTGACGGTCGAGTCCACAGGATGCGCCTCCTTCGGCAATCGAATCGATGATCCTGAACATATAGGCCGGCCCGCTTCCGGATATGGCGGTGGCCGCATCCATGCCGCTCTCTTCGATGATTGCCGATTTACCGATCGCGTTGAAAATGCGTTCAACGGCAAGCAGATCATCCGATGTGGCATGAGCCCCCTTGCATAAAGCGGTCATGCCCTGGCCAACAAATGCCGGAGTATTCGGCATCGCTCTGACCACCCTGGCGCCTTCGCTCAGATTCGACTCAATGAATCCCGTTGAAATTCCCGCAGCAACACTGACCACAAGCTGATTCCTGCGAAGAACCGGTTTGAGCTCCTCAAGCACCTCGACCACCTGGTAAGGTTTGACGGCAATAAAGATGATCTCCACGTCGCGGGCAAGCCCTTCGACCGACTCTTCGGCGGTGATTCCGTATTGAGTCGAGAGTCCCTGGATGGTTTCGGGTATTTTATCGTATCCGCAGATAGCAATTTGCGGATCGTGTGACATCCCTGAGATGATGGCCTGGGAGATACGTCCGGTACCGATAAAACCAATGGCAAGTCGTGTCATGGTAAAGGGGATTGCTGATTGTCCTGTTCAGTTGCCGAATGCCGGGCAATGTCTGGATGGCGGTGATAGCGAATTTTGACGACGAGTATGACCAGGAGCAGGAGAAGCGTTATGCTGTTCGCCGAAATCATGGGAATACTGTGCTTCAGAAAACCGTAACAGAGCCAGAGAAAGACGCCGACTGTTGTGCTCGCAGCCCAGGTCATGCTGATATCTCTTGTCTGACGTGTCCTGATCATCCGGAATGCCTGAGGCAGGAACGCGAAGGTGGTCAGTATGCCCGCAGCATAGCCAAGATACTCGGTCTCCATTATCATACATTCCCTGTCGTTGAGGTCGTTCTCCATGCCCTGCAAGAGAGCAAAGATACAAAATAATCGATCAAGGGTCGTTGAGATCGTCGAAGATCGTGACGATCGTCAGGGTGACATAAAAACAAAAAAACGGGTATTACTTTCCGTTTTTTTGTTTTTACCGGGTAGAAAAAAGCTTACTTGCTCTGGCTGACCATGTAAGCAACAGCGTTACCAACCTGGTCGGCGGTCAGCTTCGCATTGCCACCTTTTGGAGGCATCATACCTTTGGCGCCTTTGTAGCCGGTGATCGAATTGGCTGCCATTTTGTCCATACCTTTTGCAATGTGGGGCGCCCAGGCGGCCTTGTCGCCGGTTTTGGGAGCACCCATCATGCCGGTCTTGTGGCACATGGCGCAGCTTGCATCATAGGTCGCTTTGCCGGCAGCGGGGTCGAACTTGGCTGCAAAAGCGTTACCTGAAACGAGCAGGGCAGCACCGATGAGAGCCGCGGAAACGAAACGGGACATAGGATTTTTCTCCGTTGTGAATTATGGTTGCTTGTGGATGATCCAACAATGATTTGGCGACTCATATTTTATCATTTTGAGCGCTGACCTCCAAATATTTTCGAAACAACAGAAAGAGTTAGGGAATGGGGCATGGTGAATAGGTAATAGGTAATAGGTAATAGTGAAACCCAGTACCCAGTACCTATATACCCAACATGGAAGAGGGGTGCTGGTGAACAGCCTGTGCCAGTCAGTGTCAGTCCGTGTTTCCCCTCTTTACACCAAAAATGAGAGAAGGCCGGTGCGTCCGGCCTTCTCTGAAAAAAGCACTCATCGTTTATTTCGAGATGCTTATCAGGTACTTGGCAGCCTTGGTGAGCTGATCGTCAGTCAGGGCGGCATTGCCACCTTTGGCTGGCATGCCGTTCAGACCGTTGATCGTATTTTTGATCACGGTCTCTTCGCCTTTGGCGATGCGTGGTTCCCATGCGGTCTTGTCGCCAGGCTTCGGCGCGTTCATCATGCCAGCATCATGGCAGGCATTGCAGCCGCCTTCATAGACGGTCTTGCCTTCTGCAAGCGCCGGATCGGTCGGTATGGCTGCTGGCGCTGGTGCTGCTGCCGGTGCTGGGGCTACTGCTTCCTCTTTCGGTTTTTCAGCCTTTTGAATCTCTTCGGCAAGTTTGGCCGGGGGTTTTTCAAGGCTGCATCCGCCGAGGAAGATGAGTCCGATCGTGAGCAGAGGCAGAAAACGTTTCATGGCAATCTCCTTGTATTGTCGGTGTTGTCTTGGGTGTGTCCCTTAAAATAAATTGAACTCCATTTTAATCATAATTCATCAGCTCTCAAAATTCATTTATGTGTTACGGAGCGTTTCGAGCTGGTGACTGAGATCATTTCGCGACAAGCGGTAGAGATGGGTATAAAAAAGGTTGAAAAACAGCACAGCAGCCTTGATTCCCGGCGCATCAATCCCTCGCTTGATCGCATTGCGTACATTGAAGACTTTGCGGGTGAGTTCCGAGTAGCTTTCGATGAACTCCGGCAGGGGGATGTTTTTCGGACGGTAGAGCATCTCCTGGCCGAAGGTGTAGCGGAAGGCGGTGATCTCTTCCGGATCGAACAGCAGGCGCCCCTCCTCACGGAGGCGTTCGAAAACCTTGGTACCTGGAATGGGTCGAAGGGTATTTATGCCGGGAACGTCAAGCCGGGTGTCGGCGATGAAGTCGAGGATTGCAGCCGGCGTATCGAGAGTGTCGCCATCGAGGCCGTAGATGAAGCTGCCGTAAAGGCTGATGCCTCTTAAGCGGATTGCCCTGATGTTGCCGGCAAGCTCTTCTGCGCGGTTCTGCGTTTTGCGATGGGCGTTTCGGCTTGAGGTTTCGATGCTTTCAATGCCGACGAGGAGTGCCTGGCATCCCGAGCGGGCAAAGGTGTCGAGAAGCAGGGGTTGCTGACCGAGGGTGGTGGTTGCCTGGCCGAACCACCGTATACCAAAGGGTATCAGCCTGCTGAAAAGCTCCTGGGCGAACTGCGGGTCTGCGTTGATGGAGTCGTCTACGAAAAAGAAAATACGCCGGTCGTCCCGGCTGAATAGCGCTACTTCATCGACGAGGTCAGCGATACGTCGTTGGCGAAGTACCCGGCCATTGAGCACGTGCACATTACAGAAATCGCACTGGTAAGGGCAGCCTCGTCCGGTCTGGATCAGGTTGGTGGTAAAGTAACGTCCGCTATCCAGCGCGGATTTGCTTACCGGGCGGTGGCGCTGCAGATCAGGTGGCTCGGTTGTACGGTACTCGGCCTGAAGCGCTCCTGCCGCAAGATCCAGGAGGAGCTTTTCCCAGAGATCGTCAGCTTCTCCGTGTACCAGGCAGTCTGCGTGAGGTCGGCATGAATCGGGAAACATGGTGACATGCGGACCGCCAAGGACAACAGGGAGTCCCTGATGGCGCAGTCGGTCAGCAAGCTCGAATGCCCGGGCGGCCATGCCGGTCTGCACACTGATGCCCACAAGGTTCCAGGGGTGGTCGAAAGGAAACTCCTCGAATCTGAGATCACAGATCCTCTGCTCGACGCCAGCCACCTCTATTGACGCCAGGATCATCAGGGAGAGTGGCGGAATGGCGAACTGTGTTTTCTTGATAAGGTTCCTGATCCCCTTGTCGAGCCATTTCGTCAGACCGGACGCACCGTTTTCCCCGTAGAGCGATCGCGCGCCATCGACGCCGCTGTCGGATGGCAGAAAGACCAACGCCACCTGTTGCTTCATGACCATTGCGTTACCAGTCAGGTTGATCTCGCTCAGGCTGCCGGGGCGGTAGCGGGCGGTAGTACCGGCGCATCTGTTGAGCCTCTTGCTGGCGCGCATTTTCGAGGATCAGGCGGGTGACGCTGCTGCTGGGGCCTTGTGCAGCTTCCGGGTTGTCTCGGGAGTTTTGTGGTGCGGGGGCAGGTGGAGGTGGGGGCTCGTGGCGCTGCATGGCACGGGTTACAATTTCAAAGTTGATTCGGGCATCACTGTTTGCCGGATTGTCGAGCAGCGCTTTGCGGTAGCACGAGAGTGCCCGACCGAGCAGCTCCTTCTCCTGGTCATCTGGCGTTTTTCGGTTACTGAACGCAGTCATGGCAAGGGCATTGCCGCGGTTGTACACGGCACTTCTGCTGAGGCTGGAGTTTCCGGGAGGGAGACTTGCAAACAGGTCGGCAGCACGTCGGTAGTGTTTCATGCTGAACTCCGATACAGCAAGATTGAACGATGCCTCACACCGGAGGTATCCTGCCGGATAGCGATCGAGCAACTCCTGATAGCCTTGTACAGCCTGTTTCTGCTGACCGGCCAGGCCGTGTTTCGATGCTTTTCTGAACAGGTTGTACTGTTCAAGATTCGATTTGACCGCGTTGAAGGTAAACAGCGCGATCAAGAGAGGCAGCATTTTTTGCATGGCGGCTTTGTCGCGTAAGAGATGCCCATCAGGGAAAGCCGTTCGACGATACTGGAACTAATCTCCAAGAAATGCCCGCTGGACGGCGCAGACGCCTGCTCCGGTTTTCAGGGGAATCTCCATCATGCTGAGGGTTCGTTCCAGTCCTCCGATAACCGTGAGCATGTCGAGTTCGTCATAATAACCCAGATGCGAAATGCGGAAGATCTTTCCTGCATAATCGTCCTGGCCGGCGGCAACCGTGATGCCGTTTCGGGTTTTCAGGGTTTTGTTGAACTGCTTCCAGTCAACACCTTCCGGAAGCCAGACTGCGGTGACGGCAAAAGAGGGCGATTTGCTGAACAGCCGCATGCCGAGAGCCTGGCAACCGAGCCGACAGGCTCCGGCAAGCTGCGCATGGCGATGCCATACATTTTCGATTCCCTCCGCACGAAGCATCTGCAGGGCTTCGTCAAGACCGATGATGAGTGAAACTGCCGGGGTGAAGGGGGTGTCGTTGCTGGCGTGGGCTTTCAACGCCTTTTTCAGGCTCAGGTAGTACTGCGGCAACCCCTTGCGGTTATTGATGATATCCTGGGCGCGTTCCGATATGGCCACCAGAGCAAGACCCGGCGGCATCATCAGCCCCTTCTGTGAACCGGTGACGCAGATATCGGCTCCCCAATCATCGAAATGGAACTCGTGTGCCCCGATGGCCGTGATGCCATCGACCAGGATCAAGGCATCGGAAGCTTCGCGAATGGCCGCACACAGCGCTTTGACGTCGGATGCCGTTCCTGTGGATGTTTCCGAGTGGGTAATGCAGATACCCAAGGCATCTGGGTGCTCATTCAGGAGTTCGGTGATACGCTCAGGCGAGATGGTCGAGCCCCATTCGACCTTTTCCTCGATGCAGTTTCCTGTAAAAATCCTTACCAGCTCACCCCAGCGTTCGCCGAACTTTCCGCTGTTGATCGTGATAATCTTGTCGCCCTGTTTGAAGAGGCTCGAGACGGCGGCTTCCATTCCGCCGGTGCCGGAACAGGTCATGACAACGACTGGCTGGGTCGTTCCGAACAGGTACTTCAAGTCTTCATGGACCCGTTGCAGTATCTCCATGAATTCGGGGTTCCGGTGATGGATGATCGGTGCAGCCATGCGAAGCATGACATTTTCCGGCACAGGAGTCGGCCCAGGGGTGAAAAGTCGTTTTTTCATGAACCAGGTGTTGCCTGACAGGCGTCTTGTGTTTGATGTTGACTGCCGGTTGCGTAGAATCGGCTGAAACATGATGTCAGTAGCCGGGGATTGACCGGAAACAGGGAGACAATATAAGCATTTAAAGCTCGCTTTAAACAGACCGTGTTGTTTGCTTGAGCTAATATGATTTTTTTCCAGAGGAAGGGAGGGCAGGAGCGATCAGAACAAAAAAAGCCGGAAGCTTTCCTTGCTTCCGGCTTTTGGTTCATTGGTACTCGAAGGGTCAGAACTGGTATCTGATGCCTACAAGGATGTTGTTACTTTCCCATTTCACATTACCACCACCTAGTGCACTCAGCTTTTCCGGTCTGAAGTGCCGATAACCGATATCGAAAGTCGTGTTGTCGGTGACCTTGAAACCCAGTCCGCCACCAAGCTGCCAAGCAAATACGCTTTCGGTGTCAGCAGCCCACGATACGTCAGCTTTGGCCACGCCAGCTCCTGCCATGACATATGGCCGTATGTTTGAGGTCGTATTGAATTCGTAAAAGCCATTGGCCATGATGGTCAGGAAGGAGATATCTTCAGCGAGGGTTTTGTAGTCATACTGCTGATAACCAACAGCCACCTCGGCCCTTGTGGCGCCGAAACAGTAGCCGATGGCACCGTTGAGCAATTCGCCGGTTTTCATTTTGTAGTCGCCGCCATACTCTTCCTTCCATGTGCCGGGTACGGCAACACCAATCATTCCGCTGATGTAAGGTCCTTCATACGATGATGACACAACCTGTACCGGCTGGTAAACCGTAACAGCTACCGGTGCAGTTGCTGGCTGGTAGACGGTAACTGCTGTTGCGGCAGCAGGCTGCTGGTAGGCGGCAACAGCTACCGGTTCGGGCGCCTTGGAGTAGGTCACGGGTTCCTGGGTGACCATATTGGTGCCGTTAGCCATGGCGGCACCGTTGAGTCCTGCAAGGAGGGCAACGGCAAGCGTTACCATTTTCGTAGTCTGTTTCATTTTTGTTTCATTTTTATTCAACGTTTCCAGATTTTTCACAAATGCACAACGAGTCGTCGCTGACCATAACGGCGGTAATAGACATTATTACTGATGAAACACAAAACAGGAGGGAAGGTGAAATTATCTTTAATCGTGAACTCAAATTAAATCTAGCTGCATTGTCCGGTGCTGTTTCCTGTGCCCGCAAACCGCATTACTACAAAGTACATAACCATTTCAGGGGGCTAAGAGTTTCCTGGTGGCAATAGTCGTGTTATGGGAGAACAGGGATGGTTTGGATGTGACCACAAAGGGGTAGGCTATCCGGCGCAGGGCATCCTGCGCCGGTACAGGTCAGCTATGGTTTTGCTCCATAAGGCTGGTGAACTCCCTGAACAGATAGTGTGAGTCGTGAGGGCCTGGCGCGGCTTCCGGATGATACTGCACCGAGAAGCAGGGAAGCTGGCGATGCCGGACGCCTTCGACGGTCTGGTCGTAGAGGTTCCTGTGGGTCAGCTCCAGAGCATCAGGCAAGGTCTCCATTTCAACAGCGAAGCCGTGGTTCTGCGAGGTGATCTCGATGCGGTTGTCGCTGAGGTTCTTGACCGGATGGTTCGCTCCGTGGTGGCCGAACTTGAGCTTGTAGGTTTTCGCCCCGAAAGCGAGCGAGAGCAACTGGTGGCCGAGGCAGATGCCGAATAGAGGTAGCGCGCGTCTCTGGCGGTTGTATTCGACAAGCTCCCTGATGGTATCGATGGCGTAGGTGACCGCGAAGGGGTCGCCGGGGCCGTTGGAGAGAAAGACGCCATCCGGATTCATCGCAATCACCTCTTCAGCCGTGGTTTTTGCGCTGACCACGGTGACCCGGCAACCCTCTTTGTTGAGCTGGCGGATGATATTGGTCTTGATACCGTAGTCGAAGGCGACCACATGGTACTTCGCTTCAGGGTTCTCTACGGTGTAGGTCGCACTGGTGGTGACGCGCTGCACCAGGTCCTGGCCGGTCATTTCGGGGATGGCTGTGGCCTGCGCTTTCAGCGCTTCCACATCGTCGCATGTGGTCGAGATCACACCTCTCATGGCACCCTTCTGGCGGATCTCCCGGACAAGTTTTCGGGTGTCGATGCCGGCAAGGCCCATCACTTTTGCCTCTTTCAGAGTCTGATCGAGGCTGCGGGTCGATTCGAAATTGCTGTAAATTGTGGAGATCTCACGCACAATCAGCGCTGAAGCCCAGATTTTCGCTGACTCGTCGTCGTTTGGCGTGATACCATAGTTGCCAATGAGCGGATAGGTCATGACCACCATCTGACCGGTGTAGGAGGGATCGGTGAGAATCTCCTGATAACCGGTCAGCGAGGTATTGAAGACCACTTCGCCGTCAGCATCACCGGCATGGCCGAATGCGGTTCCCCGGTACACTGAACCGTTTTCGAGAACCAGTATTGCGGATATTTCCTGCATCGGGTAGTGTCACTCCTTTGTGGCGAGTTTGTCGCCGGTTTCCTGTTTTTCGATGTTGGCAATGGCCGAACGTTCGAACTTGATCTTGACGTTTTCGGACACCTGTACCAGAACCGTTTTTTTCTCGGTTTCGATCCCGGCCACCGTGCCGTGGATGCCGCCGATTGTGACCACCTTGTCGCCACGCTTGATATTGTCAAGCAGCGACTCACGGTCTTTCTGTTTTTTCTGCTGGGGACGGATCATGAAAAAGTAGAAAACGACGAAAATCAGGACGAGCGGTACGAACTGGATGTAAGGATTCGGCGCAGCACCTCCCTGGTTGGGCGGGGCGAAAAGCATAAGGGCGGTAATGATGTCGTGCATGGTCAGTGGCTTGCAGTTGGTAATCGATACTTCGCTTTCAGACCGGAAACCGGTTCCGGCCAGGGCGTTTTTTCAGGCCCTCAAGATAATCTATTTCCTGAACTATGTCAACGAGCGCCTTTGCCTGCCGGAATGAAACGGGCGAAGGGGGCGATACCATAAGAGTTTGTCGCGCTTCGACCCCGGGAAATCATCAGTTGGGCCATGGTGGCAATCATGGCCGCATTGTCTGTCGAATAGGTTGTTGCCGGTATGAAGAGATCGAGTCCGTGCCGTTGGCAGGCGGCCAGCATGGCTGAGCGAAGCCCGGTGTTGGCGCTGACGCCGCCAGAAACCGATACGGCATCGATCTTGTGGAGCAGGGCGGCGGAAATGCTTTTTTCGACCAGCACACTGACAATGGCCTGCTGAATGGAGGCGGCCAGGTCGGCCAGGTGCTCCTGGACATAATCGTGGTCGTGGCGTCCGAGCCAGGTGAGCACGGAGGTTTTCATCCCTGAAAAACTGAAATCGAAGTTGTTGCGGTAGTTGCGGCTGGTCTGTGAACTTGAGGTCAGTGCTCTGGGAAACCGGCAGAACTCCGGGTCACCACCCTTTGACAGCCGGTCGATGGCCGGGCCTGCCGGATAACCGAGACCGAGCATTTTGCCGGTCTTGTCGAATGCCTCGCCGGCAGCGTCATCGATGGTTCGTCCGATCACTTCGTAGTCGAGGTTCTGCCGGACAACCGACAGGAGGGTGTGCCCACCGGAGACCGTCAACGAAATGAAATCTCCTTCGGGCGCCCGGTGCTCATCTTCGTCGCTGATGAAGGGCGAAAAGATGTGCGCTTCGACATGGTTGACCGGTACGAAGGGCTTGCCGAGCGACCAGGCGAGTCCTTCGGCGAAACAGAGTCCCACCATGACTGCGCCAATCAGACCAGGGCCGGCTGTGGCCGCTATGACATCGAGATCATTTTTTGTTATATTTGCTTCGGTTATGGCGGCATCGACAATCGAAAAGATCAGCCGTTCATGCTCTCTGGAAGCCAGCTCCGGGACTACCCCGCCGAAATCGGTATGGCAACACTGAGAACTGACGACGTTCGATCGCACCTTTCCGTCACAGAGGAGCGCGGCAGATGTTTCGTCGCAACTGGTTTCTATTCCTAACAGATTCATCGCTCAAGATTGGGAAAATAGGTTATGGCCAAAGCTAAGAAAGAGGAGCAGAATAGCAAGCCAAGAGTCAGGATCGGTATCATGAATACGCTCTTCATCCTTGCGGGAGCTGATTTTATCCTGCTCCTGGCGCCTCAGTACGGCCTGCTTAACAGCATGTTCTTTATCGGCGATCTGATCACCTGGTCGGCGTTGCTCTCCGGAATCGTGCTTCTCCTGCTGGGGTTCAGAGGTGTGTACCGGAAGAAATAAGGGGAATTGTCAGATCGCAGGTAACGTGCAAAGAACGCCGTTTTTGTCAGTGAACCTGAAACCCATTGATAAGTGAGCCAGTCAACTCAATACGGTACTCAGAATCGGGTCAGGATGCCGGACAGTGAACCTATCGGAGATGCAATAAAGAAGTCAGGGGCTTCGACAGAAATCTTCCCGATTGGGAAGAGCCTCTCACAGGGACATCAAGACATGATATTATGAGACAGGAAACAGAACTCGAAGTTCTTGGCAGGGAGATTGTCGAAGAGTCGGCATTTATCGATCGGGCGCGACAGGTGCTCTCGACCACGATCATAGGTCAGGGAACCGTCCTCGACAGGGTGTTTATCGTTCTTCTTGCCAATGGACATCTCCTGCTCGAAGGGGTGCCGGGACTTGCCAAGACCCTCATCGTGCGTACTTTCGCTGCGGCCATGAATCTCTCTTTCCACCGCATCCAGTTCACCCCCGACATGCTTCCCGCCGATCTCATCGGCACGATGATCTACAATCCGAAAACGATGGAGTTTCATCCCCGCAAAGGACCGGTATTCGCCAACATGATTCTTGCTGACGAGATTAACCGTTCACCGGCCAAGGTGCAATCTGCGCTTCTGGAGGCCATGCAGGAGAAACAGGTCACCATTGGCGACGTCACCTACCCCCTCGGCGAGCCCTTCATGGTGCTGGCTACCCAGAATCCGGTCGAGCACGAAGGCACCTATATGCTGCCTGAGGCGCAACTCGACCGTTTCATGATGAAGGTCATGGTTGAATATCCCACCTTCGAAGAGGAGCTTGAGGTGATGCAGCGGGCCTCTGCCGTTCAGGCCGCCATCGAGGTTCCGCAGGTCGTTCAGCCTGAAGAGGTGTTTCGTGCCCGTGGACTGGTCGATCGCATCTATGTCGATCAGCGGGTGCAGCGCTATATCGTCGATCTGGTCACGGCTACCCGATTTCCCGATCGTTACGGTCTTGGCAGGCTTTCGACAATGATCGAATACGGCGCATCGCCCAGGGCTTCGATCTTTCTCCTTCTCGCCTCGAAAGCCCATGCCTTTCTGCAGCGCAGGGCCTATGCCACGCCTGAGGATGTCAAAAGCATCGTTTATGAAGTGCTTCGCCACCGCGTAAGGCCGAGCTACGAGGCGGAAGCTGAAAATATGAAGCCCGAAGATTTTATCAGAAACATTCTCGAACATGTCCAGGTGCCCTGAGGGCGTCGGTGCCGGTAGCAGCACAGACAAAGCGCCCGATCCCCGCGAGCTTGCCACCAGAGTTCGCAAGCTCGAAATCCGGTCGAGACGCCTGGTTAACGAGCTGTTCAGCGGGGAGTACCACTCCTCTTTCAAGGGACGGGGCATCGAGTTCAGCCAGGTTAGGGAGTACCAGTACGGTGACGATGTCAGGACCATTGACTGGAACACTTCTGCCCACAAGAACGATCTGTATGTCAAGATGTTCACCGAGGAGCGTGAACGCATCATGATTCTGGTTCTTGATGGCTCAGGCTCGATGCTCTTCGGCAGTCACCGGCTGAAAAAGGAGCTTGCCGCCGAAGTGGCGGCCATCCTTGCCTTCAGCGCGGTGCAGAACAACGATATGGTAGGCCTGCTGGTTTTTTCCGACAAGGTCGAGACCTACATTCCACCTCGCAAGGGCCGCGCCCACGCACTCGCTATCCTGAACGTCATCTTTTCGTTGAACCAGTGCGGACGGAAAACTGATATCAACGAGGCTCTCTCTTTCATCCGCCAGACGCAGAAACGCAAGGCGATCGTTTTTCTGCTGACCGATCTTCTCGGCTCTGACTACGAACGAGGCATGAAAATGCTCAACATGCGCCATGAATTCGTGCTCATTCATATCGGTGATCCTCTGGACAGTCGGCTTCCCGGATCGGCGCTGCTCGATCTGGTCGATCCGGAGAGTGATGAGCGAATAACGATCGATGCTGGCAGTCGGGCACTCCTTGCCCGTTACGTCAGCGCGCGCAGCGAGGAGCGCGAAGTGTTGCTGCGGCAGTTGAGCCGCATGAAGATCGATACCGTCTTTCTCGATACCGGAAAGTCGATCATCTGCGGTCTGAACGCTTTTTTCCGGCACCGTGAACGCAAGATTTAGTTTCAGGGTTGTTGCGGCGTTTCTTGCATTGATCGCAGGAACGGTGTTCAATCACGATATGGTGAGTGCCGTGCTGCGCCCGTCAGACGTTACCGTCAGCGCAAGGCCCGACAGCCTGCTGGCTGGCGAGCGATTGCACTACGTTATCACCGTGTACCATGAAGGGCCGGAACAACTCTCCATCGCATCGCTTGCCACCGGTCAGGGCACCCCGTTTGAAATCATCAGCACTAAATCCAATTCGAAAAAGCTCTCAGACGGACGCGTCGAGTACCGTATGGATACCGAACTTGCCGTTTTCGGGCTGGGCCGTAAACCCCTTCCCCGCTTTACGGTGCTTTCCGGCAAAGGGGCAGTATCGGAAAGAGCCCGATTCGATGTCGTTCCCACCGAGTCGGTTACCGTGCTCAGCGCCAGCGATTCGACCATTACCGAACTACGCCCGATCGTCCCTGCCCTCAAAGCGCCACTCCCGGCCTGGTTGCTGGTGCCGGTTCTGCTGGTACTTCTGGTGCTGTTGCTCGTCGGCTCTTTTGTCAGGTCGCTTTTTATTACCCTTCGTCGTCACCTCGATGATCCGGTGCGCGTCGCCCGAAAGAAACTCCGCTCAATCCGTCGTCAACTTTCCAAAGGGCTTTCCCCCGATCTTGCCTATGAATCACTCAGCAACATTTTGCGGGAGTTTCTCCAGAAGCGCTATCAGTTCGGAGCAAGAGAGATGGTAACCCAGGAGATCGCCGAAGTACTTGCCTCCCGAAAGATCAATATCCGTGAAGGTTTGCTCAAACTGCTCGACCAGGCCGACCTTGTCAAATTCGCCGACAGCCGCCCCGGTATCGATGAGTGCCGACGTTCCCTCAGAGTCGCCGAGGTACTCGTAGCAAACTCCACCGAACCGGAAGAACCAGAGTTCGTTGATCAGGAGGAATAGTGGGGGGAATAGGTAATAGGGAGTAGGGAGTAAGAAAACCCAGTACCCAGTCCCTGATAGGGTCTCGGCAACAATGAAATTCACCAGATCATCCGTTTTGACCGCAATTAGGCCAGGCGATGCGTATAATGTTAGAATTACGTCGAGATCATGATTAGTTTCAAAGCTCAGCTCATGGTGGTGTCGGCGCTATATACGATTGGTTAAAGGGATAAAGGCTCCTGAAATTGAGTTTTGCGCCTAAGGCTGCGCATTGTTGTTCGCAATGGCGAGGATTCTTGAAAATCGGAAGTCCCCTTCAGACATTACAATGTAAACCATGACGCGAGGCTTACTCTGTACTTCAACTGAGACGACCGCAAATTTGCGAACATGCCGTCGTTGAAGCTCGCGGGCATAGTGCTCCAGGCGCCCGGAAAGCCACGAGTAGCGCTCATCGGCCTGTTTTGTATTGCGCGGTGGATGAAGCAGTGCCGCCAGTTCGGAGTCAGGCAGGTTTAGCAGTTCATCGAAGGATTTGCCGCTGTTTCTGAAGCGCTCCGAGTAGCTCTTGATGGTGGTTCGATGAATACCGGTGAAACGCTGAATCTCACGGATCGATCGTACTTCCTGAAGAAGCATGAGAAGACGTCGAATTTGTAACATGGTCAGTGCCTTGTTTGCCATATATCCTCCGGGTTTTTGACCGGAAGGTACGGTTACTGTTGTTACAAATCCGCTTGGCAGGAAGGTGGTACACTATAATCCAGAACA
>JAAXWL010000004.1:39242-60527 GCA_013334975.1 Chlorobiaceae bacterium
TCCAGAACAAGTGGTACAGTATGCTCCAGAATAATCATTCAAATATTTTCAGTACTCAACACTACTGTCTCGATCGGAGTGCGCCGTATCAGTTTCACGTCGTTATCAAAATGATTCAGAATACCTTACAGAGAACACCTTCACCATTGAATGTGATGAATAGTATAGCAGTACGGGTATAATGTCGATCTTGTTGGGGGGTATTATATCAGAACGGGTATAATCTTGTTAAATTACTTGTTTTTATACCCGTTATGGTATAATTTATGAGTAGAGATACGTTTCCATGATCTGAGTGCTGATACTTATGAATACGTTATCTGAATTTGTCCGCAACAGACGCAAATCTCTTGGGATGACCCAGCCGGAACTGGCGGAGAAGGCCGGGACGGGGCTGCGCTTTGTCCGTGATCTGGAGCAGGGAAAAAAGACGTTAAGGCTGGACAAGGTGAATCAGGTACTCGGTTTGTTCGGTTACGAGCTTGGCCCCGTCAGGCAGGAGCGGGAGGAGTAGCCGATGCGCAAAGCCGAGGTGAAATATCTTGACCGGACAGCGGGCTGGCTTGTTCAGGACGAGGAGGGCTACCATTTCCTGTACGATCAGGCCTACCTCGAATCGGAAAATCCAAAACCGATCAGTCTGACGCTGCCATTACAAGCCGCGAAATATTCGGGCAAAACCATGTTCCCGTTTTTTGACGGTTTGATTCCCGAAGGGTGGCTTCTTGATGTTGCCGAACGGAACTGGAAAATCAATTCGCGAGATCGCATGGGGCTTCTGATGAACTGCTGCACGGATTGCATCGGCGCGGTTAGTGTGTATCCTGTCATCACGGAGTAGGCTATGGAACAGCGCTGCCTCTTTTGCTACGAACCGCTGGACTCCGGCGAGGTGGATTTCCATCCGAAATGCAGCCGGGAAATCTTTGGAAAGGCCATTCCGCCACTCTTGCCCTATGATGAAACCCAGCTCGATGAGCTGGCCCTGGAGATCGTTCAAAGCCATACCGCGATTACCGGTGTACAGCCAAAGCTGTCGCTGCATCTTGACTCTTCCGGAAAAACCCGCACTCCTCAACGATTCACCATTGTCGGATTGTGGGGGGGATATATCCTCAAGCCGACGTCACAGCGATTTCCGCAGTTGCCTGAAATTGAGGATCTGACGATGCATATGGCTGAAGCGCTTCGGATTGTAACTGTTCCGCACACTCTGATTCGCATGAAATCAGGCCCTTTTGCCTATCTGACCCGTCGTATCGATCGTATGAAGAAGGGAAAACTGCACATGGAGGATATGTGTCAGATAACCGGACGGCTCACGGAAAACAAATATGACGGTTCGTATGAGCAGATTGCGAAAGCAATCCTTCGTTACTCAGTGAATCCCCGTCTCGATGTTATCAACTTTTTCGAGGTGGTGCTGTTTTGCTTTCTGAGCGGGAATGCGGATATGCACCTGAAAAATTTTTCGTTGATCGATATTCCGGAAAGAGAGGGATTCACTCTTGCTCCGGCCTATGATCTCCTTTCTACAGAACTCGTGATGCCAGCTGATGACGAAGATCTTGCCCTGACGCTGAACGGGAAGAAAAAACGGTTAACGTTCAGGGATTTCAGAATGGCTTTCAAAACCCTCTCTGTTGACGAAGTAGTGCAGGATCGAATCTTCAGCAAGTTCAGCAAAGCCCGTCCCGTTCTGGAGCATCTGATCGACAGGAGTTTTCTTGACACAGAACTTCAGACAAGGTACAAGGAGCTTCTTCAGAAGAAATACGGGCAGATTCGGCTCGATTCATAATCGGCTCATATGGATTCCTTAGAAATACGCATTGAGGACGGGTGTCGGGCATCAGTGTGGGGATAAAAAAAAAGGGAGGCTGGTGTGCCTCCCTTTTGTAATTATGATGTCGCGCCTTATCGCTTACTGGTGGGCGACGACCAGCGCGTTGTAGTTCGCGGCGACGGTTTTCTCCAGGTCAGCGTCGGTGTGCACGAAGCTGGTGAACATGGCTTCGAACTGCGACGGGGCGAGGTAGATGCCCTGGTCGAGCATGGAGTGGAAGTACTTGCCGTACTTCTTCGAGTCGGCGGTGATGGCGCTCTTGTAATCGACAACCGGGGTTTCGGTGAAGAAGAGGCAGGCCATGGAGCCGACGCGGTTCTGCACGTAGTTCAGGCCGAGCTTGTCCATATTGGCCTTGAAACCCGCTTCGAGGAATGCGGCTTTTCTTTCGAGTTCCGGATAGGGATTCTCCTCGATGAGAATCTTCAGGGTTTCGAGACCAGCGGTCAGGGCGAGCGGGTTGCCCGACAGGGTGCCTGCCTGGTAAACTGCGCCGAGCGGAGCGATGTTCTGCATGATCTCGCGCTTGCCACCGAATGCGCCGACCGGCAGACCGCCGCCGATGATTTTGCCCATCGTGGTGAGGTCGGGGGTGACGCCGTAGAGCTCCTGTGCGCCGCCGAGGGCTACGCGGAAGCCGCACATCACCTCGTCGAAGATCAGCACGATGCCTTCCGCGTCGCAAAGATCGCGCAGGGCCTGGAGGAACTCCTTCTTGGCCGGGATGACGCCGGTGTTGCCTGCGACTGGTTCGATGATGATCGCGGCGATTTCGCCCTTGTTCTCGTTGACGAGCTCTTTGACCGACTCGATATCGTTGTAGGTGGCGTTCAGCGTGTCGTTGGCGGTGCCTTTGGTGACGCCGGGGCTGTCGGGAGCGCCGAGGGTGAGCACGCCGGAACCGGCCTTGATGAGGAAGCTGTCGCCGTGGCCGTGGTAACACCCTTCGAACTTGATGATTTTATCCTTGCCGGTGTAGCCTCGTGCCAGACGCACGGCGGACATGGTGGCTTCGGTGCCGCTGTTGACCATGCGAACCATTTCGAGTGACGGAACAACCTTGCAGAGCAGTTCGGCGATCTCGATCTCGAGTTCAATGGGGGTGCCGAAGCTGGTGCCGATGTTACGCAGGGTATATTCGATAGCGGCGGTCAGGCGGGGGTGCATACTGCCGAGAATGAAAGGCCCCCATGATCCGACATAGTCCAGGTAGGTGTTTCCGTCAACGTCGGTCATGTAAGCCCCCTGGCCTTTGGCCATATAAATCGGGGTGCCGCCGACGGACTTGAAAGCGCGAACCGGGGAGTTGACGCCACCGGGGATGAACTTTTTGGCTTTTTCAAAAAGTTCGGCAGAACGGGTGAGTACAGGCATGTCGAATCGATCGGTTTGAATTGGTCAAGGAGTGATGGTTTGAAAAATATCTGGTCAAGATAGAAAATAGTACCGAAGATTGAAAGCCGCTCTGCCGTACTGAACCGGTTCATGAAGAGATGAGTTGTGTGACGATCTCAAGGTGTTTGCGGTGTGGCATCCGGTCGAGGTGGCGGGCGCAGTAAGCCTGCAACAGAGAGCAGACGGCTGAAACCGTTTCCGGAGGTGCTTCGGGACACGAGGCGTTCCCTGTGGTGGAGAGTGCCCGAATGAAGAGGTAGCATGAGACCGGTACGGCTTGAATGGAGATGCCGTTAACGATCGCGCTGCCCGGCAGGGCGAATGCGCCGGAATCGTGCACGAAAAGCAGTTCGGGAAGGCTCCTCTCACAGATTTCTGTCGAGAGATCGGTTTTGCTGAAGATGCAGCGATCGAGTGAGAGGTTGAAGCCGAGGACACCGACCAGCCTCAGGAGGAACCAGGCAAGGATCGGCTGATAGTTCTGGCGGGAGCAGCAGAGGCGATCGATGGTCGTCGAGAGCAGGGTGAAAAGCGGAATGTTCTTCTCTTCGTGCGTGGATGCATGGCGGGCAAGATCGATCACCTGGTAGAGCACGCTGAAGCGTTCAAGGTCGGGTGATTCCGACAGGGGACTGACGACCAGGCTTGCTTCGCTGGCAAGCTGGATGTCGCGGGTCGCTTTTTTGTAGAGCACCACATCGATGACGTTTCCCGGCGAGAAGATCGAACCGCTCCGGTTTTTCGGGTTTCGACCACCTTTCAGGATTACCGAAACCTGGCCATACTCCCTGGTGAGGAGGAGGCAGATTTTGGAACTGTCTCTGTACTTGAAGTCGCGGAGTACCACCGCGCGGGTTTTTACGATCAACGGCGAAACTTTTTTTTGAAATTAAATATAGTTATATATGGCGTCAAACATTGCAGGGCCTTTTGGCCCGAAGATATCAGAATAACATACCCTGAAATAGATTCACAACGGAGGAAAAGAGTATGCCTACCTATCATTACCGCTGCAACAGCTGTGGATTCGAAGAAGAGATCTTTCAGCGCATGACCGACAACACCCTGACGACCTGTACCAAATGCGGTGCTGAATCGTACGAGCGTGTTATCAGTGGCGAAGGCGGTTTCGTGCTCAAGGGTTCCGGCTTCCACAGCACGGACTATTGTGGCAGCAAAGCGCCAGCCAAAAGCCCTGAAGCTGGTGGAGGGTGTTCCAGCGGCACCTGCCCATACGCGAAGTGACCCGATGAACGCATAGAACGCGGTAACGAAAAAGCCTTCTCTGCCAAAGGGAGGGCTTTTTTTATGCTGTCCAAAAGCCTACCGGTCGAAAACCGGCTTTTCCTTCTCCCTGAGCCTGAATTCGGGCAGATCGATCTCTCTGGTGTTTCTCATCCGGTTCGGGTACTCCTTGCCGAGTGAACCACCGGTAACGAGGATCCGCTCAAGCTTGCCTTCAACGAAGAACATTCTGATCTTTTCGCCGGAGGTGAAGTTCACCCCCGAAGGCTGCTGTTCTTCATCGTAGAGGTGGTACAGGCTTTTGGCTTTTGGTGTCGCCGTAACCCTCTGCAAACGGGAGCGGTTGTCCATAGTTGCCGTCAGGGTTCTGCCCGAGAGCTGATTATAGAGTGCGGGCGAAGCGGTGAGCGTGTCGCGGATGGCAAGGAAGGCATGACCGCGAACCTCGATGACATCCACTTTTTTTTTGCCAGCAATCTCGCGGAGATGAACCCGGATCGTGTCGCCGCTGAGTTGTCGGCCACGTTGCCAGGCGACGGCATCATCGTAGAGCCACAGTTCGTTCTTTTTCTGGTCGATCAACCCTCGTGCCGATTTGACCGTCAGGCTGTCATCGATTACCCGTCCACGGACATTGCCGGTGAGGATGCCGACCTCACTATCGGTATGGTAAACGCCCCGGTCGCCTCTGGTTTCAACTGAGCCTTTTTTGATAATGATATGACCTTCGAGGTCGATGCGTTCAAGGTCGGGCCAGTCGGTTCCACGGTCGCATTGCAGGATTGTCCGGTCATGCAGGAAGCGAACATTGCCAACCACCGAGCGGTAGGAGATTGTGTCGCCTGAAGGCCCCGGCTTGTCACCGCCTTCGATCAGATCGGCATGTTCGAGTATTGTTTTCTTTTTATCAGCGGAGGCTGTATTATCTCTCTGGAGTGCCATCCAGAGGGAGACAGAGAGTATCATGCACCATGCGGTCATCGCCAATGATCGTCTTGTTTTCATCATGATGTTCGTGGCACGCTGTATGGTGGTTATGGTTTGGTTTCAATGTAATAAAGCTTTCCGCAGTGAAAAAAATAGTCTTGATCGCCGGGGAACGTCCGGCGTTTCTTCATGCAGCTCCGTTAGTCAGTGTTTTCAGGAAAAATGGCATTTATGAACCGGTGCTTGTTCGGGTGCTGAAGCCGGGTCAGCGTGCCGACCATGACGCTCTTGTCGCAGCATTTGATTTGGCCGATGAACTGCGTCTTATCGAGATCGAACAGGGGACGCCAGTCGAAGAGACCGCTGCGCTCATGCTTGCTTTCGAGAAGATGTTCAATGCACTTGAACCATCGTTTGTCGTGCCTGGCGGCCATGACAGCGCGGCAATTGCTGCGGGCCTGGTTGCCTCAACGAAGGGTATCCCGGTGGTCAGCCTCGATGCGGGCTTGCGGAGCTACGACCGTACCGAACCCGCAGAAATCAATCGCCTTGTTATTGATTCGATGTCAGCTCTCCATTTTGTCAGCGAGCACAGTGGGGTGTACAATCTCATGAACGAAGGGGTCGCCGACGAAAGAATCCTTTTTGCCGGCAATACGGCCATCGACAGCCTCATGACGCTCATCGGCGCGGCTAACAACTCCCGTGTGCTTGAAACGCTTGCACTGAAACCGAAAAAATTCGTAACGGTGTTGCTCTCTTTGCCGTTCAAGCCTTCCATCGCCAGCAACAGGGAGAGTCTCTTCAAGTCGCTCGAATCGCTTGCTGCGTCCACGACGGTACTTCTTCCGGGAGGCGATGCATCAAAAGAGAGCCTGGGCGAGGCCTTCGGTGAGACTTCCGGACTCAGGCTTATCGCCATGCCCGGTTACATCGAGCTGTTGCGTCTTCTCAAAGAGTCTGCGTTTGTCCTGACCGATTCCGATGAGTTCGAAGCCCAACTGACCGTATTGAACGTGCCCTGCCTCACCATGCGTCACAACACCTCGCGGCCATCGACTGTCGAGGTTGGTACCAATGTGCTGGTTGGATGTGATGAGCAGGAGATACTCGAAAAAGCATCGGTTATTCTGGCCAGGAAAAAGACGGGCAAGACCCTCATTCCCGAGAGGTGGGACGGAATTGCCGCAGGCAGGATTGCCGAAATGCTCGAACGGGCACATTGAACGGAAATGTATCGGGTTCCACTTGAAAAGACGAAAGAAAAACTCACCGAGCATTATGGTTTAATGTGATAACTATCTGCTTATTAAGCAGATATAGGTAGAGGCCGGTTTTCTGTTTTTACATAAATAATCGATCCCGATACCGATTTCGATTTGGATATATCAATGGTTCTGAAAAATACGTCAGTATAAACTTGACACGACGCTACGTTCAAGAGCCTTACACCGGTCAGAATTTTTCAAAGAACAGGAATCGAATGTTTGGTCAGAGGTGCTGCAAAAGAGAGACAAACACTGTATTCCGACAATCATAGCCCTATGGACGAAGCCAATAATCACGATCCGTTCGATCTCAGTCGGCTCATATCGCAAGGCTGGCAGCTTTACCGGGTCAACTTTCCGGCTCTTGCGATAGTCGTGCTACTGGTATCGGTTCCGGTAAACATTGCATTGTCGATTATTCCATCATATTTCATAACCGGGCAAGGCCCCTGGGATGCGTGGATTACCAGGCTGCTCTCTGCTGGCAAAATCCTCGTCTTCAACGGACTGATTGCCATGGCGGTAGCCAGAATCACCGACACTTCGGCAATCGCTATGGCCGTCAACTGGCGGGCAGCGCTCCGTCACGCCCTATCCCGCATGGGAGCGGCGCTCTCCCTCGGGCCTCTCCTTGCACTCTTTGCCATCGGGTTGCTCCTGCTTATGCTCGTTCCCCGGTTGGGTGAAGCACTCTATTACGCACTCTTTATCTTCTACTTCCTTGCCGTCTCGCTCCGTAACCGCTCCGGAATGGCGGCCATCAACTACTCGCGGTCACTCTTCAAGGGACGATTCAGGCAGGTCTTCTGGAGCCTGTTCGTCTTTTTTCTCTTTCCGGCAGTATTTACCGCCGGGATGCTTCCCATGCTGCTCCTCTTTCCGAGAATTCCTGCGGTTGCCATCGGCTTCAACGCAATCCTCGATCTCTTTCTCGCCTATCCATTCACGATAGCTACCCTGTTTTTCCTTGAACTCGACACGATGCGGGAAACTGGTTGCTGATTGGAGAACTCAGAAATCTGGCGTGTTATAAAGTCCAGAGGCGGGGGGTTCTTGTGCATTGAAAAAACAGACGGGACTGATATGAGTCCCCCGTTAACCATTGGTTTTGCCTGATCATGGAGTTAACTTGATATCATTGAATAGTTCCTTTTGTCAGTCACCATGACCTGTTTTTCTAACCATCAACACTCGAAATTATGATCAGAAAAACGGGTTCTCTCTTGTGCGCTCTGGTACTGTTTACGTGCTCGCCGAATCTTTACTCCGCGCAGAAGAGCGATACGGCGAGAGAAAAGGTCAGAACGTACTTCAACCGGCTTGTTGCTGATTCAGGAGCGCATGGTGCTGAATTGCGGATGTTTCTGAATCTGATGCCCAAGGGCGGCGACCTGCACCAGCATTTCACGGGGACAACCTACGCGGAAACCTATCTTGACTTCATCAAAAAGGAGAACAGCTGGATCAGCAAAAAAGACTTCTCGGTCATCACTCCCAGGGATACAGCGAAGCTGCCGGACACCCTGTCGGTAGACAAGCTGAGAAGCGACAACAAAATGCTCAGCGACTTCTCTATGGTGTGGTCAGACAAGGATTTCAGTAACCATTACCACGACCAGAATGCCCCCGATGTGCAGTTCTTCGGTACCTTTGCCAACTTCTCCACCATCCTCAAATACGATGGCGCACTCTACACCGAGGGGTTGAAGATCCTGAAGAACCGGGCAAAGCTCGAAAATGTACAGTATATCGAGCAGATGTTTATTTCACCGGGCTACAAAAGAAAAGACGCCCGGTTTGATGACCTGTGCCGCAAAAGTATCGCTGACAAGAACATCCCGGAACTCCACAGAACATTTCAGGATTTTGTCTCGGTCGTCAGGGCAGACGCTCTCTATCAAAAAGCTGTTCCCGGCTACCTGAAGCAGGTGAAAACGTGCGCCGATGCCGTCAATGATGAGAGCTTCACCCTGCGTTTCCAGAGCTACGTTTCGCGAAACGATTCACCGGCAGAGGTATTTTCCGCGCTCTACACCGCATTCTGCGAGGCTGATACGAGCGATCTCGTTGTGGGGGTGAATATCGTCAACGCAGAGAATTCGCCGGTCGCCATGAGCGATTACAGCCTGCACATGCAGATGTTCAGGTACATGAAGGAGCTGTTTCCAGGAGTGAAAACCGCCATGCATGCAGGAGAACTCACCATCGGTATGGTGCGGCCTGAAGACCTCACGTTTCACATCAACGAGGCTGTCATGGTGGCTCTTGCAGACAGAATCGGGCACGGTGTCGATATCGGTTATGAAGTTAATGCTCCGGAACTCCTTGCATACATGCGCGAAAAGAAAATTCCGGTCGAGATCAATCTCACCAGCAACGAGTTCATCCTTGGAGTCAAAGATGGCCAGCATCCTTTCAGGCTCTACCTCGATCAGGGAGTGCCGGTTGTACTCACCTCTGACGATGAAGGGGTTTCAAGGAACAACCTGACTGACGATTACCTGCACATGGTTCAGCGTTACGGAATCACCTATGATAGTCTTCGTGAAATAGCGGGAAACAGCATCCGCTACTCATTCCTGAAAGAGAGCGAAAAATCGCAACAGCTTGTCAACCTCGACAAACGCTTTGCCGAATTCGAAGCGCGGATGGCCAGGATGATCGCGAATGCTTCCAGGGAGGGCGGAAAAAAACGGACAACCAATCGTTGAAGGGACGAATATCCCGCAGAAGGCTTATCGCGCCAAAATGTTCATGGTGGGAGTGCCGTCAGTCGAAATGATCTGAATGCCGGAAGCGGTGATTTCAATTGTGTGGCAACGGGCATATGACTGTTCACCGTTTCCGGTGAACGCAGATACCGCAAAAAACTGAATCCCGCCCCGAACGGCTCTGGCAGCCGAATGGTAGTGCCCGCTGAGAACGGCACGTAGATTCGAATAGCGCAACAATATCGCGGAGACCTCCTTGTGGTTCCAGAGGAGGCCGTGAATCGGGTCGCTGGTCTCTTTGAGGAGGGGGAGATGGCTGAGGATTATGACTGGCACTTCATTGCTCAGGGCGAGGTCGAGTTCGTTGACGAGCCATTCGAGTTGCTGGGTGCCGATGGCTCCGCAGTAGAAGGGGGCCTTTATCGTGTCGCGGTAGTATTCGAGCAGGTGGTGGTCGGCTTCGGTCTGGGGTTCGTTAATGACTGACACATCCATGCCGTCGAGGATGATGAAGCGGGTGCCGTGGGCGGTGAAGGTATAGTAGAGGCTGTCGAGGCCCATGAGTTCTTTGTATCGCTTGGGCGGGACGGCGAGGCAGTGGTTGCCTGCGACGTGGTACACTTTGCCGGGGAATCGGGCGAGCATGTCGCGCACGACAATGAGGTCGGCCTCGGCTTCGGGGCCTTCGCGGCTGATGAGGTCGCCGAGCTGGATGACGAACTCCGCGCCTTCGCGTTTCCAGGATTCGATACACCGTTCGAGACCGGCTTCCGTCTGGTTACCGGTCTCGCTTTCGGGGTTGTAATGGATGTCGGTGATGATCCCGAATTTGAGAGTGGTGTCTTTGCACAACAGTTTGGTGCTCCTCTGATTCAACCCATCGTTATACGATCAGATACGTGGCTAAATCCAAATCCAAATCGGTATCGAAATCGGTATCGGATTCCACGCTCTGCCAACTTTTCCCAATACCTACCTGTTAATCATTCGCCGAATTCTGAGAGGTATCGCTTGATGTATTCGTCGAGGTCGCCGTCGAGGACGTTTTCTACGTCAAATCGTTCGTAGTTGGTGCGGTGATCCTTGATGCGCCGGTCGTCGAGCACGTAACTGCGAATCTGGCTGCCCCATTCGATCTTCTTTTTCTTGCCTTCGATCTCCCGCTTCTGCGCCTCCTCCTCTTCGCGCTTGCGCTGGTAGAGCTGGGCCATGAGCATCTTCATGGCGCGTTCCCGATTCTGGAACTGCGAGCGCTCCTCCTGGCAGCCCACCACGATTCCTGACGGGATGTGCTTGATGCGCACAGCGGTTTCAACCTTGTTGACGTTCTGGCCGCCTTTGCCGCCGCTGCGGAAGGTGGAGAGTTCGAGGTCTTCCTTTCGCACTTCGATCTCGACGTCGGGCGGCGCTTCGGGATAGGTGAATACGCTGGCGAACGAGGTGTGGCGGCGGGCGTTCGAGTCGTAGGGCGAGACCCTGACGAGGCGGTGCACACCGTTTTCAGCCTTGAGGTAGCCGTAGGCGTAGGGGCCCTGGATTTCGAGCGTGGCGGTTTTGATGCCAGCTCCGTCACCCTCCTGATAGTCGTCGGTATAGACCTTGAACCCTTTGCGTTCAGCCCAGCGCATGTACATGCGGTAGAGCATTTCGGCCCAGTCCTGCGCCTCGGTGCCGCCCGCGCCCGCGTGGATGATGATCATTGCGTTACCGGCGTCGTCCTTGCCGGAGAGCATGTTGCGGAACTCTACGGCAGCAATTTCCACTTCGAGCCGGTCGAGTGTGGCGTCGAGGTCGGTGACGAGCGATTCATCTTCGAGTTCGATGGCGATCTCGATCTCCTCGCTGGCGTTGCGGGCCTCGGTGCCGAGTCGGTCGTACTCTTCGGTCCAGGATTTGTGATCTTTCAGCTCCTTGAGCAGGAGGTTGGCCGATTTCTGGTCGTTCCAGAAGTCGGGTGCTGCCGAGATTTTCTCCAGGTCGCTTATTTTTTCCTTTCGCTCATCGATGTCAAAGATACCCCCGTAACTGATCCAGGCGGTGGTTGATGGCGTGCAGGCGATCTTTTTCAGGGTCGAACATGGTGGTAATAGTCAGATGATTGTTGAAGCTTTGCTCACAAAATGAATCATTTTTTCGGTTGAAAACAAATGTATGGGGCATTGATGTTTACGTCGTCGTAAATTAAGATTATTGCCTCCGCCGGAAAGAGTGGTAGATTTCCTATTTTTCGGTTGAAAAACGCAGGTTTCCGGTTTTTTACCTGATCCTGTTGTTCTTGTTCCGGGTGGATTGTCCCGGAGTTTCGGCCTGAAGTTTCACTTATTTACAGCTTATGAAACCTGAGTTTGTCCTGCCTGTCCCGATCCGGCCAGAGCGCCCGTTCGATGGACGCCGAAGGGTCGTGATCGATCGTGTTTTTCCGGAAATCGATGGTGGGCGTTTTCCTGCCAAGCGCGTAGAGGGTGACCGGATGGCTGTCGAAGCCGATATTTTTACCGACGGCGCCGATACGATCGTTGCCGAGCTGCTCTGGCGCAGAACAGGGGAGACGACGTGGGCATCGGCGCCCATGACGGCACTGGTTAACGACCGATGGACGGCGACCTTTCAGGTTGGTGTGCCGGGGATGTACGAATATACGGCTCAGGCATGGATCGACCATTTTGTGACCTGGCGTAAAGGGTTGCAGAAGAAACTCGATGCCGGTCAGGATGTGGGGCTCGACCTCCGCATTGGCGCTACCATCGTCGAGCTTGGCGCCGCCAGGGCTACGGACGATGATTCCGGCATCCTGCATCACTATATCGGTCTCTTGTCGGTTGGTGGGCATGAAGCAGCCGTTGAGGCAGCCCTGAGTGAGGGGTTGCTGGCGGCCATGCTGCGCTCTCCGGAACGGTCGATGGCGACACGGTATGAAAAGGTGCTGCTGCTTCAGGCAGACCAGAAAAAGGCGGGTTTCAGCTCTTGGTACGAACTCTTTCCCCGTTCATGGTCGGAGGAGCCGGGACAACACGGTACCTTCCGCGATTGCATGAAGCTGTTGCCCCGGATCGCCCTGATGGGTTTTGATGTGTTGTACCTCCCTCCGATTCACCCGATTGGTCTTACCAAGCGCAAGGGGCGCAACAACGCCCTCGAAGCTGCTCCGGATGATCCGGGAAGCTGTTGGGCGATTGGCAGTCCTGATGGCGGCCATACGGCTGTTCATCCCGAACTTGGCACGATGGAGGATTTTGAGGCTTTTGTGCATGAGGCCGAAAAGCATGGCATTTCGGTGGCACTCGATATCGCCTTCCAGTGCTCGCCCGACCACCCCTGGGTGCAGGAGCATCCGCAGTGGTTCCGCTGGCGTCCGGATGGCACGGTGCAGTTTGCCGAGAATCCTCCCAAACGGTACGAGGATATTCTTCCGATCGATTTCGAGTCGGCAGACTGGCAGAACCTTTGGGTTGCTCTCAGGGATGTGTTTCTTTTCTGGGTCGGCAAAGGGGTAAAAATCTTTCGCGTTGACAATCCGCATACCAAAGGGTTTGCTTTCTGGGAGTGGGCGTTGGGTTCGATCCGCCAGCAGCATCCCGAGACGATGTTTCTCGCCGAGGCGTTCACCAGGCCGAAACTGATGGCGCGCCTTGCTAAAGGTGGCTACACCCATTCGTATACCTACTTCACGTGGCGCAACACGAAGCATGATCTTCAGGAGTACCTCACCGAACTGACCACAACGGAGATGAAGGAGTACATGCGCCCGAACTTCTGGCCGAATACTCCCGATATTCTGCATGAGGAGCTGCAAAGCGGCAGTCGGGCGAAATTCATCATCCGCTTCATCCTGGCCGCGACCCTCTCCTCGAACTACGGCATGTACGGGCCAGCCTATGAGTTGTGCGATCATGTACCGTATCCTGGCAAGGAGGAGTACATCGACTCGGAGAAGTACGAAATCAAACAGTGGGATCTCGACCGGCCGGGCAACATCCGCTCGGAGATTGCGATGGTCAACCGGATACGCAGGAACAATCCGGCCCTTCAGCAGACCAACGATATCATTTTCGTGCGCATCGACGTTTCGCAAGGGCAGGAGCACGATCAGATCATCGGTTACGTGAAGTGCTCTCCAGATCGAAAGAATATCATCCTCACGGTGGTGAGCCTCGACGACATGAATGTTCGCGGTGGCTGGTTGCGCTTTCCGCTGGAACGGTTCGGGCTTCCTCATACCGAGCGTTTCGAGGTTGAAGACCTGCTTTCCGGGCGGAATTACGAGTGGAACGGAGAGTGGAACTACATTGAACTGAATCCCAACCTGATGCCGGCACATATTTTCAGGATCAATCTGCCATCATAACCTGACAACCCTTTTTTCAAGCACCAATGTCTGAAGTCAAAGCTGTGAACAGCTACCTGCCGGAGCCTCTCTGGTACAAAGATGCCATTATCTACGAACTGCATGTCAAAACTTTCTCTGACAGCAACAACGATGGAATCGGTGATTTTCGCGGCCTGAAGAGCCGCCTCGGATACCTCGAAAGCCTCGGGGTGACAGCCATCTGGATTTTGCCGTTTTATCCATCGCCTTTGCGTGACGACGGGTACGATATTGCCGACTACACCTCGGTCAACCCAGATTATGGCACGATTGACGATTTCCGTGACTTCCTTGAAGAGGCGCACCGTCGCGGCATCAAGGTGATCACCGAACTGGTGGTGAACCACACCTCCGACCAGCACGAGTGGTTTAAAAAGGCGCGTAAGGCTCCCAAAGATTCGCCCGAGCGTGATTATTACGTCTGGAGCGACGATCCGACGAAGTATGGCGAGACCCGGATCATTTTCCAGGATTTCGAGGCATCGAACTGGACATGGGATCCTGTTGCCGGTCAATATTACTGGCACCGTTTCTTCCATCACCAGCCCGATCTGAACTTCGAGAACCCAGCCGTGCACCAGGCGCTGTTTGATGTGCTCGACTTCTGGCTTGGCATGGGTGTGGATGGTCTCCGGCTCGATGCCGTGCCCTACCTCTACGAAGCCGAAGGCAGCAACTGTGAAAACCTGCCGCAGACCTTCGAGTTCCTGAGGAAGCTCCGTACCTACGTTGACGAGCACTATCCCAACCGGATGCTGCTGGCTGAAGCGAACCAGTGGCCCGAGGACTCCGCCGCCTATCTAGGCAGCGGGGATCTCTGTCACATGAACTTCCATTTCCCGCTCATGCCGCGCATGTATATGGCACTGGCTACCGAAGACCGTTTTCCCATCATCGATATCCTTGCCCAGACGCCGGAGATTCCCGAAGAGTGCCAGTGGGCCTCCTTCCTGCGCAACCATGACGAACTGACCCTTGAAATGGTGACCGATGAGGAGCGCGACTACATGCGCCGCATCTATGCTCACGACCAGAGGGCGCGTATTAACCTCGGCATCCGCCGCCGTCTGGCTCCGCTCATGTCCAACGACCGCCGCCGTATCGAGCTGATGAACATCATGCTGCTCTCCCTGCCCGGTACCCCGGTGCTCTATTACGGTGACGAGATCGGTATGGGTGACAACTTCTATCTTGGCGACCGCGATGGTGTGCGTACCCCGATGCAGTGGAACACCGACCGCAACGCCGGTTTTTCGAGGGCCAATCCGCAGAAGCTGCTGTTGCCGGTGATCATCGATCCCGAATATCATTACGAGGCGATCAACGTCGAGGTGCAGGAGTCCAACCCGAACTCACTGCTCTGGTGGATGCGTCACACCATCGCCACCGCCCGCCGCTTCAAGGCATTCAACCGCGGCACCATCGAGTTTCTGAAGGCCAGCAATCACAAGGTGCTCATGTTCATCCGCTCTTATGAGGATGAAACCATTCTGACGGTCATTAACCTGTCGCGCAACGCGCAGGCGGTCAATGTCGATCTTTCCGGGTACGAAGGATGTGTGCCCGAAGAGCTGTTCAGCATGAATCGGTTCCCGAAAGTGCAGAAGAGCCCTTATATGGTTGCACTCGCTCCGTATGGCTACTTCTGGCTGCGGCTGATCCGCCAGGAGCCGGCGGCCAGCCGCAGCGACATGATCGATGAGGTTACCGTTAACGCCAGAAGCTGGAAGGAGCTGTTTGTCGGTCGCAGCCTCGACACGCTTGAAACCGCTCTGTTGCCGCCTTATTACAAGAGCGTCCGCTGGTTCGGAGGCAAGGCAAGGAACATCATCAGGGTGCGGGTGCTTGACACGGTACCGGTGGCTGGCCTGGAGAACACAGCGTTTGCAATCACCGAGGTGTACTATCCGAGTGGCGAGAACGAGCGATATCAGCTTCCGTTGACCTTCATACCGCTGCAAAATGGCGATCTGGAAAATGAAGCGTTCCTGCATCATGCCATTGCCCGGATCGCACTTGGAGATACGGAGGGCTACCTTGTCGATGCGTCAATCGATGAATCCTTCCGCACCCGCCTACTCGACCTTATTCTTCACAAGGAGAAATGGGGCGGATCCGCCGGAAAGATTACCGCCGAGACCGGCCGGCTGCTCGAAACCAGCTATCCGGTGCATGAAGCGGGCCGAAAAATGGCATCGCATCTGATGGGTCTTGAGCAGAGCAACACCTCCATCAGGTACGGGGAACAGCTTTGCCTGAAGCTCTATCGCAAGATCGACAGTGGCATTACGCCGGAGATCGAAATATCGCGAGTGCTGACCGAGCAGACACCTTACCGGAACATTCCGGTCTATCTTGGCTCGTTCGACTATGCAAAGAGTTATCGTGAACGTTACTCCCTCGGCATTTTGCAGAACTTCATTCCGAACGAGGGGGACGGCTGGCAACTGAGCGTTGACCAGGTGCTCCGTTACTACGAAGATGTACTCTCGCGCTGTTCGCAAGGTATCCAGCCTCCGGTGTTGCCTTCGTTCTCATCGATGTCTCATGAACTGCCAGAGATCATGCGCTCGCTGGTGGGAGTGTTCTATCTGCAAATGGTTGACAAGCTTGCCGAACGTACGGCAGGCATGCACCGGGCCCTCGCCTCTGTCGATACCGACGCAGGGTTTGCTCCCGAGCCCTTCACGACGCTCTATCAGCGCTCCATCTATCAGGCGATGACCGATCAGGTCAAGCGCAGCGTGATCTTTTTGCGTGACGCCATCAATACCGTACCGCAGGAGGTTCGCCCGCTTGTCGAAGAGTTGCTTGACCGGGAAAAAGAGATCATCGAAAAGTTCGAGCCAATCCGGCAGGAGAAGATCGATACGGTTAAAATCAGGATACATGGAGATTATCATCTCGGTCAGGTGCTCTATACGGGCAATGACTTCGTGATTCTCGATTTTGAGGGTGAGCCGGCCCGCTCGCTTTCGGAACGCAA
The DNA here is from genome assembly GCA_013334975.1 of Chlorobiaceae bacterium. Taxonomy (GTDB): domain Bacteria; phylum Bacteroidota; class Chlorobiia; order Chlorobiales; family Chlorobiaceae; genus Chlorobaculum. The sequence goes on from JAAXWL010000004.1 coordinate 55,987, forward strand.
GATCAAGCGCTCGGTCTACCGCGACCTTGCCGGTATGTTGCGTTCGTTTGACTATGCTGCCTTCAATGTGCTGATGCAGACCCAGTCGATCCGCCAGGAAGATCGAAAGGTGCTCGAACCCTGGGCTGAGCTCTGGAGCTACCATGTCGGCCAGCACTTCATCGATGTCTACACCAGGCACACCGAAGGTAAGGAGCTGATTCCGAAAGAGAGTCGTCAGCGTGAACTGCTCCTGCGCAGCTACCTGATGAACAAGGCGATCTACGAACTCAATTACGAACTGAACAACCGTCCTGATTGGGTGTCGATTCCGCTGAACGGAATCCTGCGCCTCCTCAGGGCGTGATTTCCCCATTCGTCATCCTGCCTTTCCGACCAGAACGGAGAGGCAGGGCAGGGCGTTATCGTCAACGCAATGATGTCGAATCTTTTTTCCCCTCGAAATCGATTTGGATAAGATCCCTCAGCTATCTTGTGACTTCATACCATATCCATGCAGGAACAACATCTCGAAATCACGGTCAGCGGGCGTTATCTCGTTGAGGTGCCGGATGGTGACGGGCCCTTCCCGCTTCTCGCCGGTTTTCACGGCTACGGCCAGAAAGCTGAAGATTCGCTTGCCTTGCTTGGGAGCATCCCCACTTCTTCAGGGTGGATACGTCTCTCGATCGAGGCGCTTCACCCCTTCATCAACGTGAAAGGCGAACCGGGTGCGAGCTGGATGACGCGGTGCGACAGGGAGTTGCGCATTGCCGAAAATGTGCGTTATGTCGATTCGGTCATCGAGCAGGTCATGGCAACCTTGCCGGTCGACGGGAGGCTGGTTGTGCATGGCTTTTCGCAAGGGGCTGGTATGGCCTGCCGGGCGGCCCTTCTCGGTAGTCACGCAGTGGCGGGCGTGATGCTGCTTGGCGGTGAGATTCCGCCGGAGTTCAACGATCTGGAACGGATGCGGGTGGTACATCTTGGTCGGGGTGATTATGACCACTTCTATCCGAAAAAGCACTTCGAGAACGATCTCCGCCGATTGAGAGATGCATGTATCGAACCATCGCAGAGTATCTTTCAAGGTGGTCACGCCCCGAGTGATGACTATTTCGCAGCAGCCGGGCAGTTTATCGCCGGGATCGTGTGAGTTCGGTATTTGCAGAATTCGTCGCGATATTGTGGCTTTATCCTTGCAAATCAGGGAGTTACATTCCATAATTGCAAGGATGATTGAGAGAATAGAGATTCCATGAGCTTCAGAAGGCACTGACGTTGTAACTGTGGTCGCCAGTCAGGCAAAACGACACAGGCTCTTGACGCACTCTATCTCGCCCTCGAACTTCGCGTCAGTGGTCAGCGATGAGCGGTCAGCTTTCCTTTTTTGCATCGTTCCAGAACGAGTCGAGATCCTCCAGCGAAAACTCCTGCCAGGGGCGGCCCGAGGCCAGCACCGACGTCTCAACCTTTCTGAAGCGCCCCATGAACTTGTTGGTTGCCTTGCGCAGCGCGTCCTCTGGGTTTGTGTCGATGAAGCGGCTGTAGTTGACGATGGTGAAGAGCAGGTCGCCGAACTCCTCTTCTCGCTCCTCCTTGCTTTTTGCGTTCCGCAGCTCGGCGATCTCCTCGACAAGCTTGTCGAGCACCCCCTCGTCGACTGGCCAGTCGAAACCAACCCCAGCCACCTTTTTCTGCACCCGGTAAGCCCTGAGCAGTTCAGACATTGCGTTCGGCACCCCGTCGAGCAGGCTCTTGCGCCCTTCCTTCATCTTGAGCTTCTCCCAGTTGCCAAGCACATCCTGCTCGGTTTCTGCAATGGTATCGGCGAAGACATGCGGGTGGCGACTGATGAGCTTCTCGCAGATCGCCTCGAACACCTCGACAAAGGTGAACTTGCCTGCCTCATCGGCCAGCAGCACCTGAAAGCAGAGGTGCATGAAGAGGTCTCCCAGCTCCTTTTTCAGCTCGGGGTCATCTCCGGTGTCGATGGCATGAACCAGTTCGTAGCTCTCTTCAAGCAAGAGGTGCGCCAGTGATTCCGGGGTCTGTTTCCTGTCCCACGGGCACTCCGAGCGCAGCACCCTTACCAGATTCACCACCCGCTCGAAGTGGTCGGCAGGCGTGACTGCGTTATGGTTGACGACAGACTTCCTGAGCACCTCGATCGATCGGTTTTCTTCCTGCTTCATCATTCAAATGGTTATTGCGATGTTCCAAAGTTACCATTTCGCCCCGAGAATCCTTACTATTGAGTACAGGAACGCTGACAATCTGAATATTCAGCAGGTGTTGCCCAAAAAGATATTTCTTTACCCGTGGGAGCGCCGTGCTCCAGCCCGGCATCTTCTGTTTTCTTGCTTTACTTGCATTTGAGACAGGTTTGATGTTTGAGATTGCAAAAAAAACAGGAGCGTCAGCCCAATATCTTCAGTCATCAGGTAATCACTCTCCCATGAATCTTGCAGGAAAAACCGCTGTCGTGACCGGAACGAGTTCTGGAATCGGCCTTGCCGTGTGCCGCTCCCTGCTCGATGCGGGAGCTGTGGTGTTCGGTCTCAGCCGCAGGGAAACGCCGCTCGTTCATGAGCATTTCCGCTGGATTCAGGCCGATGTGACCAGCGACATTGCGATCGATCAGGCGTTCGACGCCATACTCGCACAGTTCGATCGGGTCGATCTGCTTATCAACAACGCCGGATTCGGATTCTTTCGTGATGTCGAATCGATCGAACCAGCCGAGTGGCGGCGTCTCATCGACACCAATCTCACGGCCATGTTTCTCTGCACCCGTCATGTGGTGCCGGGGATGAAGGCCGCCGGGAGCGGCATGATCGTGAACATGGGCTCGGTTGCCGGCAAGCGGGGGATCAAGGGTGGAACCGCCTATTGCGCCTCCAAGTTTGCCGTCAACGGCTTCTCCGAATCGCTCATGGAAGAGTTGCGCGAATTCGGCATCCGCGTAACCTGCGTCAATCCCGGCTCTGTCAGAACGGAGTTTTTCGACCATGCCGGTATCGAGCCGAAAAAGTACATGCAGCCGGATGATGTGGCCTCGCTGATCATTTCGCTGGTCACCCTGCCCGAGGGCATGTTGCCCGACGAACTCACCCTCAGGCCAATCTAAATCACTATCCTTTTCCGATCATGTCGCACAATCTTCCCCTTTCCGGTCATCCCATCGCAGCCATCGCCACGCCGGTCGGTGTCGGTGCGCTTGCCATCGTGCGCATCAGCGGCGCGGGAGTGCTCGTCATTGCCGACAACGTGTTCCGCAAGGTGCATGGCGAAGGGCAGAAACTTGCCGATGCTCCCGGCTACACCGCCCATTTCGGAAGGCTCTACGACGGTGACGAGATGGTGGATGAGGTGATCGCCCTTGTGTTCCGCTCTCCCCGCTCCTTCACTGCCGAAGATATGGTTGAATTTACCTGTCACGGCGGCCCGGTGGTGGTCATCCATGTGCTCCGGCTCATGCTCGATAACGGATGCCGACTTGCTGAACCAGGAGAGTTCACCCGCAGAGCCTTTCTTAACGGTCGTATCGACCTGTTGCAGGCCGAAGCTATTGGCGAGATGATCCACGCCCGCTCCGAAGCGGCCTACCGCACGGCGGTGAGCCAGATGAAGGGCGACCTTTCAGCAAAGCTCGGGGGGCTGCGCGAACACCTGATTCGCTCCTGCGCCCTCATCGAACTGGAACTCGACTTCAGTGAAGAGGATGTCGAGTTCCAGAGTCGAAGCGAACTGACCACGCAGATTGAAACTCTCCGGCGCGAGGTCAGGGTGCTCATCGACTCCTACCAGCACGGACGTCTCGTCAGTGAAGGGGTTTCGACGGTGATTGCCGGCAAGCCCAATGCCGGCAAGTCCACGCTGCTCAACAGCCTGCTTGGCATGGAGCGAGCCATCGTGAGCCACATGCCCGGCACCACGCGCGACTACATCGAGGAGTGCTTCATTTACGACAAAACCATGTTCCGCCTCACCGACACTGCCGGCCTGCGCGAGGCAGGCGAGGAGATCGAGCACGAAGGCATCCGCCTAAGCCGTATGAAGATGGCCGAAGCCGATCTGATCCTCTACCTGCTCGATCTCGGCACAGAGCAGCTCGACGCCGAGATTGCCGAAATCTGCGAGCTGAAGGCGGCCCATCCCCAAGCGAAGTTCATCACCGTTGCCAACAAACTCGACCGCACAGAAGCTGCCTCCGCCATGCTTTTAAAGCTCAGCGAAGGTACCAGTACTGAAGTGCTTGGCATCTCCGCGCTCAAGGGAGACGGGATCGGCACCCTGAAGCAGCAGATGGGCGCGCTGGTCAGAAACCTCGACAAACTCCACGAAGCAAGCGTGCTTGTTACCAGCCTCCGCCACTACGAAGCCCTGCGCAACGCCGATGATGCGTTGCGAAATGCCCTCGAACTGATCGAGCACGAGTCCGAAACCGAACTCATCGCCTTCGAACTCCGCTCCGCCCTCGACTACGTCGGTGAAATCACCGGCAAGGTGGTCAGCCAGGAGGTGCTCAACACGATCTTTGACCGGTTCTGCATCGGAAA
>JAAXWL010000080.1 GCA_013334975.1 Chlorobiaceae bacterium
GTCGGGCGTTATCCTGACGGGGCGACTCCGGAAGGATTGTACGACATGGCTGGTAACGTCTGGGAGTGGATGGGGAGTCGGTACTCAGAAAATACATCCGCCGTTTCTTTGCGCGGCGGCTCGTGGTACAACAGATCTGAGATTCTGCGTTGTCGGGCCCGCGGCTACGACAGTCCGGGCAACCTCGACAGCCTCTTCTACGGTTTTCGTGTTGTCTGCCCCAGTCCAATTTTGAGTATCTGATACTCTGATATCTGAATATCTGAACAAAAGGGAGCGCGGACCCGACGGCTGTCGGGTCCGCAATTGAGCCGAAGGCTCAACGGGGAGAATGGGGGAAACCCGGATTGTTTCCGTTGGACTGTAACACTCGCGATGAAGCGTTCTTTTGAAGTGCAGTGATGCTTCGATGAAGAAAAGATGCGGTACCGAAAGCTTTCGGGACCGCGCTCCCGGGTTTTTTTCGGCGTGAGGGAGGAAAAAACGAGGGGACGCTCACAACAAACTCTACTTGTTGAAAGAGGGGATTTGTTTTTTTTGTAGTGCCCGGATTTCGGGCACACCCCTTGTCTTTGTTGCGTTTACGGACATTGATGTATGAAGTTTTGTGCGCAAAGGTGGTTGATGTATGGCTCTTTCGAGGTTCGTTGAGGCATAGATGAAGAAAAGATGCGCTCCCGTCCCGACAGCGGTCGGGATCGGGACCGCGCTCCGAGGTTATACTCCCGGCGAAGATTTTCCGGCGTGTGGGAGGGCGAACACGCAGGTTCGCCCCTGCAAGAAAATTATTGATTGGTGTTTTTCGTTGAAATCGAATTTCGATAGCGACAAGGACAAGGACAACGAGAGAAAGGTGGGGGTGAAAGAATGCTTTTGTTCTGGCGTCAAATGTTATGAATTTCCGGGGGGAGGGTGTGGCGTGAAAGGGCCGGGGTTTCAGGTCGGAAATTCTTACATTACAGGCTGGTGTTGCGTTGCAACTTTTTACCGGTTTGATATATTTTGTCCAACGAAAAACAGGTTGCCATTATGAAAACGGTAAAAACGCTGAAGACGCTGCTGCTTGCGCTTGCAGCCATGATGATGTTGTCTGGCACGGCTCGTGCCGGCTGGGATCCTGGTGATGAGGTGAATGCAGGGCACACGATCGAAATGTTCAAACAGGCCGATCCATCCCTTGATCGTTTCTTTTCAAGGGCTTATGGTTATGCGGTGTACTCTGATATTTACAAGGGTGGCTTCATGATCATCGGAGGCGGACATGGTAAGGGAATCGTTTATGAGCAAGGCAAGCCGGTTGGCCGCTCTTCGGTAACGATGTTGAATGTGGGGCCACAACTCGGTGGACAGGCCTTTTCGGAGATCATTTTTTTTAAGGATCAGGCGGCACTTGTCAATTTCACGAAGGGTAATTACGAGCTTAGTGCCCAGATTGGCGTTGTTCTCGTGAAGTCGGGTCTGGCTACCAATACCGATTATTCGGATGGTGTTGCTGTTTTTGCCATGCCGAAAGGGGGGCTTATGGGCGAACTCACTATTGGTGGGCAGAAGTTCACGTTCGATCCGGGACAATGACCATTCCCGGTCAGGATACAGGTTTTTTTCACTTTTGTACTTCCCGTTCAATGAACTATGAAATTGTCGTGGGCCTCGAGGTCCACTGCCAGCTCAATACTGAAAGCAAGGCTTTCTGTGGGTGTTCGGCAAAGTTTGGCAAGTCGGCCAATACCAACGTCTGCCCGGTCTGCCTTGCGCTGCCCGGTGCACTTCCGGTGCTGAACGCCCGTGTGGTGGAGGATGCCGTGAAGCTTGGTCTTGCGACCAACTGCACCATCGCCCGCCACTCCATTCTGGCGCGCAAGAACTACTTCTATCCCGATCTGCCGAAGGGGTACCAGATTTCGCAGTACGAGGAGCCGATCTGCTCGGAGGGGATGCTCCATATCGATACCGATGAGGGGGGTAAGGATGTGCGCCTGATCAGGATTCATATCGAGGAGGATGCCGGCAAGTCGATTCACGATATTGGCGACGATACCTACATCGATGTGAATCGGTGCGGTGTCCCGCTGCTTGAAATTGTGAGCTATCCCGATATGCGTACTTCGAAGGAGGCCTCAGCCTATCTGCAGAAACTGCGCCAGATCGTCAAGTACCTCGGCATCTCCGACGGGAACATGGAGGAGGGGAGCCTGCGATGCGATGCGAACGTATCGGTCAGGCTGGTGGGCGAGACCGAGTACGGCACCCGCACCGAAATTAAGAATATGAACTCGTTCCGGAACGTCGAGCGGGCGATCGAATACGAAGCGAAGCGACATATCGAGGTGATCGAGTCGGGCGGCAAAATCATTCAGGAGACCCGTCTCTGGGATGCCGACAAGCTCGAAACACGCTCGATGCGTGGCAAGGAGTTTGCCCACGACTATCGTTACTTCCCCGATCCTGATCTGGTTCCGGTGCTGGTGGATGACGATATGATGCACAGGATGAGGTCAGAACTGCCGGAGTTTCCTGAGGATCGTGCGGCACGCTTTGTTTCGGAACATGGTATTCCGGCTTATGACGCAGGAGTGATTACCGTTGAGCGCGAACTGGCCGACTACTTCGAATTGACCCTGAAGATTTCAGGCGACGCCAAGGCATCGTCGAACTGGGTGATGGGCGAGGTGATGCGTACCCTGAAGGAGAAGTATCTCGATATTCACGAGTTCGGCATTTCGCCGGAGCGGCTTGGCGGACTCATCAAACTCATCACGGCGGGAGCCATCAGTAACACCATTGCCAAGCAGGTCTTTGAGATCATGCAGCAGGACGAGGCGTTTCCGGAAGTGATTGTGGAGCGCGAAGGGCTGGCGCAGGTTTCGGATACGGGGGCGATCGAAGAGGCCATCAGGGAGATTCTGGAGGGCAACGCCTCGCAGCTCGAAAAGTACCGCAGCGGCAAGACGCAGCTTTTCGGCTTTTTCGTCGGCCAGTGTATGCAGAAAATGAAGGGCAAGGCCAATCCGAAGGTGGTGAACGACATCCTCAAGGCGATGCTGGAGGGATGAGGAATTGATAACAAGTTAAGAACGGTGTTCTTCTCAGTGAACCAGAAACACGTTGAGTGAGGTAGTCAGCGGCGACAGAAATTGAGGTCGGTATAGCATTGAATCGAGATTCCAACTGAAATCCGATACCGATTTGGATACCGATAAAAAAAGGTGCTGGCACGTGAATTGTCCAAATCGGTATCGAAATCGGTATCCAAATCGAAAAAAGAAGGTCATGGTACGCTAATAGCACATTGGTTTCTTAGGTATGAGGGGAGAATCGTCTTGAGTTCTTTTGTCCCATGAGTCTCATGAGTCCCAAAGGTCCCATGATTAATGTCATTGAAGGCGAGGGAGTGCCCGCTTTCTGATGAACGTAAAGCTGCAAACAGGCGTTGTTGTCAGCTTTCCATGCCGAAGAGGTCGGTGGTGCGGGGGGGTTCGGTTCTCTGGGTTTTTGCCAGTTCGGGGTTGATTGTTTCGAGTTTGTTTCGGGTCTCCTGGAGCCGGTTGCGGCAAAGCTCGGCGACGGCGATGCCCTCTTCGTAAAGGGCGATGGAGTTTTCCAGGCCGGTATCGGGATTTTCGATGCGCCGGGTTATCTCTTCGAGGCGCTGGATGAGCTCTTCGATGGTGGTGGCTGGTGGCTGTTCGGCTTTTTTTGAGGTTGGCATCGGTAGTGCAGGTTTTGAAAGTTAAGGGTAACATAGGTAACGAGAGTGATTATTACAAAGGGGGATGAAGCGTGAAGTTTGTCGATAGTGCGAAAATTTCGGTGAAGGCTGGAGACGGCGGACGGGGATGTGTCAGCTTCAGAAGAGAGAAGTTTGTGCCGAAAGGGGGGCCTGATGGTGGTGATGGCGGACGGGGTGGCCATGTGTACCTGCGTGCCAACCGTCAACTTGCGACCCTGCTCGATTTCAAGTACCGCAAATCCTATATCGCCGATCGTGGCGCCCACGGGCTTGGTGCGCGGAAGACCGGCAGGGATGGCGGGGATATTATTATCGGTGTGCCCTGTGGTACGGTGGTGCGCAATGCCGCTACCGGTGAGGTGATGTGCGATATGGTCGTGGATGGCCAGGAGGTGCAGATTGCCAAGGGTGGGCGCGGTGGCCAGGGGAACCAGCATTTCGCGACGGCAACCCGGCAGGCCCCCCGTTTCGCACAGCCTGGCGAAAAGGGCGATGAGTTCGAGCTGGAGATGGAGCTGAAGCTGATGGCCGATGTTGGTCTGGTGGGATTTCCCAATGCGGGTAAATCGACCCTGATCTCGGTGCTCAGCGCGGCGCGTCCGAAGATCGCTGACTATCCCTTTACCACGCTGGTGCCGAATCTTGGTATCGTGCGGTACGAAGAGTACAAATCCTTCGTCATGGCCGATATTCCGGGTATCATCGAGGGGGCTGCCGAAGGGCGCGGATTGGGCATCCAGTTTCTCCGCCATATCGAACGGACCAAAATTCTGCTTATCATGGTCTCGTCCGATTCGGAGGATATTGCAGCCGAGTATGCAACCCTGCTGAACGAGCTTGAGAAGTTCGAACCTGCGCTGCTCCTGAAACCGAGGCTTGCGGTGATTACCAAGATGGATATTGCGCCGGAGGATTTTGTCGTGCCTGAGCTTGATGCCGCCATCAGGGTGATTCCGATATCGAGCGTGGCTGGCCATGGGCTCAAGGCGCTCAAGGATGAGTTGTGGAAGCAGGTCTCTCTCCAGAATCAGCAACCCTTAGAAAATGCCGGCAACTGATACTTGTGTAAGAAATGCGCGTCTGGCCGATGCCGCCTCCATATCGAGGATAACCGATGGTTATGCTGGCGATGGCATCATGCTCAAGCGCCCGGTCGAGAATATTATTGAGGATATTCGTAACTTCTTTGTCGCCGATTACCGTGGGAGGGTCATAGGTTGTTGCGCCATAGCATTTTATACCGTGAATCTGGCTGAAATCCGCTCGCTGGCCGTACTTGAGGAGTTCCGGAACAAGGGGATCGGGAGGCTTCTGGTGGAAAAAGCCGAGGCCGTACTGACCGAAGAGGGGGTGAAGGAGGTGTTCGTGCTTACCCTTAATCCTGGCTTTTTCGGCAGTATGGGGTTCCGGGAGATTGAAAAGGAGTATTTTCCCCAGAAAATATGGCGCGATTGCACCAACTGTCCGAAACTCATGGCGTGCGATGAGATCGCCATGGTCAGATATCTCTGAGAAGGCCCAGCGGCCGTGTCAGACAGCCATAACCCTTTAACCGATGAGCGCCTGTGATTGTCCAGGAAGTAATCATAAGAAACAGTGCGGGACTGCACACACGGCCGGCTGCGGCTGTCGTCAAGCTTGCCTCCAAATTCAAGTCTGAGTTCATTATCGAGATGGATGGTTCGGAGATCAATGCCAAATCCATTATAGGCGTAATGAGCCTTGCTGCCCCCAAAGGCTCCCGGCTGCGGCTCAAGCTCGAAGGCATTGACGAGGACGAAGCGGCCCGGCAACTGATCGAATTTTTCGAACAGGGGTTCGGGGAGACCTGACTCCCGTCACTCCCCAAAACCGTACCACGTGCCCTTGACTCCGTTGCGGATTGCCATGCTTTCGCCATTTCCGCCCCTCAAGGGGGGGATTGCCCGCTTCAGCAGCCGACTCGTGCATGCATTCGGGGAGGCTGGCCGGGAGGTGCTTCCGGCGCCGTTCCGGAGGCTCTGGCCCCGATGGCTGATGAAGGGCCGCCCGGCGCTGGAGCCTGAGAGTGAGCCCATGCGGGCTACCCCTTTTTCTCTTGACCTCATGAATCCGTTCAGCTGGCTGAAGGTTGCCTTCGGGCTTCGCGCCAGCCGCTCCGATGTGTTGCTTCTCGCTTACTGGAGCGCTCTTCTCGCGCCCCTCTGTGCGGTGGTGCGACGGGTGAGCGGCCTGAAAACGGTGGTGCTGCTCCATAATTTCACTTCACATGAATCCATTCCGGGGGAATCGATGCTGAAACGTCTGCTCGTCGCTTCGTCGGACGGATGGATCACGCTTTCACGAAGCGTCGAGTCCGAGTTGCTCGCCTTCGCTCCGGGCGCACACACGCTTTGTCTGTTTCATCCTCTCTATGAGCGCCAGGGGCCGATGCCCTCACGATCCGAAGCTCGAAAGCGTCTCGGGCTTGCCGATACCTCCCGTGTGGTGCTCTTTTTCGGTTACGTGAGAGAGTACAAGGGGCTCGACCTGCTGCTTGAGGCGATGCAGCTCGTGCTTGACCGCGAGCCCTTGATGCGCCTCGTCGTGGCCGGTGAGTTCATGATTGACGCCTCCGTTTTCAGGGCGCAGGCCGAGCGGCTCGGCATCGCAGGAAAGGTTGATTTTCGTGAGGGCTATGTCCCTGCCGGAGAGGTGGCCGTGCTGATGGCTGCGGCTGATGCCGTGGTGCTGCCTTACCGGTCGGCGACGCAGTCGGGCGTGGTGTCGCTGGCCTTCGGGCATGGTGTGCCGGTGATTGCCTGCAACGCCGGTGATCTGGCTGTGCAGGTGGAGCACCGGCGAACGGGCTGGATCATCGGTGAGGAGGGGGCCTCGGCCCTTGCATCGGGAATTCTGGATTTCTTCAACGAGCGGGATCGCCTGCCGTTTGAGCAGGGCATCGAGGAGTTCTGTCGCACACATTCATGGAACGAGTTCGCTGGACGAGCAACCCGCTTTCTCGAGCGGTGCAGCGGGAGGGTGGCGTGAATCGCGGGGGAACGGCGGTCATCGTGCTGAACTGGAACGGCGCGGAGGATACCCTTGCCTGTCTGTCGTCGCTTTCGAAAGTGAGGAGTCCGGAGTTCGTCACGCTGCTGGTGGACAATGCATCAACCGATCAGACGATAACACTGGTTCGAAAGGCCTTTCCCCAGGTCGAAATCCTTGAGCTTCCACGGAACCTCGGCTTTGCCGGCGGCAACAACGCAGGCGTCCGTTCGCTTGGCTCTCGCGGGTTTGAAACGGTGCTCTTTCTGAACAACGATACCATCGTCGATCCCGGATTCCTCCAGCCGCTGGTTGATACACTGCGCGATCCCTGTGTTGGCATCGTGGCGCCGAAAATTCTCTACGTGGAGGACCCCGCGAGGATATGGTACGCTGGCGGTGAGGTCAGGCCGCTGACAGGCCTCATCAGGCATCGGGGAATCAGGATGGCTGACGGAGCGCGTTTCAGCAATGCCGGGCCGGTGGGTTATGCCACCGGATGCTGCCTTGCCATGCGATGCCGGGATTTTGAGGCGGTCGGCGGGTTCGACGAACGGTTCAGGATGTATGGAGAGGATGTCGATCTTTCCATGAAAATCCGTGAGCGGGGCCTCATCATCAGCTACCAGCCCGCATCGCAACTCTGGCACCGGGTCTCGGCCTCTTCCGGCGGCGAGATGAAGCTTGCCCGGCAGTTTCGCAAGAGCGGTGCGGCGCTGATGCTTTTCGGCAAGCACCACCTGTGGAGCGCTCTTCTTGTCTACCCGCTGCTCCTGCCTTTCCGCTCCATGCTTGCGTTTTTCCGGTACCGGCTGTTCCGGCGCTCAACGGCTCATCGACCCGGAGGGGAGGCGTGAACTCCGGGCAACCGTTCAGGACGGCCATCGCTCCTGACTGGGGTTCCGATGCGGCCAGCCGGCTGCGATGGGAGCGGAGCCTTGCTTTCGTGAGGGGCTCGGCCTCCGTTGCGTTGCCCGCTTCAGGGGGGCTGGAGATCGGTGACCGCACCGCCATGACCACTATGCTTGAAGCCCATTTCGGATGCAGCTTTGCCAATACAACGGTCGATCTCGATACCGGGGCGATTCGTGGTTGTTATCCTGTAGTGACCGCTTTCGAGGTGATCGAGCATCTCTATAATCCGCTCCACCTGTTGCTTGAAATCAGGGGGGTGCTCGATCCGGCGCCGTCGTCGCGCCTGTTTCTGTCCACACCAGTCTGGAAACCGGCCATTCTGCAGAGTCCGGAGCACTTCCACGAGATGCCGGAACGGGCGTTCAGTGCGCTTCTTTCAAGGAGCGGTTTCAGTGTGGTGCGCCGGGAGACGTTCGGTATCCGTTCGCCCCTCTACTGTCTGCGGGGGATAAGGCCGCTTTTGCGCTGTTTTTTTGAAAAAATAAGGATCGTCGAACTTGCAGCACGAGACTGAGCACATCTCCGGGGGGTTCGATCTGGTCTGGTTCTCGGAAATCCAGTGGGATTTTCTCTCCACCAGAAAGCAGCACCTCCTGACGCGCTTTCCGGAGGAGTGGCGCATTCTCTTCATCCAGCCCTTGACTCTGGGTCGCCCTCAGCACTGGCTGCCGGTGAAGCGGGGGAGGGTGACGGTGGTGACGGTGCCGTTTCTGAAAAATGTGCCGCTGGGTATGGCGCCGGTTTTCGATTTCGCCCCGTTCAGGTGGATGGTGACGCTTGCCGGGCGGATGCTTGCGGGCTTCTGGTGCCGGGTGCTCGGGTTTGCGTCGCCCGCAAGGATCATCGGATTGAGTAATATCTACTGGGGTGGGGTGGCGGCTTCGCTCTCCTGCCGTTTGCGCTTTTACGATGCCAACGACGACCATCCAGAATTCACGGCAGCACAACCCTGGCTCCTGCGCTCCATGCGGCGTTACGTTGATGCCTGCGAACTGATCTTTTGCGTGAGCCCGGAGTTGCGCGAAAAGCTCCAGCCTCATGCCGGTCAGCGTTGCGTCGAACTGGGTAATGGCGTGGAGTTCGACCATTTTGCCACTCCCCGTTCGTCGGTACCGGAACTTCTGGCCGGGCTGCACGGGCGGGTGATCGGCTACGCCGGTGCTCTGGACTGGATCGACACGGGGCTGCTTGAATCGGTTGCTCGGAGCTGGCCGGAGTTCACCATCGTGCTGGTCGGGCCGGCCTATGGGCGCGACTGGGAAGAGCGACACTCGGGGCTGCTGCTTCTGCCGAATCTCCATTGGGTCGGCAAGGTGCCCTATGCCGAGCTGCCCTCATGGGTGCAGCGTTTCGATCTCGCCCTCATTCCTTTCGAACGGAGCGAGCTGATCCGAGCGGCAAACCCGAACAAGCTCTACGAATATCTGGCGGCAGGCGTGGCAGTGCTGGCTATCGACTACTGCTCGTCGGTGCGCAAGGCAGCCTCAGTCGTGCAGGTGGCCGCAACACCGGAGGAGTTTGTTCGGCTCGTTCCGGAGGCGATGGCCGACAAACGCAAAGCGGAGCGTCAGGCCTTTGCCAGAGAGCATGGATGGGAGAGGCTGGCCGATACGATGGTGCGTGAGCTTCGCCGGAGCCTGGAGGGGGGAGGCTCATGAAGCGGGAGGTGACCATTGCCCGCGAGGGGGGAATCTCCATGGCTGGGGCAATTTTTGCGCAGGCCGTCCGCTTTGCCTTCAATCTGGCTGCGGCAAGGCTGCTTGGAGCTGACGCCCTCGGCGTCTATGCGCTCGTGGTTGCCGTGGCCCAGATTGCGGAGGTGCTGGCTGCGGGCGGTCTCGATACCGGATTGCTGCGCTTCGTCAACCAGAAAGAGGGGGTGGCACGCCGCCAGGTGATCGCCACGGCCCTGAAACGCACCACCATTGCCTCCGTGCTGATGGCGCTCCTCATGCTGCTTTTTTCCGCTCAGCTTACCGGCTTGTTGCATGGTGGCGAGCTGTTGCGCATGACGCTTTGCAGCGCAGCACTCGCCCTCCCTTTTAGCGTGATGACCAATATGGCCGGCTTTGCCGTCCAGGCCCATCGGCATCTCATGCCGAAAGTGGTCGCTTCACAGATGATCTTTCCGGGGGTATTCCTGCTTGCGATGATCGCCGGATATTACGCTTTCGGGCGTGTTCCGGCGCTGGTGCTGCCCTTCTTCATCGGGCCGCTGGTGGCGTTAGTCTGGATTCTGCCGAGGTTTGGCAGGATGGCAGGGATCGGTGTCGGAGAGGTGCTTCATGCTGGGGGTAACCGGGAGTTGAGCCGGTTCGCCCTGCCCCTGCTTGCTATTTCCCTTTTTTCCATCCTCTCGCACTGGATTGACGTCATGATGCTCGGTCTTCTGACCGATGTTCGCACCGTAGGGCTCTATCAGCCGGCCATCCGGACGGCGGGGTTGCTGCGCTCGGTGCTGCTTGCCTTTGCCGGTATCGCCGCTCCCATGATCGCCGGTTATCATGCGCAGAGCGACCGGAAGGGGGTGAGCGAAACCTATGCGATGGTGAATCGCTGGATACTGACGATCGTCATGGTGCCCTTTCTGGTGCTGCTGCTTTTTCCCGGTGAGGTGCTCTCGGTATTTGGCGAGGGGTTTGGCGAAGGATCGGGCGCACTGGTCATGCTGGCCATCTCGATGCTGCTCAACGCTTCGTTTGGTCTGGGCAGTTCCGTGCTGGCCATGTGTGGCCGGGAGCGGTTGAGCATGGTGAACCAGGCCGGTGCTCTTGTGCTTCAGGTGCTGCTTCACTGGATACTGATTCCCCGCATGGGGCTCGATGGCGCGGCGCTTTCGACGCTGTTGGTCATGGTGCTCCTGACGATCGTGCGCATGGTTCAGTTGCGCACACTGTTCGGTCTGCCGTATCTGCCGGTCAAGCTCTGGAAGCCGGTGACAGCAGGTGCCGTGGCCGCCCTCGGTATGCTCGTGCTGAAACGCTTCGCCGGAGAGGCGCATCCGTTTCAGTTGCTCATGATGGTGACGGTGACGGGTGCCGCAGTATACGTGCTCCTGATCCGCTTGTTCCGGTTGGAACAGGAGGAGATGGAGGTTATTTTAAAAATCATGCCTTTTCTGAAAAGCCAACGAAAGAAAGCCGCTCCGTGAAGAAAGCCGCCTGGCCGTATCTGGCCGCATTGACGCTCCTTGCTCTCCTGATGGGCCTGCCCCTCTTCAGGATACTCACGCTTCAGGAGGTGCCGGGATCACCCGACAGCGTTACACCGATGGCGCTCAGCCGTGCACTCGAAGCGCTTCAGTCTCGTACCGGAGCCTATCCGCTCTGGCAGCCCTGGACCTTTTCGGGCATGCCTACCGTGGAGGCCTTCAGCCACCTCAGCGGCCTTTATCTGCCGAATCTTCTGTTTGGCCTGTTGCATCTGGATCCGATGTACATCCAGTTTCTGCACCTGGTTTTTGCTGGCATGGGTGGCTTTGTGCTTTCCCGTCGCTTGGGTCTTGGCAGCATCGCTGCATTTCTGGCGGGTTCAGCCTTCATGCTCAACCCGTTCATGACGGCCATGCTGGTTTATGGTCATGGCAGCCAGCTCATGACGGCGGCCTATATGCCCTGGGTGCTCTGGGCGGTTGTTCGATTGGCTGAGAAGGGAAGCCTCACGGACGCAGGTCTGCTTGCCCTGCTGCTGGGCCTGCAACTGCAACGCGCCCATGTGCAGATCGCCTGGTACACCTGGATGCTTCTGGTGCCGTTGCTTCTGTTGAAGATGCTGGAGAGCCGACCCGGCGCATCAGTCGTCAAGCGCGGGGGGCTCGTGGTGGTTGCACTTGCTTTGGGCGTGGCTGTCGCCCTGCAGGTCTATCTGCCGGCGCTCGGTTATCTGCCCGTTTCGTCGCGATCGGGCGCGGGTGATCCTGCCGAGGCCTGGCGCTATGCCACCCTGTGGTCCATGCACCCGGCAGAGCTGCTCACCTACCTTCTTCCGGGGTCGTTCGGTTTCGGCGGCATCGCCTATTGGGGGTTCATGCCCTTTACCGATTTTCCCCATTATGCCGGTCTTGTCGTGCTCGCTTTTGCCGTTGCAGGGGTCGTTACCGGAGGCCGAAAACCGGTGGTGCTCTTTTTTGCTGCCGCAACGCTGCTTTCACTGCTGCTCTCTTTCGGCAGCTTTTTCAGCCCTGTCTACGACCTTTTCTACCGCTTCGCCCCCCTGTTCCGCTCCTTCAGGGTGCCCTCGATGGTGCTGATCGTCGTCGCCCTCTCGCTTTCGCAACTGGCGGGCTTCGGCCTTCAGGCCTGGCTCGACAAGCCGCTTGCCGACTCTTCACGCCTGTTCAGGTGGGTTGGCCTGGCGGTTGGCGCTCTGGCGATTCTTTTTCTTTTTTTCGAAGGCGGGATCGAACAACTTTTGCGCCCGCTTTTTCCATCAGTGCCGATCGAGAACCCCGATCTGGTTTCGATGGTCGGAACCCTGCGCTGGTCGTTGTGGCGCGACAGCCTCTTTGTGCTGATTGTTGCCATCGCCCTCCTGGTCGGGCTTCTGTGGCTCGCGGCAAAGAGAATGACCGGAGCCAGAGAAGCGGCGGTTCTTCTGGTTTTTCTCTCGTCGCTCGATCTGCTCCGGATCGACCAGAGCATCGTCTCTCCCGATGAGCGCTCTCTGAGGGCATCACCACTCATCGAGAGGGCGGCGCTTGCTTCGGCCATTGAGGGCGACGAGATCACCCGCTTTCTGGAGACTCGTCCCGGCATTTTCAGAATCTACCCTGTGGGGCAGTTGTTCACGGAGAACAAGTTCAGCATCGCCGGTATCGAATCGACCGGCGGTTACCATGCTGCCAAGCTCGGGGCCTACCAGAATCTGCTTGCCCGAACCGAAAACCTGGCCAACCTCGAAGTACTCAGGATGCTCAATGTCGGTTATGTGCTCACTCCGGCGCCTCTGGACGATCCTGCCCTCAAGCTGGTGTCGAGCGGCAAACTGAACCTGGCTTCGGGCCCGGTTGCTGTTTCGGTCTACCAGCTTGCGGGAACCATGCCGAGGGCCTGGTTCGCTCCGTGGGGCCACTC
>JAAXWL010000081.1 GCA_013334975.1 Chlorobiaceae bacterium
GAAAAAGACCTTATGAACGCTCTTGCAACCAACTAAATCGTAACGACATGGCCATCATCTCCACCATCACGCGCACCATCGGACGCACACCGCTGGTACGGCTCAACAAGCTCGCCGTGGGACTCGAAGCTGATATTCTCCTGAAACTCGAGTTCTTCAACCCGCTTGGCAGCGTGAAGGACAGGATCGGACGGGCCATGATCGAGGCTGCCGAATCTGAGGGGCTGATCGACAGGAAAACACTGATCGTCGAACCAACCAGCGGCAACACCGGCATCGCACTTGCTTTCGTCTGCGCTGAGCGCGGCTACCGACTGCTGCTCACCATGCCCGAAACCATGAGCGTCGAACGACGCAAGCTGCTTCGATACCTCGGAGCTGAGCTGGTACTTACTCCCGGTCCAAAGGGTATGAAAGGCGCCATCGAAGAGGCTGCACGAATCGTGGAGGTTGAGACAAACAGCTTCAACCCCAGACAGTTCAGTAATCCGGCCAACCCGAGAATCCATCAGGCGACTACCGGCCCCGAAATCTGGAACGACACCGAAGGCAAGGTCGATTTCCTCGTGTCGGGTGTCGGCACTGGAGGCACCATCACCGGCACCTCACGCTTTATCAAACCGCTGAAACCCGGTTTCAGAAGCATCGCCGTTGAACCGTCGGCCTCGCCGGTACTTTCAGGTGGAACACCCGGCCCACACAAAATCCAGGGCATCGGCGCGGGCTTTGTGCCTGAGGTGCTCGACATTTCGCTGATCGACGAGGTGGTTACGGTGAGTAACGAAGATGCCATCTCGACCGCAAGAACTCTGGCCGTAAAGGAGGGCGTCCTGTGTGGCATCTCGTCGGGCGCTGCTGTCTACGCAGCTATCGAAGTGGCAAAGCGCACTTCGTCAGCGGGAAAAACAATCGTCGCCATCATTCCGAGCACCGGAGAACGCTACCTCAGCACCGACCTCTTCCAGGGCATCGAAGGGTGAGAAGGGATAATGGATAGATGAAAAATCGGAGTCGGGGTCGGTATCGGGATGGAAGGGGGGCGGGTTTTCCAACCCGCCACTAAATTGCTGGCCCGACAGATCGGTGCCGCTTTTCAATTCGGAATGTAATGACGGTCAGGAATGGCCGCCCTCCGTAAAAGATCTCATTCCGGTGCATCTTATCGGAATCGACTCCGATACCGATTTGGATACCGATTTCGATAAATCTTGAGGGGTAGGGATGGAACATGTATATTTGTCGTCAGTCACAAGACCAACGGTTCATCACAATTGAATTCCGATGTCAACGATAAGCATAATCCTGAACGGCGAGTGCAAGGAGATTCCGGCGAGCGCATCGGTCGCAGACCTGCTGGTCGTCACAGAGGTCGTCGAGTCACAAAAGGTGGCTGTCGTCGTCAACGAGCACATCGTGCGTCCTGACAAGAGAAACTCGTTTATCTTGCAGGATCAGGATCAGGTCGAAATTCTTGTTTTTGCAGGCGGAGGCTGATCGCCGCCAAATCAAAGTCTGTCATTCATGAATTCACTTCGCTTAGGCTCATATAGCTTCTCATCTCGCCTGATTCTCGGCACCGGCAAATTCAGCAGCACCCGGGTGATGCTCGAAGCCGTGCGCGCTTCGGGGACACAGCTCGTTACGGTCGCCCTGCGAAGATTTAACCGCAACCAGGCTGAAGACGACCTCTTCGGCCCCCTTTCGGAGATCAGGGGAATCACCCTGATGCCTAACACATCGGGTGCGGCCACGGCAAGGGAGGCTATCAAGGCGGCTCACATCTCGCGTGAGCTCTCCGGAAGCCCTTTCATCAAGGTCGAAATCCATCCGAACCCGCACCACCTGATGCCCGATCCGATCGAAACCTACGAGGCCTGCAAAGTTCTTGCCGCCGAAGGGTTCATCGTCATGCCCTACATCCCGGCCGATCCTGTGCTGGCCAAGCGACTCGAAGATGTCGGGTGCAGCTCGGTCATGCCGCTCGGTTCGGCCATCGGCAGCGGCCAGGGTCTTGCAAACGCGGAGATGGTAAGGCTGATCGTCAGGGAGAGCACCGTTCCGGTCATCGTGGATGCCGGTCTGCGCTCGCCATCGGAGGCATGCGCAGCAATGGAGATGGGGTGCGAAGCGGTGCTGGTCAACAGTGCGATTGCCGTCGCGCGTTATCCGGTCGCCATGGCAGGAGCCTTCGCAAAGGCGGTCGAGGCGGGATTCGAGGCACGCAATGCCGGAATCATGCCACGCTCCGGCTCGGCTGTTGCCACCAGTCCACTGACCTCATTCCTTGGAGCGGCATCATGAGCGACCTGCCTTCGTGGCTTACCGACGCCCGGCTTTCGGAAGAGATCGAACCGCTGCTCCGGAACGAAGACGACGACTCGCTCGAACGACTTGCTGCCGAAGCACAAGCTGTTACCCTGAGGCGTTTCGGACGCATCATCTCCCTTTACGCCCCGCTCTACCTCTCCAATTTCTGTTCAAGTGGCTGCGTTTATTGCGGTTTTGCTTCCGATCGTACCTCGCCACGCCGAAAACTCGATGCGAGCGAAATCGAAAAAGAGTTGCTCGCAATGAAAGCGCTCGGCATCAGCGACGTGCTGCTCCTGACTGGCGAACGCACCAACGCTGTGGGGTTCGACTATCTCTGCCGCGCCGTGGAAGTCGCCGCACGTCACATGCCGCGAGTGGCTGTCGAAGCTTTTCCGATGAGCATCGCCGAGTACCGGGGGTTGGCTGAGTGCGGCTGCACCGCCATAACAATATACCAGGAGACGTACGATCCCGAGAACTACGGCAAACTGCACCGATGGGGGCCGAAACAGGATTTCCTCGAACGGCTTGAGACTCCCGAACGGGCTCTTGCCGGTGGCATCAGGAGCGTCGGTATCGGAGCGCTGCTCGGCCTGTCGGAGCCTGTCGGCGAAGCACTCGCCCTCATGCGTCATGCGAGGCACCTTTGCCACACCTGGTGGAAAGCAGGAGTATCGGTCTCCTTCCCGCGCATCCGTCCGCAGGAGGGCGAATACCGGCCACAATTCACCGTGTCAGACCGCTTTCTTGCACGGATGATCTTCGCCTTCCGCATCGGAATGCCGGATATCGATCTGGTGCTTTCCACAAGAGAAAATCCAGAGTTCCGCGACGGCATGGCCGGACTCGGCATCACCCGCATGAGCATCGCCAGCCGCACGACCGTGGGCGGTTATGTAGAGTCGGACACCGCGAGCGCGAGACAGTTCGAGGTTTCGGACAATCGGAGCGCAAAGGAGTTCTGCCTTGCGCTACGCTCGAAAGGGCTCGATCCTGTCTTCAAAAACTGGGATTCTGCCTACAACGAACCGGTTACCTGCAAGGAAGCAACATGCCATTGAACACAGACCAGAAAGCGCGATACGCCCGTCATCTCGCGCTGCCCGAAATCGGCGAAAAGGGACAGGAAAAATTGCTTGATTCAAAGGTGCTGGTCATCGGCGCAGGTGGCCTTGGCTCCCCCGCAGCCTTCTACCTCGCGGCGGCTGGCGTCGGCACCATCGGCCTCATGGATGGCGACACTGTCGATCTCTCCAACCTGCAACGGCAGATTCTCCACACCACAGCGTCGCTTGGCTCGAAAAAAACCGAGTCAGCACACGCCAGGCTTGAAGCCCTTGATCCGTCGATCCGCATCGAGCCGCACCCGTTCCGCCTTACCCCTGAAAACGCCCCGGAGATGCTCGCCCCATACAACTACGTCATCGACGCCACGGACAACTTCGAATCCAAGTTCCTCATCGCCCGAGCCTGCCACCAGGCTGCCAAACCCTACTCCCACGCCGGCATCCGCAACTTCCAGGGTCAGACCATGACCATCCTTCCCGGCGAAACCGCCTGCTACCGCTGTGTATTCCATGAAGATGGCGTTCCTGCGGCTGGAACCGCACCGCAAGGCCCGCTCGGAGCCCTGCCCGGCATCATCGGCTCCATCCAGGCAATCGAAGCAATCAAATACCTGCTAGGCATCGGCACCCTGCTCACCGACGCCCTCCTCACCTTCGACGCCCTCACGATGAACTTCCGCAAGGTGACCGTCCGCATCGATCCCGCCTGCCCGCTCTGCGGATGAAGATGTTGCTTGAATCGGCAAGCATCCACGCCAGTTGATTTTTTCAGTTACTACTAACGTGTTGTATCTGAACCGCGCTTCGCTGCTCCCAGGTCAGTCTATCTCGCGGCGTCCGCTCGATGTGCCTGTTGTGCAAGCGACTACCTCACTACTCGTTGGAGGGAAAAATCGCCTTCGGCGCCCCAAACCGGCGCCACCAGTCCGCATAAGCAACAACCGTCGGACCAATCACAAACGTCAGTACCTCCCACTTCGCCCCGTTGAGCCTGAGTACCGCGTATATCGGTGCGTCCTCGCCACCGTCAAGCAGGCCAGCCTCCATTTCCGTCGCGTAACGAGTCCTGGAGTAGTCGATCTTGCCGCCCGACGTCGCGCGCGGGATTCCGACGAGAAACGCAAACCCGTCCTGGACGTTTAGAGTATGCACCACGAGCACGACCTTCTGCCCGAGATCACCTTCGACGGCAGGCCTGAGTCCATCGAGGATTGCCTTGCGCCCGGATGTCCCGAACGCTGGATGCTGCACTTGGGAATGTATTCCAGACGATAGCGCCATCGTTGATATATCGTCCGATGACATCGGGCTCACAGCCTGAGCCGGAACTGTCGGGCTCTGGTGCTTCGCTGGATCAACCTGATGCGGAGAGGGTGAGCACCCAGCCAGAACCACAAGAAACAAAACAAAGACACAACTCCATCGACGCATTGAATTCCCTCGGTCTTCCGTTCTGCACAACATTGTTAAACTCCAGACGATGTTTAGTTGATAGCCACCGGTATCCGGTCGGCTACCGCACACAGACCTTGAACAAAGTAGAATGCCGGTATATTGAGGTGATTTTATGGGAATTACTACAATATTCAGGCATGCTCATGGAAAGAAGAAGCTTCTGCTTTGAAGAATAAGAATTCCGGGGTATGTTTTCACTCAGAGATGACTCGCTGTCTCCACCAAAAACATATTCATAGGTTTACGTTTTCAGTAAGCCCTGAATCTTATGTAACAGTTGCAGCCAGAAACCGTGGTTCTGATTTCATAGATAAATTCGATACCGATACCGATACCGATTTGGATAATTTATAAATTCACATTTTCAGGAGATTCCGGTCTCTTCTTGCAGTCGTCAATCAACGCTTCTCCTCACTCTTCCGGCCAAGCAGTACTTCGTGTACTTTTTTGGCTAACGCATCGCGGGCGAAGGGTTTGGCAAGGAAGGGTATCCCCTCGTCCAGTATACCGTGATGAGCAATGACGTCAGCAGTGTAGCCGGAGACATACAGACAAGCCAGCTCTGGCTGCATCCCGGACAACCTCGCGGCGAGGTCTCGCCCGTTCATGCCGGGCATGACCACATCGGTGATCAACAGGTGGATCACGCCGCTATGCCCCGCTGCCTGACGCAAGGCATCGTCCGGGGCTGCTGCACTCAGTACGTTGTACCCGAGAGATTGCAGAAGGAGGCCCGTCGTCAAACGGACGTTCTTATCATCCTCAACGAGCAGGATTGTTTCGGTCCCACCAGGCAACTCCCGAGTATCTCCCGTGCCCGTCACCTTTCCCGACTCCTGAGCATGATGCGGGAAGTAGAGCCGAAAGGTCGTGCCTTTACCCGGCTCACTGCATACGTTGACGTAACCGTGATTCTGCTTGACAATCCCGTAGATCGTCGCCAGCCCTAATCCGGTTCCTTTTCCTGCCGGTTTTGTGGTAAAGAAGGGCTCGAAGATGTGAACCATCGTTTCGCGATCAATGCCACAACCGGAGTCGCTGACCTCCAGCATGACGTAGTCGCCGGGAGTAGCTCCCTCGTGCTCGGCGCAATAGGTTGCATCGAAAAAAACGTTTCCGGTCTCGACGGTGAGTTTCCCCACGCCAGCAATGGCGTCGCGGGCATTGACTGCAAGATTGGCAAGGATCTGGTCGACTTGAGAGGGATCCATCTTCACCCGCGCATCCTGCGCCTGAGGTTTCCAGACCAGCTCAATCTCTTCGCCGACCAACTGACGAAGCAACTTGAGCGTTGCTTTAATCTGTTCGTTCAGATCAACAAGAACCGGTACTATGGCTTGTTTACTGGCAAAGGCGAGCAACTGGCGCGTAATGCCGGCAGAGCGCTCCGCCGCATCCATGATCTCATCAAGGTAAGCACAAGCCGGGTTCTCGCTCTCCAGCTCATGCTGACACAACTCAGTATAGCCCATAATACCCATCAACAGGTTGTTGAAGTCGTGCGCCACACCACCCGCCAGCCGCC
Source organism: Chlorobiaceae bacterium (assembly GCA_013334975.1). Lineage (GTDB taxonomy): Bacteria > Bacteroidota > Chlorobiia > Chlorobiales > Chlorobiaceae > Chlorobaculum. Next base: position 6,358 of record JAAXWL010000081.1, read on the forward strand.
CGACGGACTCCATCTTCTGCGCCTGCTGCAGTTGGGCTTCGAGAATCTTACGCTCCCTCTCCGCCTCCCGCCGACCCGTGATGTCGCGAACGAAGACCAGGTGTCCATCCTGCCCCTGAAACCTGATGGTAACTGCTGTCGTCTCGACGGGGATCGCTGTACCATCAAGGCACAGGTACTCCTGTTCCATCAGCGGGGCCGCAGCTCCCGTTTCGCGTTGGTCATGGATACGTTCCCGGACGACCTCATGATACTCCGGCAAAATGCGCTCGAAAAAGGAGTGGCCCAGAAGCTCTTCGGCCCGCGCCGCTTTCATCAGTTTCACCATGGCCTGATTGACATACCGGAAGGTGCCTGCGCATTGGACAAAGACAGCCTCTGGCGCCCCCTCGATTAATGAGCGAAACCTCTCTTCACTCTCGCGAAGGGCCATCTCTGCCCGTTTGCGATCGGTGACGTTCTCCGTGAAAATAACAATCCCGCCGATCGCGCCGCAGCTGTCGCGCCAGGGATGCATCTCCCATCTCAGGTGGTGGACGGAGCCGTCTGCTCGTTCAAAGTGATCTTCGTCGACACGGAGCGTCTCGCCCGCCTGTCCGCGACGGTGTATCTGCTTCAACTCCTCGCCGATCTCGGGAAATATCTCATAGTGCGAGCGACCGAGAATCTCCCTGCCAACGAGGCCGAAATCAGCAAGCCAGCGATGACTGACGGCGATGTAGTGCATGTCGCGGTCGAACATAGCCAAGGCCGCAGGCGCATGATCGATGAACAGTTGCAAGCGCTCTTCGCTCTCCCGCAACGCAGCTTCAGCCTTTTTGCGGTCGGTGATATCCACCATTGTTCCCAGAATGCACGGCTCGCCGTCCAGTTCTATCAGTTGCAGGTATGCATAAAGGTCGCGGACATCGCCATTCTTGCGGCGCACCTGCTCCGTGACGACAACACTAGCTTTTTCGCGCAGTTCTGCGATCACCGGCGCACGATGACCGGAGTGCCACAACCGCAGTTGTTCCGCGGAGCGGCCGATGTTCTCCTCCCGTGAGTAACCGTTAAGCTGGGTAAAGGCTTCGTTAACGTCCACAAACACGCCGTCACGCAGCCGACTGATGACAATCGCGATCGGGCTGTCCTTGAAGATCGTCGCAAAGCGTGTTTCGCTTTTCTGGAGCAGTTCCGTCGTTTTGCGGATTTGGCTGAAATACCGGTTCAGCCACAAGCCAAGCAACATTGCCGTGACAAGCACGTAGAACCAACCTTTGACATTTTCCAGCGTCGCTGCCAGAACCTCGTCATGCACGAAATGGTGCAACAACCAGCCGGAGCTGAGAATCCACAGCGCGCCTACGAAAGCATAGACCGTTGCAATCTTCAGGGCTGCCGACCGTGTCGGCGCACGATCATGATTCGGGGTCATTACACCTCATCTCGTTTGCTCCCTTCTGTTTCGAATGGGCCCAACGTCGCTTTTCGGCCAATAGAACAACTGCTTATGTTAAGCTACATAACGTCATCCCGACTTCAAAATTTTTTACGCTATACCAACGCAAACAGTATCATCAACATCGAGATTCAGCTCTCATGCAACAATACGAAATTTGTTTCCCCGTACCGTTGCAGTACGGAAAAGCGTTGTCAGCGTCAGGCTGGTATGGATTTCGTCGAGCAAACCGTAAAGGGCGGCGCGGCTGGTGTGCATTTATTGTGCCATTGCGGACTCGGTAAGCGTCTGCGCTTTCATCTCCTGACTGAGTTTGATCGCCACACGACTTGCTTCATCCGAAATCCAATCTTCCTGAAGAAAATCGTCAAAATTGCCAACGATATTTTCAGCTTTCATCATGTACTCCCGACTCTTTTCAATACCAGTTGCTGCTCATCTTTGGTTATTAATCCAGCATTCAAACAGGTGACTTTTTTATCTCTAAATTCAAGCCCCATTAAGTATGAGGCTTAAGCTCCGACACCTGACAGGTATATGCTTCCCGGATTAATAGTATCGCGTCAAAGGCAAAAAAGTCGAAATTCCCTTCATCTTCGAAATCGGTATCCAGATCGGTATTGGTTTACATTCCACTTGATGAGGCGAATGGTGACAGATTGCCATAGAACCCTGATATGCTGACAGTTGCAGCCAGAAACAGGTTTTCTGTTTTCAAAGAAAGAAATTCCGATTTCGATACCGATCTGGTAAATCAACAGATTCACTCGATCCGTCAATCGAACGTTGACTTGTCGCTATAGCCATTGCGCCTTATAGCGCGCGATCAACTGAAGAAATTCCCCCCCATAGCGTGCGAGCTTTACCTCACCTATGCCGGAGACGGCGAGCATCTCCTCCGGCGTTGTCGGTTGTATATCGCTCAGTTCCGCAAGGGTACGATCAGAAAAAACAACATCAGGGGGAACCCCCTGTTCGTCGGCCAGCTTTTTGCGAAGCAACCGTAGCTGTTCGAAAAGCCTCTTCCCCTCCAAGGACAGGCTCTCAATACCACCTGACTTGCTGGCAGGTGCAGCAGCTTTCTTCTCCCTGATCCTCTGCATCTCGACCCGCTCCTCACCTTTGAGAATCCGTGCACCACCGTCGAGCAGGTAAAGCGTCGGATAGAGGCCCTCGGAGCGACCAATCGCTTTCCGGGCGACCAGGTCGTCGATCAGCCGCCGCCAGAACTTTTTATCATGCCCCTTGCCGATCCCGTAAACCTTCAGGCGGTCATGGCCGAAATCATTGATCTTCTGGTTTTTGCTGCCGAGCAGAATGTCAACCAGATAAGCCGCACCGAAACGGGAATCGGTGCGCACGATGGCCGACAGGAGCATCTGGGCCTCGACCGTGCAGTCGAAAACCTCATGAAGACCCTGGCAGACGTCACACGAGGCGCAGTTGTCACGAGGGTACGTTTCATCGAAATGTTCGAGCAGCATCCTTCGCCGGCAAACCATCGCCGATGCAAAGGAGACCACCTTTGAGAGGGCCGCGAGGGCCCGATGACGCTCCTGTTCGTCAAGCATCGAATCGATGAAAAAACGCACCTTCGGTATATCGGCATTTGAAAAAAGCATGATACAGCGAGCGCTTTCGCCATCCCTGCCTGCCCGGCCGGTTTCCTGATAGTAACTTTCGATGCTCTTCGGCAGGTCGGCGTGAATGACGAACCGGACGTTCGATTTGTCGATGCCCATACCGAAAGCCACCGTCGCCACAATGATGTCGGTCTCATCATGGATAAAGGCATCCTGATTCTTCTGCCGTTCCCCGTCACTCAGTCCGGCATGATACGGCAAGGCGCGAAATCCCCGTTTTTGGAGCTTGAGCGCCGTATCGTTGACGCTTTTTCGGCTGGTTCGGTAGATAATACCCGCCTGACCGGCAAACTGCTTCAGTATCGAGACAAGCTGGGCGTCACCTGATTCCTTGAACCGCACTTCGTAAGAGAGATTCGGACGATCGAACGAAGCCCGCAACACAAACGGATGACGCAACCCGAGTTTGTCGACAATGTCCTCCTGAACCCGTTGCGTCGCGGTAGCCGTAAACGCGGCAACCGGTATACCAGGCAGAAGATCGACTATGGATGAAAGCATAAGATAGTCGGGCCGGAAATCGTGCCCCCATTCTGAAATGCAGTGCGCCTCGTCGATCACGACCATACTGATACGACTGCGCCGGAGAATCTCACGGAAATGGTCGAGGGCGAAGCGTTCGGGAGCGATATAGACGAGATCGAGTATACCGGAGAGCAATTCACGCTGCACACCGCCCTGATCAGCCGGATCGAGGGAGCTGTTCAGAAAAGAGGCCCTGATGCCATTGGCGCGCGCTCCATCCACCTGATCCTTCATGAGGGAAATGAGCGGACTTACCACCAGTGCCGTACCGGGCAGAAGTATGGCTGGAAGTTGATAGCAGAGTGACTTGCCGCCACCCGTCGGCATCACGGCGAAACAATCCCGGCCGGCTAAAAGGGCCCTGACGATCGCCTCCTGATTGGGCCCGAACGAGCGGAAACCGAAAATCCGGTGCAGCGATCCGGCAAGTGCATCCGTTGCTGACGGGGTATGACCGCTCATTGAAAACCTTTTCAGGGACGAACCAGATGCCTGATGGCCGTTACCACCTCAGGATCGTCTGTTGGATGGGATTCAACCGGTTGACGTGAAGAGGAAAACGCATCGATTGGTAAAAGCATTTCCGGCAGAATCGTGATCTCCACTCCCTGCATGATGCTCTCGAAAAAGACCACCAGTCGATCTTCACGCCCCTCTTTTCTGACAACACCTTCAAGATCCTTGAATGGGCCGGCCAGAACTCGAACCTTTTTACCAACCGGAATAGCAACTACGGTATTGCCTATTGCATCAGGTTCCCGAGTCAGACGCTTCAGCCAGTCAATATCCCTTTCGGAGATCACCGAGGGGCTCCTGCCGATACCGATAAACTTCACAACACCGTCGGTTTCAAGCACCTTCACGTGCTCTTTGTGGTAGTTGATTTTGACGAAAACATAACCTCTGATAAGCGGATCTTCGATCTTTTTCTTACGGTCACTCCATTGCCTGATCGTCTCAATCAGGGGAAGATAGCTCGACAGACCCTTCTCAAGCAGTTGCTGGTAAACCTTTTTCTCATAGCGGGATCGTACATACACAGCATACCAGCATACGTTCTCAACATACTCCTTGGACATCACGAACAGAACAGTTTGTTTCTTTCTTCAGATACCTGACGAGCTTGAATGAATGACTATCAACCAGAGGCAGCCCGACCATAAACCTCTGTTCTGTAATATAACAAACTCTCAACAATAGTTAACCCGGACTGAACAATGAAAATCATTCGCGTCGATCATCATGCGCAGCTCTCTTCTCTCACTTTCCTGCTAACCGGTTCAATCCTCCCATTCGGTAGACCAATCGTCCGATCATCTCTCGCAGTGCATCGGAGGAGACCCTCAGCGCTCTGGCATCGGGAAGAAAATCGATTATGGTTATCCGATTTTTGCGGTCAGTTGCATGAAAATCGACCGGATAGGGTTGAACGGCAAATCCGGCTGATCTGAACAGCATCGATGCCCTCTCCATGTGAAATGCACTGGTTACCAGTATGATACGCTTCGAGTGGCCTTGAGTCAACCCAAGCAGACGCCCTGTCGCGACAGCTTCCTGGGCCGTATTGGCCACTTCCGCAGTCAGCAGCAAACTCTCCTTCGGGACTCCACGCAAGCGAGCCCTGCGGGAGAGCAGCACTCCCTCTGGAACGCAATCCCTCTGCCAGGGTAATTGACCTGCGGTAAACACAAGAACCGGAGCTTTACCGGCATTGAACAGATCAAGCCCCCCCTCGAACCGGTCGGCCCCCTCCCCCCATTCCCCAAGAGGAGCCCCTTCGATCTGCCGCAATATGCCACTCAACACAACAATGGCATCTGCCCGCTGTAGCTGCGTCATGGAAACACGATGCAGCGGCTCTTCGATCTTTTGCATGAGGCGATCACCCACCACCGGCAGGCTCAAGAACCAAAGCAACGCGACACCAATCCTTACCAGGCTCTTCCGACCCAGCAGCCATCCGAGAAACGCAACAAGAAAGCAACCACCTGGCGGCAAGACCAGCAAGGGCAGAATTTTTGTCAGTATCAGCATGGAAAACACAGTTAAGCACTACCGAAAAGAGTTTGGTAACGCCAAGATAAAAAAGAATCGGAAGGGATGCTCTACTCAAAGGTGATTCAGTCAACCTCCGCATCGCCTCTGGCTTCAGCCGTTGTGGAGAGCTTTTTCAGCCGGTATTCAGCAAGAACAGGAAGATCAGCTTCCGGAAAATCGTACCCGGAAGCTTCATCGATGCCGATCCACCGAAGCTCTTCATGCTCACCGGCACAAGGCTCTCCTTCAGTGAGCCTGCAACGCCAGGCAATCAGGCGAAGTGAGCGGTCTGGATAGCAATGCTCAACTGGTGTAAGCCGCTCGACAATCTCCACCTCCACCTGAAGCTCCTCACGAAGTTCCCGCCGCAGCGCAGCCTTTTCCGACTCGCCCGACTCGACCTTGCCTCCCGGAAACTCCCATTTGAGCGCCAGATGCCGTCCTTCAGCCCTCCGGGCAATCAGAAACCGTTCATCACGCTCGATTATGGCACAAACAACATCTCCAATAAACATAAGTTAAGTGACCAGTGAGGAGTGACAAGTGACCTGTGAGAAGATTAATAAGGGGAGAGCCGTTCTGATTTTTTCTTTCCATGAACATGCACGATCTATCAAGTAATTAGCCTTATTTGGCCTGTCATGCTGAATGAAATGAAGCATCCAGTCGAAACGCCT
>JAAXWL010000082.1 GCA_013334975.1 Chlorobiaceae bacterium
AAAGTGCTTTTTATCTATGCTGGCCTTCTTATGATGGTGACCGTCGGAATCGGAACAGCTATTTATGCAACCAACGGTTTATATGGTTTTATGACCGCCTCTGAAATATTCGGTACAAAGAAAAATACTTATACAAGTGAAAGTCTTGAGAAGCCTATCCTCATTGGTGATATCAATGAGGCTCCTGATTTTGTTTTGTGGGGTGATTCACATGCGGGAGCCTTGGCGCCGGCAATAAATTATAAGGCAAAGGAATATCATATATCAGGTTATGTTTTTTCGCATGGTAATACGTTGCCAATATTTGGATATGGTAGAAAAGCTGGTTTTGATGATGTTAAATTTAATACTGAGGTTTTGTCTTTTGTGGTTAAACACAAAATAAAAAATGTTTTTCTTGCTGGTGCATGGAGTAATTATGTGCTCGGTAAAGGTACGTTATTTATGGATGGTAAACCCATTAGTCCGTCTGAAGAACGTTTGTTTATGTTGGCTTCTGGATTGAAAAAAACGATTCAAACGATGAGGAATATGGGTTTGAATGTTTATTTTGTGTGTGATGTTCCTCGCTGGAATGTTGATCCTGTGAGATTTTATTATCTTAAAGAGCGTTATCCGGATGTGGCATATTTTAGCTCATGTGTTGAGAAAATTGAATATATATATGATTTCGAAAGATTAAATCAAAAGTTTAACAGTGAGGTGCAATCATTTGCGGATAAAAATTTTGGTGCTGATCACATGCTGAAGCCGGATGTCTTTTTTGACTCAAAAGGCAGTTTATCAAATCTGATCAGATCAGGTAAGTTGATGTATGGCGATTCCAATCACTTGTCGTATGATGGGTCGATATTTGTTTCCTCAATTTTTGATAAGCCTTTTAAGAGGATAGCTGATAAAGCGTCATCATCATCAGGCAAATGAACGCATTTTATATAAATCAGGTAAGCGAGAATAGTGTGGGTGAGTGATCTGAAATACTGTCATGTCAAGCTTAAACATACGCATGTTAAGATGCCATTGACTTATCCAAATCGAAATCGATTATTTGTATGAAAACAGGAAACTTGCTTCTGGCTTTATTAGTTTAATTATAAAATAGTTATTTCAATAAACCACAATTCACGGCGTGTTTTGTTTTAGCCTTTTCAAGCGGAAAACGATACCGATACCGATTTGGATGAAAAAAAATTCCAATTATTTACCGTTGATGCGACACTACGGACACTATTGGTGTTCAATGATTTCATGGTGAGGGTTACTAACGCAATAGCTTGTGCATTTCTTGCGCATGTTAAAATAATCTGTGATTTTTTGCATTGCTCTACATCAAACTTTCCGACAATGCCTCAACTTTCTGAAACTCAGGTGATCCGTGTGATTCTTGATCAAGCAAAGCCGTCTGGCGCTGAATCACAATGCCATCTCTGGAATGAGGTTATTCCGCTTGTTCCCGATGTGTTATGGGTGTTGTTGGCCTTTGTGTTTCTTTTTTACAGGCAATTCTTCGCCCTTATTGCAAAAATCGATGGATTTGAATTCAAGGGGGTCAAGCTCTCTTTTCTGAGGGAATCAGTTGAAGGTTTCAATGGCAGAGTACAATAAGCAATGCGGATAGGTTGAAAGCCATTATTATATTTTTCCGTGAGGTAAAAGTTCGTTAACCCGGAGCAGCGATTATGGATGAACCTGAACGACAGTTGAGGGGGGTACTTGAAAGGCATGGGGGCATCCGGCTGGCGTTGCTGTTTGGCTCCGTAGCCAAAGGTACGGCGGGCTTCGAGAGCGACCTCGACATTGCGGTTGATGCGGGCCATACGCTCGACGTTGAGGAGAAAATCGCCCTGATTGAAGCGCTGGCCATGCTGACTGGCAGACCAATCGATCTGATTGATCTCTCCACCGTTGGAGAGCCGCTGCTCGGGCAGATTCTTGCTGGGAACAAACGGCTCATTGGCGACAATACGCAGTATGCAAATCTGATGCTGAAGCATATCTACAACATGGAAGACTTCGTGCCCTACCAGCGAAGAATTCTCGAAGAGCGGAGGCGTGCATGGATTGGGAGATGATCAACCAGAAACTCGAATCCCTTCGGCGTTCGGTGGCGAGAGTCAAGGAAAAGTGTCCTGACAGTCTGGATGCTCTCAAGAAAGATTATGACGCGCAGGACATTGTTACCCTGAACCTGTCACGTGCGGTTCAGATGTGCGTGGATGTTGGCGCTCATCTGCTGGCTGAAAGCAAACTGGCTTCGCCTGGTACAATGGGCGGAACATTTGAAATGCTATCTGAGGCGGGAATCATTTCCCCGGATCTTGCCGGGAAACTGAAAAAAGCCGTCGGTTTCCGGAACCTTGCGGTTCACAACTACGATGCTATCAATTGGGCGATAGTGTTTGCCATAGCCACGACGCACCTTGAAGATTTTCTGGTGTTCGCCAAAGCGGTAGTTGATTTTCGACAAGCAGAGTGCTGAACTTCCTTTTATCTGTTATCGCACAATCGACGGGTAGAGCTTTGAGGTGATGAGCACCAGAGCGATGAGGGTGCTGGTGAGGATGGCGAGGTCGGTTCCGATGCCGAAGGTGGTGGTGCCGCCGATGACCATCAGGGCGCGCAGGAGGTCTACCTGGTAGGAGAGGGGGTTGATGTGTGCGACTACCTTGAGCCAGCCGGGCATGATGGAGATGGGGTAGATGGCGTTGCTGGCGAAGAAGAGGGGCATGGTGAGCACCTGACCGATGCCCATGAAGCGCTCTCTGGTTTTGACGACGCAGGCGACCATGAGCGAGAAGGTCGAAAAGAGCGCCGCTCCGAGTACGATCGAGAGGAGCACGCCTCCGAGCGCAAGCGGTGACCAGTTCAGGGGAACCTGCATGACGAAGGCCATCAGGTAGACGATCGTCCCCTGGGCAATGGCGCGCATGCCTGCCGATACCGCTTTGCCGAAGACGAGCGCTCCCCTGGGGGCAGGGCTGGCCATCAGTTTCTGCAGAATACCGAGGTCGCGCTCCCAGATCACATTGATACCGTAGAAGATGGCGATGAAGAGCACGCTTTGGGCGAGAATACCCGGTGCGAGGAAGCTGAAGTAGTCGAGCTTGCCGGTCGGTAAGGCGTGCAGTTTGCCAAAGACCTGGCCGAAGACCAGCAGCCAGAGTGCCGGCTGGATCGATCGGGCGAAAATTTCCGAGGGGTCACGCCGCAGTTTGACCAGCTCGGCTGAAACGATGGCTGTCGTGTCGCGCAGGAATACTGCGGGGCTGTACCGGTCAGCCCAGGCGTTTGGCCGTGCGGCGGGCGCGGGCAACATCTTTGAAGTTGGTGGTGTCACTGAACTCTCCTGCAAAGTGAATGAATACCTGATCCATGGAGCTGGTGTTTGCCTGCCGCTTCAGCTCCTCCGACGAACCTTCTGCGGCGATGACTCCCGATTTCATGATGGCGATCTGATCACACAAATCTTCAGCCTCATCCATGTCGTGTGTGGTGAGGAGAATGGTGGTGCCGAACGAGCGGCGCAACTCCTTGAGCCTGTCCCGCACCTGGTGCCTTGCAGCGGGATCGAGGCCGATGGTCGGTTCGTCGAGAAAGAGTACCTCGGGTCTGTGCAGCATCGACTGGGCGATCTCAAGACGCCGGATCATGCCGCCCGAGTAGGTGCGCACCAGTTTGTCGCGGGCTTCCGAAATCCCCATGAAGCCGAGGGCGTCGTCGATCCGTTTTCTGCGCTCGACTTTCGGTACACCGTAGATGCGGGCGAAGAGCAGCAGGTTTTCGAAACCGCTCAGTGCTCCGTCAGCCGAGATCATCTGCGAAACATACCCCATGCTCTTGCGGACCCCGACAGGGTCGGCAAGGATGCTTCGCCCGGCCACGGTTGCTGTTCCGCCCGAAGGCGGCAGCAAGGTGGTAAGCATTCTGATGGTCGTCGTCTTTCCCGCCCCGTTCGGCCCCAGCAACCCGAAAATTTCACCCGAGCGTATGACGAGATTCAGCTCTTTTACAGCCACCAGCGATCCGAACGATCGGGTGAGCCTGTCGGTTTGTATGGAGATATCGGTACTTGTCGGTTCCTGCATGGTCATTGGCGGTCGAATAACGTTTCGGACGTGTCTTGAAGGTACGGTTCAATGGTGCTTTCCGCAACTGTCGAAGTGGCCCGGCGGATCGGAATTTCACGGCGAATGGGTATCTTTGCTTCTGAGACACTCAGGTAGCTGCGAAACCCGAATTCGATTTCGATAGCGATTTCGATGTGGATGAGCGCGCTAAACCATTCCAGATAGAGCAAATCTATGGCTATTCTATCGATCGATCAGGGTACGACCGGCACCACCTGCATGGTGAACGACAGGACGGGGCGGGTGCTGGCCCGAGCTTACCGGGAGCTGACGCAATACTATCCGCAAGAGGGATGGGTGGAACACGATCCGGAGGAGATTTGGCGGACGGTGCAGGATTGCGTGGCCGAGGTGCGGGGCGTTTATTCCGGGGCGGTTGAGGCGGTTGGTATAACCAACCAGAGGGAGACGACGGTGGTGTGGGATCGCCGGAGCGGAACACCGGTGCACCGGGCGATTGTGTGGCAGTGTCGCCGCTCGGCGGATTTGTGCAACCGTTATCGTGCTGATGAGGAGTTGATTCGCTCGAAGACCGGCCTGCCGCTCGATGCCTATTTCAGCGCAACCAAAATTCGCTGGATTCTCGATGCTTATCCCGAAGCTGACCCAGCAAATCACCTTTTTGGGACGGTTGACACCTGGCTTATCTGGAAGATGACCGGCGGCAGGGTTCATGCGACCGATGTTACCAATGCGTCACGCACACTCTTGTTCAACATCCACGAGCGTTGCTGGGACTCCCGGCTGTGTGAGCTGTTCGGCATACCGGAGTCGATGTTGCCGGAGGTTCGGCCATCGATGGGTGATTTCGGCACCGTTAGAGCCATTGCGGGAGTTGATGGAGTGCCGGTATCGGGTGTTGCGGGTGATCAGCAGGCGGCGCTTTTCGGGCAGTGTTGTTTCGAGCAGGGCTCAGTCAAGAATACCTATGGCACAGGCTGCTTCATGATGATGAATACCGGCGCGGAGTGCTTCAACTCGGTTCATGGTCTTCTGACGACCCTTGCGCTCGATGGTTCGGGTCGGGTCTGCTATGCGGTCGAGGGATCGGTGTTCATCGGTGGGGCGGTGATGCAGTGGTTGCGTGACGGCTTGCAGCTCATCGGAAGTGCGGCTGAGTCTGAGGCGATTGCCTGTTCGGTGAAATCGAATGGAGGTGTGTATCTCGTGCCTGCTTTTGTCGGGCTTGGCGCCCCACACTGGAACATGGATGCGCGAGGCACGATCACCGGGTTGACACGGGGCTCGTCGCGGGCGCATATCGTCCTTGCGGCGCTTGAATCGATCGCTCTCCAGTCGTATGACGTGTTCCGGGTGATGGTAGCCGATACCGGTATCGAACCGAAGGCGTTGACTGTGGATGGCGGGGCGGTTGGCAATGCGTTTCTCATGCAGCTTCAGGCCGATCTGCTCGGCATTCCGGTGCTCAGACCCCGGAACATCGAATCGACGGCGCTTGGTGCGGCATGCCTTGCCGGTCTCCAGGTTGGGGTATGGAGTTCGACTGAAGAATTGCGGACACTCAACGATGTGGAAACGGTGTTCACTCCTGCGATGCCGGAAACGGAGAGGGATGACTTACTCAAGGGATGGCACAAGGCTCTTCGCCAGACGCTTACTTCGTGATTTTCGCCAGAGCTAATAAATTAAAATACGAAAACCATGACATCAGGCGATCATTCCAGAGAGGGGGTTCCAAAAACCGTTATCTGTCCGGCTTGTGGTCAGCAATTTACTTGCGGCCTTTCAACTTCATGCTGGTGCTCCACCCGGGTGGTGCCTGATACGGTCAGGCGTAACCTTGCTGAACGTTACGAGACTTGCGTTTGCAGTGCCTGTCTTGACCGGCTGATTGCCGAAAACAACGGGAAATGATGGTAACGGGAGTTCTTGTTGTTTTAACTGTATGAAATTATAGATTTTATGAAACCCTCTCATACTATACGGTAAGTTTTTTTTCGACTCCCCCAAGTGAAACTCGATACCGATTTTGATGATAAGGATAATACGACTATTTGTCGTTGACTTGACAGGAGTCTTTGATTGACTGGGCAATCTTCAATTGCAAAATAGTGCTGATTTCTTAGCACGCTTTTCATTCCGTGCGTGTTGTTTCCTATACTTCAGATGCAGGAACGTGTTTTTCAGGAATTGTTCATCTTCAAAGATGCGTGCGATATGATACCTTCAGTGAAGGCGGCGCTGCTTGCCGTCGCTTTGGCTGGTATGGGCGCCACAACTTGTGCTGCACAGACCCCTTCAGTGGAACATGGAGAGAAACTGTTCACCGATCCGACGCTTGGAGGGGCTTTCGGAACCAAAACCTGCGGAAGTTGCCACCAGGATGGTGCTGGTGTTGAATTTTCTTCAGAGAAACCGAATCTTCCCAAGACCATTAATATGTGCATCACCCGCGGGTTGAGAGGAACCCCTTTGCCGATGGAGTCGGTTGAGATGAAATCACTGCTCCTCTATCACGAGTCGCTCAAATAATTGGCTGAATTGACCATGGTAACGTATGAAAGACAAAAAAATTTCGATTCTTGGTTGCGGTTGGCTTGGCTTGCCGCTTGCACGTTTTCTCTGTGGAGAGGGCTTTGCCGTCAAGGGCTCTACGACCAGCGAAGGGAAGTTCGCCGCCATGAAAGTGGCCGGAGTGCAGCCCTTCATGATTGCTCTCGGTGAGTCCATAACAGGGGATTTAGCCTCTTTTCTTGAGAGCGACATCCTTGTGGTGAATATTCCTCCGGGGCGCAGGCCGGAGGTGGTTGAGCATCATGTCGCGCAGATTTCGCTGCTTATTGATGCTCTTGTCGATTCTGCGGTTCAACAGGTGCTTTTCGTCAGTTCAACTTCAGTCTATCCTTCACTTGGCCGTGTCGTTGTGGAAGAAGATGCATCGGATCCGGATGCTGCTGACTCACCCGTCGGTCAGGCGCTTTTGTACGTCGAGGAGATGCTTCGCTCGGAGACCTCATTCAAAACTACGGTGGTGAGGTTCGGCGGGCTTATCGGGCCCGGTCGCAATCCGGCGGAGTTCATGCAGCGCATGACGGAGATCGCCAATCCTTCCCAGCCGGTGAACCTGATTCATCTCGACGATTGCATTGGGATCATCGATTCGATTATCAGTGAAGAGGTATGGGGAGAGGTGTTCAATGCCTGTGCGCCACTCCATCCAACGCGAGGTGAACTGTATTCGGCGGCCTCGGAAAGTCATGGCCTGACAGCGTTGCCGGAGGAGGCAACCAGCAGCAATGAATTCAAGATTGTCAGCAGCGAAAAGCTTGAAAGGGTTCTGGAGTACCGATTCCTCCATCCCGATCCTCTGGCTATGGCCAGGGGAAGCAATTGATAACAAGCAAAGAACGGTGTTCTTCTCAGTGAACCAGAAACTCGATGATGAGCCCGCCAATCAGCGGCGATAGAAATTGAGGTCGTTATAGCATTGAATCGAGATTCCAAATGAAATCCGATTTGGATACCGATAAAAAAAAGGTGCTGGCACGTGAATTGTCCAAATCGGTATCGAAATCGAAAAAAGAAGATCATAGTACGCCGAGAGTACATGAGTTTCTTAGGGGTGAGTAATGGGTAATGGATGAACAATTGTAAATTCGTGCTGTGGCGCTCAGTGGATAAGAAGCGGATTTCTCAGAAGTGAAGCGTATCGGGTTACAGGATGAATTCGAGGTCGTAGCCCTCTCTGGCGGCATTGCCGGCAAAATCCCGGAGACTGATAAGGAATGCGACTGTTTTTTCCGGATCGATTTCCCGCCAGTAAGCGATTTTTTCCGGATCATCCTGCCAGCCAAGCACGATGCGTTCATTTTTTTTTCTGCAGATGGCGTCAATTGCGCGGCTGAGGATTCCGATCATGGCGTCGATGCTGCCTGAAGAGAGGAAGGCTTCATCCCAGCTATCCAGTCCGTTGTTCGTTTCGGATATGAATTTCAGGGCGTTGAGCGACTCGATCACGCCATAGTGGAACAGTGCAGCATGATCGTGAGCCGAGAGGTGTATCGAATCGTAGACGGTGTAATTCCTGTCGGTAAGCCTGACGGCACTGATTCGCCCGGTACGGTAGATGGGCAGCTCGCGGTGCAGGGAGTTCTGGTCGTTGATTAAGATGTGACTGACGGTCATGATGTACTTGGGGGCTGAAACGTTTAATTAAGGGGCGCTGTTTTCTTCGAAGGAATTGGTTTGAGATGACGTCTGTATTATAGTTATTTTACTTATTGAAGCGAAGTGGTGACCGGTTGGCCCCTATGAGTAGTTCGGGGTGTTTTAACTGCAAATAAAAAAAGAGCTTATTATCAATCTTACCGATACAGGGCATAATGGAAGGAAATTTTTCGAACAGAGTGCAGGACGTCATCAGGCTCAGCCGTGAAGAGGCTCTGCGTCTCGGACACGATTATATAGGTACCGAACATCTTCTGCTTGGCCTGATTCGGGAAGGAGAGGGGATTGGTGCCAGGATACTCAAAAACCTCAAGGTCGATCTGTACCGGCTGAAACAGAAGATCGAAGAGAACACCCATCTCAAGGTTCCGGCAACCCAGATGGGTAATGTGCCGCTGACCAAGCAGGCAGAGAAGGTGCTCAAGATCACCTATCTCGAAGCCAAGATATGCAAGTCCACCATCATCGGGACGGAGCATCTTCTGCTCTCGATTCTGAAAGGTGATGATAACATTGCCTCCCAGTTGCTCGAACAGTTCGGAGTGACATACGATCTGGTCAGAGAGGAGCTGGTCAGCATCACCACCGGTCGGAGCGAGGCGGATGAGCCTCCTATGGAGGGCTCATATTCGTCGGGAAGCGCCGAGCGACAGCAGAGAAAGCCCGATCCCAAACGGGGCGAGCGCACCAAGACGCCAGTGCTCGACAACTTTGGTCGCGATATTACGCGGCTTGCCATGGAGGACAAGCTCGACCCGATCATTGGCCGCGAAAAGGAGATTGAACGGGTGGCTCAGGTGCTCAGCCGTCGCAAGAAAAATAATCCGGTGCTTATCGGTGAACCCGGTGTTGGCAAAACGGCCATTGCCGAGGGGCTCGCACTCAAGATCGTGCAGCGCAAAGTTTCCCGTGTGCTCTACGACAAGCGTGTCGTGGCGCTCGATCTTGCCGCTCTGGTGGCCGGCACCAAGTACCGCGGCCAGTTTGAGGAGCGCATGAAGGCTCTGATGAACGAGCTTGAGCGCTCACGTGACGTGATTCTTTTCATCGACGAACTGCACACCATCATCGGTGCTGGCGGCGCGTCGGGTTCGCTCGATGCGAGCAACATTTTCAAGCCAGCGCTGGCCAGAGGTGAATTGCAGTGTATCGGCGCGACGACCCTTGACGAGTACCGCCAGTATATCGAAAAAGATGGTGCGCTCGATCGTCGTTTCCAGAAGATCATGGTTGAGCCGACCTCGGTTGAAGAGACCATCCAGATACTCAACAACATCAAGAGTAAATACGAAGCGCACCATCACGTGCACTACTCGGGTGATTCCATCGAGAAGGCCGTCAAGCTTTCGGAACGCTACATTACTGACCGCTTCCTTCCTGACAAGGCGATTGACGTTATGGACGAAGCCGGGGCGCGGGTGCACCTGAGCAATATCCATGTGCCGAACGAGATACTCGAACTTGAAAAGTCGATCGAAGAGGTCAAGTCGGAGAAGAACCGGGTGGTCAAGATGCAGAACTTCGAAGAGGCCGCTCGCCTTCGTGATAAGGAGAAGAACCTGATCGAAGCGCTTGATCATGCCAAACAGGAGTGGGAAGAGCGCTCTTCCGAGAGCGTCTACGACGTGACCGAAACCGATATCTCTTCGGTGATTGCCATGATGACCGGTATTCCGGTGGTGAAGGTGGCGCAGTCCGAATCGAAGAGATTGCTGAATATGGAGGCAGAGCTCACCAAAGAGGTCATTGGCCAGGATGAGGCGATCCGCAAGATCACTAAAGCGATCCAGCGTACCCGAGCCGGTCTGAAGGATCCGTCGCGTCCGATAGGCTCGTTCATCTTTCTTGGCCCGACCGGTGTCGGCAAGACTGAACTGGCCAAGGCGCTGACCCGCTACATCTTCGACAGCGAGGATGCGCTTATCAGGGCTGACATGAGCGAGTACATGGAGAAGTTCTCGGTAAGTCGCCTGGTTGGAGCGCCTCCCGGTTATGTTGGCTATGAAGAGGGTGGCCAGCTTACTGAAAAGGTGCGCCGCAAGCCTTATTCGGTGGTGCTGATCGACGAGATCGAGAAAGCGCATCCCGATGTCTTCAACATTCTGCTTCAGGTGCTTGATGAGGGGATTCTGACTGACGGGCTCGGGAGGAAGGTCGATTTCCGCAATACGATCATCATCATGACCTCGAACATCGGAGCCAAGGATATCAAGAGCTTTGGTGCTGGAAGCGGTATGGGCTTTACCTCTCCCGATGACAACACCGGCAGTTACAAGGCGATGAAATCGACCATCGAGGATGCGCTGAAGCGAGTCTTTAATCCAGAGTTTCTGAACCGTATCGACGACACGATCGTGTTCCATCAGCTCGAGAAGTCAGACATTTTCAAGATCATCGATATTACAGCCGGCAAGCTCTTCAAGCGTTTGCGCGAGATGGGCATCGAGGTGCAGATTGACGAGAGGGCCAAGGAGTTCCTGGTCGAGAAGGGCTATGACCAGAAATATGGAGCCCGGCCGCTCAAGCGTGCCTTGCAGAAGTATGTTGAAGACCCGCTGGCCGAAGAGATGCTCAAGGGGCGTTTTATTGAAGGCAGTGTGGTTCAGATCAGCTTTGACGAGACAGACAAGGAGCTTCGATTCAACGAAGGAACCTCGGCTGCGGTGATAGCAAAAGGTGAGCCGGAGGAGAAGCTCGATAAAGAGTGACGCCTGAAGCGTGACGTTCTAAATACCAGAGCCCCCCTGAGATGTTGATTTCAGGGGGGCTCTGTTGTATTTCATCTTTTCGAAACCGGAGTCGATACCGATACCGAGGCAGCGGTTCCCCCCGGTGCATTTCGCACGTCGGGGGGGGGGGGGCCTCCTTTTACAGTTTGGGCACTGCGGGGTGCCCTTCCAGTGATGCGAGCGAACGTTGCAAAAGCTCCTCGGGGAGCGGGTAGTCGCTGATCCTTCCTGAAAGGTAAGCGTCGTAGCCCTGCAAATCCATCAGCCCGTGACCCGACCAGTTCATGACAATCACCTTCTCCTTGCCCTCCTCTTTTGCCTGCTTTGCTTCCCGGATGGTTTGCGCGATGGCGTGTGAGGTCTCCGGCGCGGGTATGAACCCTTCGGTGTGGGCGAAGAGCAGGGCCGCTTCGTAACACTCGGTCTGTGGCAACGCGGTGGCTTCGATAAGGCCAAGCCGCTTCACATGGCTGACTAATGGCGCCATACCGTGGTAACGCAGACCGCCAGCATGGATGGCAGGGGGGATGAACCGGTGCCCCAGGCTGTACATCGGCAGGAGCGGCGTCATTTTGGCCACATCACCAGAGTCATAGACGTAGGGTCCTCTCGTGAGCGTCGGGCACGCTTCGGGTTCGGTGGCGATCACCCTGACCTCTTTTCCATGAATCTTGTCATACAGGAAGGGGAAGCTGATACCGGCAAAGTTTGAGCCCCCGCCGGCGCAACCGATGACGATGTCGGGGTAGCAGCCGATCTTTTCGAACTGCTTGCGGGCCTCCAGGCCGATGATGGTCTGGTGCAGCATCACGTGGTTCAGCACACTGCCGAGGCAGTAGCGGGTATCCTCGCGCTCGACGGCCTGTTCGATCGCTTCGCTGATGGCGATGGCCAGGCTTCCGGGCGTATCAGGCATCTCTGCGAGAATCTGCCGTCCGATGGCGGTCTCAGTGCTCGGGCTGGGAATGCAATCGGCTCCCCAGGTCTTCATCATGATCTTCCGGAAGGGCTTCTGGTCGAAACTGATCCGGACCATGAACACCTTGCACTCGATGCCGATCAGCTTGCAGCTCATGGCAAGCGCACTCCCCCATTGTCCGGCGCCTGTTTCGGTGGTCAGGTACTTGATGCCGAACTGCTTGTTGTACCACGCCTGCGCCACCGCCGTATTCGGCTTGTGGCTTCCGGCAGGTGAAACCCCTTCGTTCTTGTAATAGATTTTCGCCGGGGTGCCGAGGGCCGCTTCAAGCCGCCGTGCGCGGTAGAGCGGCGATGGGCGCCACAGCTTCAGGATGCCGAGCACCTCTTCGGGAATATCGATCCAGCGTTCGGTGCTGACCTCCTGTTCGATCAGGTTCATCGGGAAGACCTGCGCCAGGGCATCAGGCCCGATCGGCGTGCCGTCCGGTCCTACCGGTGGCGGCATGGGTATGGGCAGGTCAGCCTGGATGTTGTACCATTGACGGGGCATTTCGTCCTCGCTGAGGAGGATTTTTGTGGGCTCTGTACTCATGCTATGTAGTGCTTTGAATAAGAGAAAGGAGACCGGTGAGGGTGCTCATGGCCTGGATGTCAGGTTGCAATCTGTAAAAATAGAGAGA
>JAAXWL010000162.1 GCA_013334975.1 Chlorobiaceae bacterium
TCCTGTTTCAGTGTTTCATCCCGCTCACCAAGCAGGTCATAGACTGCGAGCTGCAAGGCGGAACCATCGTAACCGGGCTCGCCGGGAAGCGGCGGGGCACTGCCGAGCTGCTCATGCAGGAAGCGGCAGATTTCGGCAACTTCCGTTCCGGTGAGCCACGAGCCGATAAGCTGAAGACGGAAAGCGTCGGGTATCCGGCCCCTGATGAACCATTCGAGGCGCAGGAGGCGGCTGACGTTACGCCATGAGTTGAGCGGCTCGCTGCCCGCTTCGTCTCCGTAAATTCGTTCGCCGAGGGTGAGGGTGAGATTCCAGTTCAGTTCGGGGTAGACCGCACAGGCGGCAATCCATCGCTGCATGGGGCGGCTGAAAAAGAGGGCGATCTCATCGAGCCGCTTCCCCTCGATGCGCAGAGCGGCACCAGCGAGTAGTCCGCCCCCTCCTGCCAGTATCGCACCCGGTCGATACCATTGCCGTCGTTTTCGTCAAGGTCGTCGGCCAGCATCCGGAGCGCATCAGTCGATAGCGGCAGCTGCTCCGGAAAGAGCTCGCGAAGCAGGCTTTCGCGCCGTCCCCACAGTACCGGAGGCACGGAACTGACGAAATAGCGGTGCTCCCAGTGCCTGAAAACCGATGCCCACGGAAAAATCTCCAGCCGCCAGGTATCGATGAATTGCAGTCCATCGGCAAACAGCAGCAGAACGGCATGGCAGTAGAGACTGAGCAGCTCGCCGATGGCAATGCCCGAGGGATGGCGGTCGTTGCGGCAGATAAGAGGTGAGTGGTCGAACCAGAAGCGTTCGACGAAGATGTTGTTCTCCCTGAGTGTCTCGTAGAGGCTGTTGTGCAGATGCGCCCGATGGTCGCGCTCGTTGTGCCGGTCGATCAGCATGAGGTACTCAACATGGTGCCGACGGGGTGAAAAGGCCGGTAAGGCATACCCACCTCTCCGGGTTGCCCGTCGCACGGTTTGGCGAACATCAAACTCGTTCCGTCCGGATTCACGGGTAAAACGGAGCTGCCGCACCACCCGGAGCAGCACCGGATCGCTCGCCATCTCCGCCGACCGCACAAACCGGTCGAGCACACAGGCGCCGGTGCTGCGCGACTTCAGCGAAGCGACCACCTTCTGTTCGCCACTTTCTGTTTCGAAAGGTAACGGTCTGGCGCTTTTTTCAGGAGCCTTGAGCGACTCGTCAAGCTTGTCATAGCCACCCTTGCCTTTTTCCGGCGCTTCCTTCTCTTTTTCCGGCGCTTCGAGGGATGAGATAAACAGCCGTTCATAGATGGTGCGGAACTCCGCCTGCTGTTCGGGAGTGTGGGCCAGAACCGGGCAGAGCCAGAGGTTGAGCCGTGCTTCATCCCCCGCCTCGATCGCCTTCATGATCACGGTGAGAGCGGTTTCAGGAAACCGGAACCATGCGGGAGCTTCAGCTTCACCTTTTTCCTGCACACCCATGCTCACTCCTGCCCGGCCCTGCCTGCTGAACCCTCTTTCAGTTGCCCATTCGTAACAGCTTCAGTTACCTTTGTCAAATCTGTTTTCTCCTTTGCAAGAATACCGAGGCCGGAAAGAAGCACATTCGCATTATCCGGGGCATTACGCAGATCACCGGCGGCAAAACCATGTTGCGTCATCCACCAGACCCAGAGAATCAGTTCATGTGTGGCAGGCTCTTTGCCCCTGATGAACTTGTTGAGATCATTGAACAAAGCGACAAACGCTTTCGCTTCACCCTCCTGAACCCCCTGCAACCCTTCAAGACTTCTCTTTTTCTGAAGCAGTATCTCCATAAGCAGCCCGTCATCGGGCATATCGATATGGAAAAAGACGCACCGGCGCAGAAATGCGTCCGGCAGGCTCTTTTCGGAGTTGCTCGTCAGAATCACCACCGGCTTGCAATTCAGGTTGCCTTTTTCTTCCAGATCGGCCTCTCACCTTTTGCAGAATCATCATGTTGTGCTGACTTCAGCTCGGGCACCTCGAACTCCATCCTCTCGATGGTCGAGAGAATATCGTTCGGCAGGTCGCGGGGAGCCTTGTCAATCTCGTCGATCAGCACCACTGTGCGCAGTGATGACTCCGCACCGAATGATGTGGAATTGAGAATCGCCTTGCCAAGCGCCTCGTAGTGGATATAGTGCTCCTCGACTTCTGAAGCTTTCAACTCCCCACACCCTTCACCCCGATCGATGTTCACCTTGTGAAAATGGGCAAGACTGTCGTACCGGTAAAGCAAATCGGTAGCCGTCGAATCGGTGCGCGTAGCGAAAAACAAAGGCTCGCCCCATCCGAAACGGTTGGCTATATGGTAAGCAAGCTCCGTCTTCCCGGTGCCGGCAACCCGGTCAGTAGCAGCGGCTTCTGCAACAGTAACGCCACATTGACCGCCTGCTGCAACGCCTCAGAAGGCAGATAATCCACCTCACGCTGTTCAGGCTTGACATCCTGCAACAAAGATGCAGAATCGAGCTTCCCGCTACCGTAAAAATCGTATTGTTTCATATTGGGTGATATACCAGAATAGAGTGGTTAACAATGCAAGGTATAATCGTTCAGACACCTGAGAGCCTCCAGAAATGACATCGGGTTACATCGACACAGCTCTTCACAAAAACGTGATGTTCGATCATAATAATTCTTGTACTGATCAAAGAAATCATTGAAATCGCCACCATTCACCTCATCAGGAATATTGCATGACCATTTGATTATATGCTTTGCCGGTGGAGTATAATCCGATATGTTTTCATCAATATAACAAAACAGAAACAGTGGCTTTTCAAGATTCAACCGGCCCCACAGTTTCAGATATCTGTTAAAATTTTTAGCATCGAAGCGTTCGATTTTCTGAATGACAAAATAGGAGCTGTCACCAAGCTTTCTTTCATTGAAAGCCTCCACAACAGATGACGATGTAACTCTCCCTGACAAACCATCAAATTCACTTACCATAAACTCGATCCACTTGTTAGTCCAGGTATTTTCTTTATCAAGAGAAAGATACCAGCCAGCCTGATTCTTGATACTGCCAACAGCAGCAGCATTTTTGGCATTGATACGCTTGTAATATGACAACAAAATCTCGTGCAGTTCGAGAGAGTATGGATCGTTATTCTTTTCGATTAACAGTATTTTCAAATTTCCCGAGCTATAGCGAAGCTCGACAAACGTACCTTTCTGCTTTTTTTATCGAAATGATGCACTATGTTCAAAGCATGTTGGCCATCAAGATATG
>JAAXWL010000083.1 GCA_013334975.1 Chlorobiaceae bacterium
GGGCGCAGAATGGTGACGCGGCGATAACCGAAGTCATCATTGTCGAACACCTTGCTCTTCTCCGACAGACCCGGCGAACCATGTTCGCGAGTTATCTCGTCAATGGCCGTCTGATCGAGCCAGCGGCGCTTGTTACCGAGACTGCGTTTCATCGGCGTCCAGCGTTCGCGGGCATCGATCAACTGAATCTTTCTTCGTCGGTGCCCCTCCTTGCGATTGCTCAGCACCCAGATGAAGGTTCCGATTCCGGTATTGTAGAACATCTGCTCCGGCAGGGCGACAATGGCTTCCAGCCAGTCGTTGCCGATGATCCATCGGCGGATTTCGCTCTCCCCGCTGCCCGCCCCGCCAGTAAAGAGTGGCGAACCGTTGAAAACAATGGCTATGCGCGTGCCGGGTTGATGTTTATCGCCAGGTTTATACGGAGAAAACTTGGCGATCATATGAATCAGAAAGAGCAGTGCACCGTCGTTGATACGGGGCAGCTTGCCTTTGTAGCCGCGAAAGTCAGGCCAGCGATCGATCTCCCTCTTTTCCCCTTTCCAGTCCACACCAAAGGGGGGATTGGCCAGGAGGTAATCGAAGCCGGGCAGGTCTGAAAACTTGTCTTCAAGCAGCGTATTGCCAAGTTCGACCCGGCTGTCGCGATGGCCTTTGATCAGGAGATCGGAGGCCGCAACCGCATACGACCGGGGATTGTAATCCTGACCATACACCTTGACGATCGATTGTTCATTGTGAGCACGAATCCAGTTCTGGCTTTCGGCCAGCATTCCCCCGGTGCCACAAGCCGGATCGCAGATGGTGACGATGATGCCCTCCTTCGTCAGCACCCCGGAGTCGGGCTCCAGGAGCAGGTTGACCATAAGCCGGATCACCTCGCGAGGCGTGAAGTGATCACCGGCGGTCTCGTTTGCCGCTTCGTTGAATCGCCGGATCAGGTCTTCAAACACCAGCCCCATGGTAATGTTGTCTACGGCTGCGGGATGCAGGTCGATTTCGGCAAACTGCAACACCACCTGATAGAGGCGGTTTGCCTCTTCGAGCTTCTGTATCTCCTGCTCGAACTCGAAGCGCTCAATGATTTTGCGGATGTTCCCGGAAAAACCGTTGATATAGTCAACGAGATGGCGACCGGTGTTGTCCGGGTCTCCCTTCAGCTTCAGGAAATCGAGCTGGCTGTGGTTATGGAATCCAAGCGGTTTACCCTCTTCATCTCTGGCAAGTTCGTTCAGGATACGGTCAACAAGCTGCGGATCCTTGTCCTTGATTGCCGCGTAGCGATTCAGCACGGCCTCTTTTGATGGAGCCAGCACGGCATCGAATCGGCGAAGCACCGTCAGCGGCAACATCACCCGCTCATACTGAGGAGGGCGGTACGGCCCTCTGAGCAGATCGGCGACAGACCAGATAAAATTCGCAAGTTGCTGGAAGTTGCCAGGTGTCATAAAGGAAAGGCGATAAACATTGGGTGAAACATGTGGCCGAGAACCGACAACGACAAAATATAAAGTCTTTTAGTGGTGATTCTCAAACGGCATTGATTTTCAGATGAGGATAACTGAAATAGTACGACGAGGGGACGCTCACAACAAACTCTACAAACTCACCAAAACCGGGCTCATGGCGTTACGGCCTTTGGTGGCTACAGGAAAAAATTAAACACCGATCGGCAACGTTACTTTGGGCTGCGCTTACCAGATCTCCTGATTATGCTTTTATTCTTCTAATATTAGACTGATTTATCATTCATTAAATCTAAATATCAGGAATAGCGAATGATATTCCACTCAATTTATTTGACACCTTGATTGATTACGGGTATATTTGAATGGTAATTCATGCGTTGATCTTTTGAATAAATATTTATGACTGATAAACCATTCATAAACTGGCCGTCGATGAGCGACGAGGCACTTGCCGGACAGATTGGGGCTTTTGTTCGGCACCATCGCCTTGAACAGAACAGATCGCAGGATGCACTTGCCCATGCGGCAGGTATCAGCCGATCGACGTTGAGCTTGCTGGAACGGGGTGAAACGGTTACCCTCTCGACCCTGATCCGAGTGCTCAGGGTACTGGATCTATTGCAGGTCATGGATGCTTTTGTAGCAGAACAACGTGTCAGTCCGTTGGCTCTGGCCAGAATACAGAAAGAAAAAAGACAACGGGCCAGTGGAACACAGAGCAGCGACACAACTGAACATAAGTGGTAACCAATGGATGTAGCTGAAGTCAGGATATGGGGAGCGTTGGCGGGAGCCGTGGCGTGGGACGAGGGCGCCGGGCTGGCCACATTTGAGTATGATCCCGGATTCAAGGCAAGGGGATGGGATCTGGCCCCGCTGCAAATGCCGCTTTCCGACGCGAGAAATACTTTTGTGTTTCCCGCGTTGCGCAAAAAGGCCGAGTCCACCCTCGACAGCTTCAAGGGATTACCGGGATTACTTGCTGACGTACTGCCAGACCGATACGGCACTGAGTTGATCAACCTGTGGCTGGCCCGGCAAGGCCGTCCACAGAACAGCATGAATCCGGTAGAAATGCTCTGCTTTATCGGCACTCGTGGCATGGGGGCATTGGAGTTTGAACCGGCTCTCTGGAAAGAGAACAAGAGAACCTTCTCCGTCGAGATCGATAGCCTTGTGGATGTTGCTAAAGATATGCTCACCGGAAAAGAGACCTTTTCAACCAACCTTGAAACGGATGCGAACAAGGCGGTGTCGGAACTTCTTCGTATCGGCACCTCGGCTGGCGGTGCAAGACCAAAGGCCGTGATTGCATGGAACGAAAAAACCGGAGAGGTTCGATCTGGCCAGACCAATGTCCCCAAAGGTTTCGAACATTGGCTGATAAAGCTGGACGGTGTAAGTGCCGTGCAATTAGGTACCACATTTGGTTACGGGAGAGTGGAAATGGCATATTATCTCATGGCACAGTCATGCGGTATCACCATGATGCCATCCCGATTGCTGGAGGAGAACGGCAGGGCGCACTTCATGACCAAACGTTTCGACCGGGATGGCGGATCAGCGAAACACCATATCCAGACCTTCAGCGCCTTGAAGCACTTCGATTACAACTCGGTCATGAGCTTCAGCTACGAGCAGCTTTTTCAAACCATGCGCGAACTGAAACTGCCCTATCCCGATGCCGAGCAGCTGTTCAGAAGGATGGTGTTTAACGTAGCAGCACGAAATTGTGATGACCACACCAAAAACTTTTCGTTCCGGTTACAGCAGAACGGGAAATGGGAACTGGCGCCGGCGTATGATGTCTGCCACGCATGGCAACCCGAGCATCAGTGGGTAAGCCAGCATGCACTGAGCATCAATGGCAAGCGAAGAGAGATCACAAAAGCTGACCTGCTCGTCATCGGAAAATCCGTTAGTGTAAAAAAAGCTTCCGAAATCATCGACGAAGTCAATGCTGCCGTAGCTCGCTGGAAAAACCATGCCGATGCAGTCGCCGTTTCACACGGTTTACGGGAGCGGATTGCTAAAACCCATGTTCACCTGAAATAGGACACAATAACCCTGGAGAGTAACGAGTGACAGGTGAATTCCAGGACGCGAAGAATGGGGGAGAGTAGACCGGGGAAATTTCACCCCCAGTCCCTCGCAGAACCGGACGGGAGCCTCTCGACTCATCCGGCTCCCATTATCCAGCTTTGGGAGATACCTCCGCACAGCTTTGCCATTGAAAAACGGCTCCTCCTGCGTTCACAGTTGACCAACTTCAATGGCCGGATAACGCAATCCCTTCGCTCCAGTTCCATTACAGAACCTTCGTCGCTACTACGGATTGTTCCGTCTCCCGACATGTCGGGAAGCTTCGGTACTGTCAGCCTCGTTTTTCACACTTGTGCTTTTCCCTTGACATCGCCATCGAAGGTTCCCGCAGTTCCACGCAAGAGCCCGAATCAGGATCACGCCACCTCTACGCCGGACACCGTCTGATCCCGACATGTCGGGATTTCCGTCAGACCTATTCTGGAGTTACCTCCAGCTCCAGTTTTGATGTCAATTGGGTCATTAACGACGCTTGTCCCGACACATCGGGATACTTGTATTCGTCTTCCTTGATTCACACCTGACACCTTAAATGGTGCCTTTTCCCGTAACGCTCACGACCGGGGCTTTTGACCCAAGCCGCTTATTGTGGTTTGCAACCTGCTCCTGCAAGCCGCTTGCGAGGGGCCGAACCTCATCTCTCACGCAGCTTCGCTGCGGCACACGGACGCTCACAACACAACAAACTCTACTAACTCACAAAAAATGACGAATAACGAGTGACGGGTGACAAGCAGCAAGAGAATTCGGGATAAATCGTCCTGAAGTTATTTTCGTCCTACTTGTCCCTGCTGTCCTATACGTCCCGTGTTGATGCACTCAAGTGACTCGTGACGAGAAAAGAGGAACATGGAATAATTCGATGGCGATTTCGATCTCAGCTCTTTCTTCTCCCCTTATGTTCAGGTAGTTGTGAGCGTCCCCCCTTTTCTCCCATTACCACAAGAGGGCAAGCACGGGGGCAACGACAAGGTTGCAGGGTCTGCTTGGCGGGGGGCTTTTTGAATAGCGGTCAGGAATGGCCGCCCTCCGTTTCCGGCACAAACTTGACGGGTCGTTTCATCATGGCGGGGGTTTTTTGTATTTTGGGTGTTTTCGGCTTCACTTAACAGGCTTGCCCTTCATGAAGAAATCACCGCTGATCATTCTGTTTCTGACTGTCCTGCTCGATCTGATTGGCTTCGGTATCGTACTTCCGCTGCTGCCTACCTATGCCAAGCAGCTTGGTGCTTCGCCGTTCATGATCGGCCTGATTGCGGCGATCTATTCATCGATGCAGTTTATCTTTTCGCCAATCTGGGGCAAGCTGAGCGACAAGATCGGTCGCCGTCCGGTGATGCTGTCGAGCATCTTTCTGGCGGCAATGTCCTATATCTTCTTCTCACAGGCGGTCTCCATTCCGCTTCTGATTCTCGCCCGCGCCTTGTCGGGCATCGGTTCGGCCAACATCGCGGCGGCTCAGGCGGCCATCACGGACGTGACCGATTCGAAAAGCCGTTCAGGGGCCATGGGGATGCTCGGAGCAGCTTTCGGTATCGGCTTCATTATCGGCCCGCTGATCGGTGGTGTGCTGATGACCAACTTCGGCATTTCATGGGTCGGCCTGTTCGCAGCGGGGCTCAATTCGATCAACTTCATCCTGGCGCTCTTTCTGCTCTCCGAAACGAATCCCCATGCCGTAAGCATCCTCACGCTGTTCAGAAAAAACCCGGAAGCCATCCAGCATAACGACGCATCGTTCGTTGCATCCCTCAGCCGCAAAAGCGCGGCATATACCGAGACTCTGCGTTCGGCTTTCAGTTCGAGGCCTGTGGCGCTCTTGATGATCATCAATTTCATCTATTCGCTGGCCATCGTTAACATGCAGGTGTCGGCGATCCTGCTCTGGAGCGATTTCTATCATACGACCGAACAGCAGGTTGGCTACCTGTTTGCCTATGTCGGCTTCATTTCGGTCATCGTGCAGGGCATGATGCTGCCGAAGATGACCCGCAGGTTCGGGGAGCACAAGCTGATGGTTTTCGGCCATATTGCCTCTTTTGTCGGCGTTTTTTTCATCCCCTTCGTGCCGGTTAACGCCATGTTCACCGTCGGCTTGGCCGTTCTGCTCTTTTTTGCAATCGGCACGAGCCTGGTCAACCCGCTCAACATTTCAATGATCTCGCTTTACAGCTACAAGCAGAAACAGGGGCAGATCATGGGGTTCGCCCAGTCGGTCAATGCGCTTGCCCGTATCCTCGGGCCGTTCAGCGGGAGCATTCTGTATGGAATCAACCATAGTTTTCCGTACTATATGGCCGGTTTTCTGACGGTCATCGGAACCCTCATCTCGATGGCCATGTTCAAATATGATATCGAAGCGCTCGAACCTTCTGCGTAAATTGCCGATTGATCGACCACCGGAAATGAAAAGGAGAGTACCATGCGCATAGGTGTTGCAGGAGTCGGCAAGCTCGGCGAATTCCATACGAAACTTCTGAAAGAGATTGCCGGGGAGAACCCGGATGTGAAGTTCTCCGGAGTGTTCGACCTGAATGCGGATC
The DNA here is from genome assembly GCA_013334975.1 of Chlorobiaceae bacterium. Taxonomy (GTDB): domain Bacteria; phylum Bacteroidota; class Chlorobiia; order Chlorobiales; family Chlorobiaceae; genus Chlorobaculum. The sequence continues at coordinate 6,116 of JAAXWL010000083.1, forward strand.
GACTGGCTGAAATCGGCCACAAGTACGGGGTGCCCTGCCTCTCTTCGCTCGAAGAGGTGGCGTCCACCTGTGATGCCGTAGTGATTGCGACAACCACCAGTTCACACTACGCCATCGCTCGCCAGCTTCTCGAAGCCGGAGTGCATCTGTTCATCGAAAAGCCGATCACGGCAACTCTCGATGAGGCCGACGAGCTGATCAGGCTCGAAAAGGAGCGGGGGCTGACCATCCAGGTTGGCCATATCGAGCGATTCAATCCAGCCCTGCTTGCCGTTGAACCCTGGATCGGCGAGCCGATGTATATCCAGGCTGAGCGTCTGAGCGGATTTTCGCGACGAGTCACCGACGTGTCGGTGGTACTCGACCTGATGATCCATGATATTGACCTGGTACTGTCGCTCATCAGATCGGAGATCCGGAGCATCGCGGCTTCCGGAGTCAAGGTCTTTTCTAACGAGCTCGACATGGCCACAGCGCGAATCGAGTTTGAAAACGGGGCCATCGCCAATGTGACGGCAAGTCGGCTGAGCCGAAGCAAGCTCCGGAAGCTGCGCTTTTTCAGCCGCAACCCGAAAAGCTATGCTTCACTCGACTTTACTACCGGCAAATCCGAAGTGTTCCGGCTGGTCAAACCCGAACAGCTCTCCTCAAAGAATCCGATAAAGAATTTCGCGACGAAAAAAATTCTTGAACAGTTCGGTGAAATCCAGGAGTCACTGAAAGATATGGCGCTCGATTACCTCAGTCCCGACGTACCGAAGGTCAACGCGCTCAAAGTGGAGCTCGAACGATTCATCGAGGCCATTCGCACCGGTCGTCCGGCTGTGGTCACCTCCACCGAAGGGCGCCGTGCCCTGATGGTTGCTGGCAGGATCACGGACGAAATCCGGAAAAATACAGCCAATCTTGACTGAACCCTGACTGACGAATATCGAAACCGATCGAATGCTGACAGCTGAGTACGAAGCCATTCCGGAAGTCCTGTACAGAATCGGAGACCTCGCCGATGAGGATCGTCTCCCCTGCTACCTTGTGGGCGGTTACGTCCGTGACCTGCTCATGCAGCGCCCCTGTACCGATATCGACATCATGGTCATCGGCGACCCGTTGCCGTTCGCCCGAAAGATCGTCGAGTGTCTCGGTGGCAGGAATTTTGTACTGTTTGAACGCTTTCGCACCGTGCAGCTCGTGCTCAATGACCATTCGGGCAACGATTTCAAGCTTGAGATCGTCGGCGCCCGCAAAGAGAGCTACAATCCGGAATCCCGCAAGCCGATCACCAGCATCGGCACACTCGACGATGACCTTTCCAGAAGGGATTTCACCATCAACGCGCTTGCCCTGAGCCTGAACCTCGAAAACCGCGGTGAAGTTATCGACCGGTTCGACGGCAGACTCCATATCCGTGAAAAACTGCTCAAAACCCCTCTCGACCCCGAAAAAACCTTCTCGGACGACCCGCTCAGAATGATGCGTGCGGCAAGGTTCGCCTGTCAGCTTGAGTTCAGACTCGATCCTGCGACGCTCGATGCAATAAGCGCCATGAGCAGCCGCACCGCCATCGTTTCCCGCGAGCGGGTCAGCCATGAGTTCCTCAAGATCATGGCGTGCCCGAAGCCCTCGATCGGGCTGAAAATCCTGCACTCGACCGGACTGCTGCAGGAGATAATGCCCGAACTGAACGCCATGGCCGGCATCGAGCAGGTGGACGGGCTTGGTCACAAGGATACCCTCTTCCATACCTTCCAGGTGGTAGACAACCTCGCCAGCCACTCCGACAAGCTCTGGCTCCGGATGAGCGCCCTCTTCCACGACATAGCCAAGCCGCTCACCAAGCGTTTCAACCCGGGAACCGGCTGGACTTTCCACGGTCATGACGCCGTAGGGGTCAAAGTTGTGGCACGTATATTCAAGTTGATGAAGTGGCCGATGGAACCGATGGAGTATGTGCAGAAGATGGTTCGGCTGCATCACCGGCCCATTCCGCTCTCCAAGGACGAAATCACCGATTCAGCGGTACGCCGCCTGATGTTTGACGCAGGAGCCGATCTGGAGGACCTCATGACGCTCTGCCGCGCCGATGTGACCAGCAAAAATCCACGCAAGGTGCAGCGGATCATGAAAAACTTCAGCAACGTCGAAGAAAAGATTGCCGAGGTGAGCGAAAAAGATCTCCTGGCGCAATGGCGACCACCGGTCAGCGGAAGCGACATCATGGAGATGCTGCAACTGCAGCCGGGACGAATGGTAGGGATCATCAAATCGCGGATGGAAAACGCAATCATCGACGGCTTCATTCCCTACGACCGTCAGGCCGCGCTGGACTATATCCGCAAAGTCTTCCAGGAACTGAATGAAAATGGCGAAGCATGAGTTTTTCACCTTCTTCCTCCTATAGGACTTATACGACCTGTAACCTGTTTGAACTATATTGATCTTTGTATCAAGCATAAAACCAAAACCGAACCATTGTGATACCACGTTACTCGCCGAAGGACATTTCGGCAATCTGGACCGATGATGCCAAATTCGAACGCTGGCTGCAACTTGAAATCGCCGCCGTAGAGGCACGGGTTGATGCTGGCATGGTTCCTGCTGATGCCCTTTCAACCATCCGTGAGCGGGCCCGGTTCAACGGGGAGGAGATACTGGTCATCGAACGCGAAACCAAACATGATGTCATCGCATTCCTGACCAACGTCGCCGGTTATGTTGGCCCCGATTCACGCTATATTCACGAAGGGCTCACCTCATCGGACGTCGTCGATACCTGTCTGGCCATGCAGATGCGTGATGCAGGCAAAATCATCGTTACCGATATTGTCTCACTCATCGAGGTGCTCGCCAAAAAAGCTGTCGAACACAAGTACACCCTCCAGATGGGCCGTACGCACGGTATTCATGCTGAACCAACCACCTTTGGCCTCAAGCTGCTGCTCTGGCACCAGGAGATGATGCGCAACCTGGAGCGCATGAAACGCGCCCTCGAGATCATTTCGGTGGGCAAGATTTCTGGTGCAGTAGGCAACTACCAGCATCTTTCGCCCGATATCGAGACTGCCGTTTGTGAAAAGCTCGACCTTAAGCCCTCATCCATCTCCACGCAGATTCTTCAGCGTGATCGCCATGCCGAATATGCAACCACCCTGGCCATCATCGCTTCGTCAATCGAAAAGTTCTCTGTCGAGTTGCGCCACCTGCAGCGCACCGAAGTCCGGGAGACCGAAGAGTTCTTCAGCAAGGGTCAGAAAGGCAGCTCAGCCATGCCACACAAGCGCAACCCGATCACCTTCGAGCGACTGACCGGACTGGCAAGGATCGTACGCTCCAACTCGATCGCTGCAATGGAGAACGTTGCCCTCTGGCACGAACGCGACATCTCCCACTCTTCAGTCGAGCGGGTCATCATGCCAGACTCAACCATCGCATTGGTCTACATGCTGCGCACCTTCAGCGAGGCGATCGAGACCCTGCTGGTCTATCCCGACAGAATGGAGAAGAATTTCGACACCTCATACGGACTGACGCTTTCACAGACCCTCTTGCTCGCTCTGACCGGCAAGGGGCTTACCCGCGAAGAGGCATACCGGCTCGTACAGTATAACGCCATGAAAAGCTGGGAAGAGAAGGTTCAGCTTCGCGATCTGGTACTCGCCGACAACGAAATTCTTGAATACATCACCGCCGAGGAGATATTGGAGCTCTTCAGCCCCGAAACCATCCAGCAGAAACTCAAGAACAGCGTCGATATTATCTTTGCCCGTAACGGGCTCTGAAAGAAAGCAGCAGTGGGTCTGTCCTGAAGAAAAAGAAGTATAAAAGAAGCGGGCATTGGTTTTTGCTGACCATGCCCGCTTTTTTTTCTCAGAATATCGAAAGCTGGTCGATCTTTTGCGGCTTCTGGCTTTTGCGGAATTTCCGGTAGCGGTTAATGAGTGCGTTGGTCGAGGCATCGTGGCTATCGGCGGGAGTAACTGATCCGAATTCCGGGAGAATGGCTTTAGCAAGCTGCTTGCCGAGTTCAACACCCCACTGATCGAAGGAGTTGATGTTCCAGACAACGCCCTGCACAAAAACTTTCTGTTCATACAAAGCGATCAGGCTGCCGAGGGTAAAAGGATCCAGCTCGTCGAGTACGATGGTGTTGGTCGGACGGTTGCCCGGAAAAACCTTGTGTGGAAGAAGCTTTTGAAGATCGTCTCCCGAATAACCGGCCGCTTCGAGTTCGAGACGCGCTTCCGCCTCGCTCTTGCCGCGCATGAGTGCTTCGGACTGGGCGAAACAGTTGGCCACCAGCATATCGTGTTGCTCCCCAGCCGGATTCCTGGTTTTGAGCGGTATGATAAAATCAACTGGAATGATTGCCGGTCCCTGGTGCAGAAGCTGGAAAAAAGCGTGCTGGGCGTTGGTACCTGGCTCACCCCAGATCACCGGCCCGGTTGCATAGTCGGTCTCGACGCCATTCCGGTCAACGCGCTTGCCGTTACTCTCCATGTCGAGCTGCTGGAGAAATGCCGGAAAACGGTGCAGGTACTGATCATAAGGAATGAACGCCTGGGAGTGCGCTCCGAAAAAGTTGTTGTACCAGATACCCAGCAAAGCAAGAATGACCGGCATATTCTGTTCAAGGGGAGCATTCAGAAAATGCTCATCCATTGCATGTGCTCCGGCAAGCAGTTCGCTGAAACGATCGAACCCGAGGTAAAGCGCAATGGAGAGACCGATGGCTGACCAGAGAGAGTAGCGCCCACCAACCCAGTCCCAGAAACGGAACATGTTGGACGCATCAATGCCGAACTCCTCAACCTTCTCCCTGTTGGTTGAAACTGCCACGAAATGCCGGGCCACATGGGCCTGATTTCCGGCTCCCGCAAGAAACCATGCCCTGGCACTCATAGCGTTGGCAAGCGTTTCCTGGGTCGTAAAGGTTTTTGAGGCCACAACGAAAAGCGTCGTTTCCGGAGCGATCCCTTTCAGGGTTTCAGCAAGATGGGAACCATCGACATTCGAGACGAAATGGACCCGAAGCTTGCCATGTGCGAAGGATTTGAGCGCTTCGGTGACCATGTAGGGTCCGAGATCCGATCCGCCAATGCCGATATTGACCACATCGGTCATACGCTCTCCGGTGTAGCCTCGCCACTGACCCGAAAGAACCTGGTCACAGAAAAGGCGCATCTGTTCGAGCACTGATGACACCTCGGCTGGCACATCCTCGCCATCGATGGTCATAGAATAATCCTGCGGTCTTCGCAGGGCAGTATGAAGCACTGCACGCGCTTCGGTGAAATTGATCCGCTCCCCCTCGAACATTGCCTGGCGCTTTTTTTCGATATCCGACCGGCGAACCAGATCCATGAGAAGTTCCATGGTTCTTGGAGTGATCCTGTTTTTGGAATAATCGAGATGAACACCCTTCAGTGAGAGTGAAAACCGTTCAGCCCGTTCCGTATCCGACACGAACAGCTCGGCCATGGACTGGTTGACTGAATCCTGAAAATGTGAAACAAGGGCGCTCCATTCAGCACTGCGGGACAGATACATAGCAAAGCGGTAGTTAAAAGGGTTGAAAGCCGATCGATCATGAATCAGAAAGGAATATAACGCAATACCAGCTCACAACCACCGGTAAGCTTTTCGATCTCAAGACTTTTAACAAAATGGTTGATAAGAAGCACTCCTCTTCCGCCGGATGCCACCAGCCCTTCCGGGGAAGCTGCCTTTGACAAAGCAGATTCCGGGTCAAATCCCTCTCCGCAGTCACGTATCCTGACTTCGAGAAAAGACTCACCGGTAAGACCCTCAGCCAGCATCGTGATGGTGACCGGAAGGTCACCTGCGTCATTATTGCCATGCCTGACAGCATTGACAAAAGCCTCGTGAATCGTCAGTTCGAGTTCCGAAGCAAACACTTCACTGTATCGCTCGATACGGGCAACAGCGCCAACCAAATCCCGCAAACGGGCGGAGTGTTCAACCAGCGATGGCAGAGTACATCGATAGCGGTTCATGAGCTGAAGTCTGAAAACTTGCCGTGAGACTTTCCGGTTAAAGTAATGCATCGAGAGCGCGCTGTCAAATCGAAATTCGCAACAGAACACTTTATTTTTTTAGACAGTATACCGCCTTCACTTAATTTATTCTTACGAATTTGTACTTTTTTATAATATTATTATATTATACCAGCCCGATCGATTAACAACCCGGTTAATTCTTTTAACGGGCTTTGTTTTTTTTTATCATGAGGGGCCAGTTGGGTTCAAACCCTGTTCTTTCCAGTGCCAGTGAAGTACTCTGGTACTGATAAAACACACAACCATAACACCACAAAAAAAGGAGTTATTGTCAATGAAAAAGACAGCAAAACTGATCGCTCTCGCCGTAGCACTGGTTGCCGGTTTCGGCCCAGGCAATGCAAATGCTGAAGGCATGAAGCTTGGCGCAGATGTCGTCAGCAGCTATGTCTGGAGAGGAAGCGAACTGGGTAATTCCGCAGCC
>JAAXWL010000163.1 GCA_013334975.1 Chlorobiaceae bacterium
CACAGGGAAGCGGCTTTCTTCATAATGATCGACAAGGATTCCGAGGATTTCAAGTTCGTCACCATCTGGCGTGTCTGGCAGAGCGTCGAAAATCTGCTCCAGCCGCACGAGCGCTTCCTGATAATCGAACTCTGTTTTGAGCGGTTTGATTTGCATCGTTACTGACGTGTTAAACAATTGAGGCATCGATCTGATCGTATTCGGCATGGGTTCCGATGAACCTGATGTAAAGTATTTTATAATTGTAGTTAATCATTGCGATCAGCCGGTACCTGTTGCCCTTGATGTTGAACACCATCCGGTGGCGATCGATGATGCTTGCCGTTGGATAGCGTTGTTTCAGCTCGTCAGGGGAACTCCAGTCGGCTTGCCTTGTCTCGTGGAACCATGCCTTGAGCGGCTCTTCAGCGTCGGAGTGTTTTGAACAGAACTCAACGAGCGTTTTGCGTGCAATGATTCTCAATGCGTTTCAGGAAGTTGGTATGACTGGCGCCTTTCTGAATATAGTTGGATCCCGATTCGGGAACAAGAATGTTCTGAAAAGTTGATTCCGGGTTTGCAGAATAATGAAGTTGTGTTTATATTGGACTAAATAAGTCCTGATTAAAAAGATCATCATCAAAAGAACCAGAAAGGAGAGAACCATGGGTGTACTTGTAGGCCGTCCAGCCCCCGATTTCAATGAAGCTGCTGTTGTGAAAGGTTCGACCTTCGTCGATTCCTGCCAGCTTTCCGCATATCGCGGCAAGTATGTTGTGCTCTTCTTCTATCCGCTCGATTTCACCTTTGTCTGTCCGACGGAGTTGCATGCCTTTCAGGAGAAGCTCGATGAGTTCGGCAAACGCAATGTCGAAGTGCTCGGTTGCTCGGTAGATTCGAAGTTTTCCCACTTTGCCTGGCTGAACACGCCGCGCAGCAAGGGCGGCATCCAGGGGGTGACCTATCCGCTCATCTCCGACATCAACAAGACGATCGCAAAAGATTACGATGTTCTGACTCCCGATGGCAGCGTGGCGCTCAGGGGCCTGTTCCTGATCGACCGCGAGGGTGTGGTGAAGCATCAGGTGGTCAACGATCTCGGCCTTGGCAGGAATATCGACGAGGTGCTGCGCATTATCGATGCACTTCAGTTCACCGAAGAGTTCGGCGAAGTCTGCCCGGCCAACTGGAACAAGGGAGACAAAACCATGAAACCGACCGACGCAGGCCTGAAAGAGTATTTCGCGGAATAGTGACGGGTGACAAGTGACAAGATAAGATGAGGACGATTGAGAAGTGACGGGTTGGGCAGGCCAGTATGGGTGCCCTGTATTTACCGAAGGGCTCTCCCGCAAGGCAGTATCGCGGGGGAGCCCTTTTTTTGTTGGGGAAGGACAAAAGGGACTTCAGGGACTTCAAGGACAACAGGGTGAAAGAAGGGAGGACTTGTTTTATTGCTGTTTCAGGGCAGGTGTTGACAAGGTGTATGTTGTGGACAAGTGGATAAAAAAATGGGGCGGTTTGTGCGCCGCCCCGAAATTATCCATTGTCAATTATGCATTATCAATTGGTTAGTACGCCTTCGCGAAGACTACCTTCTGCGTCGCAGGTTTGCCGGAGCGGATGCAGGCGCCTGGTTCGTCCATGTTGTACTGCTGGCGGTACTCCTCATCGGTGGGTAGTACCCTGATGGTGGCTTTGGTCTCCTCCTTGATGAGGGCTTCGGTTTCGGCGGTGCCGTCCCAGTGGGCGATGACAAATCCCTTCTCCACTCTTGCCTTGAACTCATCCCAGCTCGAAACCTCAACCGTGCTCTCCTGCCTGAACAGCAAAGCGCGTTCGTAGAGGTTCAGCTGAATGTTGTTGAGAATCTCCTCGATGTTGGCTGGCAGGGTTTCGTCGAGCAGCAGCTCGGTCTTTTCGAGGGTGTCGCGGCGGGCGGCGATGCATTTGCCCTGTTCGATGTCGCGTGGGCCGAGTTCGATCCTGACCGGGATGCCCTGTAATTCGTATTCGGCGAATTTCCAGCCGGGTGAGTTATTTTCACTGTCATCGACGAAGGTGGGGATGCCGTGATGGTTCAGGGCTCTCGAAATGAAGCGTGCATGGGCGCGAACCTCATCCTTGTTTCCTTTGAGGATCGGGATGATGACTACCTGGCGAGCTGCCATTTTTGGCGGCAGCACCAGCCCCTTGTCGTCGGAGTGCGCCATGATGAGCGCACCGATCAGGCGCGTTGACACCCCCCAGCTTGTGGCCCACACATATTCAAGCACGCCATCCTTGCTTTGGAACTGGCAATCGAACGCCTTGGCGAAGTTCTGTCCGAGGTTGTGCGAGGTTCCGGCCTGAAGTGCTTTGCCGTCCTGCATCATCGCCTCGATGCAGTAGGTGGCGTCGGCTCCGGCGAACTTTTCGCTGTCGGTTTTTTTGCCGACAATCACCGGCATGGCCATATACTCCTCAGCGAAGGTGCGGTAGACGTTGATCATCCGTATGACCTCCTCCTGCGCCTCTTCAGGGGTTGCATGGGCGGTGTGCCCCTCCTGCCAGAGGAATTCGGTGGTCCTCAGGAAGAGGCGGGTGCGCATCTCCCAGCGCACGACGTTGGCCCACTGGTTGATGAGAATCGGCAGGTCGCGATAAGACTGTATCCATTTTTTGTAGGATGACCAGATGATGGTCTCCGAGGTCGGCCTGACATAGAGTTTTTCGGTAAGCTCCTGGCCACCGCCATGAGTCACGACAGCGCACTCCGGAGCGAATCCTTCGATATGCTCAGCCTCTTTGGCGATAAAGCTTTCGGGGATGAAGAGCGGGAAGTAGGCATTGACATGGCCGGTCGCCTTGAACATGCCGTCGAGCGCCGCCTGCATCTTTTCCCAGATGGCATAGCCGTTGGGACGGATGACCATGCAGCCTTTGACATCAGAGTAATCGGCCAGTTTCGCTGACCTGACCAGGTCGATATACCATTGTGAATAGTCTTCCTGTCTCGAAGTGATTTTATCAGCCACGGTAATGCTTGTGATTTGGGTTGACGGGTAAAAAAGCCGGATAGACGCAGGTTGAGTACGGTATCATGGTAAAGGTAATACCATGAAGCGCACAAAAGAAAAAAATAAAGCAGCCGAAAACAGGGGAAAATCAGGAGAGCCCGTTTTGGCGGGCTCTCTGGATGGTCAGCTTTCTTGTGTTGCTGGTGATGTTCAGGCGGAGTGACCTTTTCTGAG
>JAAXWL010000084.1 GCA_013334975.1 Chlorobiaceae bacterium
GTCACCGGTGAAGAGGTGACTGCCGAGGAGATTGGTGGGCCTGGAGCGCAGATGAATATCTCCGGTGTGGTTCACTTCGTGGCTGAAGATGATCGTGACGCCATGGATATCTGTCGTCGCCTGCTCTCCTTCCTGCCATCGAACAACCTCGAAGATCCGCCCCAGTTGGACTCCGAAGAGGTAATCATGCCGGATAAGTATCTTAATACCATCATCCCGGTTGACTCTCGCCAGAGTTACGATGTGCGCGATGTGATCGACCGTATTGTTGATCGGGCCGACTTCATGGAGGTTCAGGAGCATTTCGCCCGGAACATTGTGATCGGTTTCGCCCGCATCCAGGGGCGCTCCGTCGGTATTGTGGCTAACCAGCCTAGTGTGATGGCCGGTGTGCTCGACATCGACGCCTCCGACAAGTCGGCGCGTTTCATTCGTTTCTGTAATGCATTCAATATCCCGCTGGTGACGCTGGTGGATGTGCCGGGCTTCCTGCCGGGCGTGGAGCAGGAGTATGGCGGCATCATCCGCCACGGCGCAAAAATGCTCTTTGCCTACTCCGCAGCGACCGTGCCCAAAATCACCGTTGTGATGCGTAAGGCGTATGGTGGAGCCTATCTGGCCATGTGCAGCAAGGATCTCGACGCCGACCGCGTGATCTCGTGGCCAACCGCCGAAATCGCCGTCATGGGAGCTGAAGGTGCGGTCGATGTGATTTTCCGCAACGAAATCCGCAAGGCTGCCGATCCTGTACTCAGGCGGCAGGAGTTGATCGCGGAGTACAAGGAGTCGTTTTCCACCCCCTATGCCGCCGCAGCCTCCATGAAGGTCGATGACGTGATCGAGCCCGCCGAAACGCGCCGCTATCTGGCCATGTCACTCGATATCCTGCATTCAAAACGGGAGTTCAGGCCACAGAAGAAGCACGGTCTGATTCCACTGTGAACACAAAACGAACCTGAATCATGAACGAACAGGAAACAAGAGAAACGATTCAACAAGAGGAAGAACAGGAGATCACCCCGGAACTGCTCATGATCATGTCGGTCTCGATAGCGGCCTATCTCGGCAAGAATGTGCGCATCCGGCGGGCAAGGTTCATCAAGGGAGAGGGGCCGAGCTCATGGTCACAGGTGGGACGGGTTTCGATCCAGTCTTCCCATACCTTCAGCATTAAACAATAAGGAGCTCAGAACGTGCAGTTAAGTCTGACTATAGATGGAAAAAAATATGTGGTGGATGTCGAAGTGATCGAAGGAGAGGAGGTGCGTCTGCCGGCCTCGTTTCCGCAGCCGGTTTCCACCATCCAGTCAAGGAATCCCGAGCCGATTACCCCCGCTCGCACCCATTCGGCAAAGCAGGTAACCGACGACCTGCCGGACGAAAAGGTCTGCCGCAGTCCGATAGCCGGTATCGTGAGCCGTGTCAACGTCCGCGTAGGCCAGAAGTTGCAGATCAACGACCTGCTTGTGGTGCTTGAAGCCATGAAGATGGAGACCAACATCACCGCCCACTCCGCCGGTACGGTCAAGGCCATCATGTCCACTCCGGGACAAGCCGTTAAAAGCGGCCAGGCGCTGATCGAATTCGAATAGCCCTTGCTGACTTTGTGAGGCGGCAGGGGGAGAACACCCCACTGAAAGCGTTTTGAGTGGTACGAGGGCTGGGTAGGGTCCTCCGAAAGATTTGAAGAGTGGCTATCACGGGGTGTATATTTCTTTCTGGAAGTGACAACCGTTCGATCGGCAGGTGAGAACACCGGAGTCTCCCCTGCATCAGCTTCCAGCTGAGTCTTGCCTGGGGGGCGCTGACACCGTGAGCGGGATTCGGCAGCGTGCGCCTGCTTGAACAATGCTGATAGGTTAAGGGACAGGACGGAGGCATCATGCCGTTTACTCTTGGGGGCAATTCTGAAAGACTTCGGTTATGACGACCTATGATACCGTGATTTCTGGAGCCGGACCGGCAGGATGTTCGGCGGCGATCGCTCTTGCCCGGAAAGGGTATCGGGTTTTGCTGCTCGACAAGGCGCGCTTTCCCAGAGAGAAGGTTTGCGGAGAGGGAGTAACCGCCGCCTCTGCGGCACTTCTTGAAGCACTGGGGGTCATGGAGCTTCTGCGTCAACGGCCAGGCAACCTGAGGGAGTTCAACGGTGTCACGATCGTCTCACCCGGCGGCACACTCTTGCAGGGCAGGATTGTCCAGGGGGGGGCTCTGAAAGAGCGATCATACATCATTCAGCGAAGAGCACTTGACGAGTGCCTCGTCTCATGCGCCAGAGAGTACCCGGCAATCACCTTTCTCGACAACACCAGTGTCAGTGACCTCCTCATGGAAGGTGACCGGTCACTTGGTGTGCGTACTACAGCCGGTGATTTTTATGGGCGGGTGATCATTGCCACCGATGGAGTCTACTCTCCAATCGCCTCCCGCCTGAAGCTTTTGAATCAGGTAAAAATCCATCAGGGGTTCGCCATGCGCGCCTTTTTTTCCGGGGTCGAGGGGCTGGGCGATTCGATCGAACTCTGTTACGACAAACCACTCCTTCCGGGTTACGGATGGCTTTTTCCCTTCGGCTCGAAACGGGCCAACATCGGGGTCTTTCTCCTCACCCGTTTTACCGATCAGCGCAACCTCAGACGAATGTTCGAGCGCTTCATCACGGAAAGTGTCCATGCATCGGCAAAGCTCAGGCGAGCCGTCATGGAACCGGGCACGCTCAAAAGCTGGCCGTTGCCGCTGGGCTCCTTTCCCGGCAAGCGTAGCCAGGGCAACGTGCTGCTTGCCGGTGATGCCGGCAGCTTCATAGACCCGGTGACCGGAGAGGGCATCTACTATGCGCTGAAAAGCGGTAGCTATGCCGCCGAAGCTGCTGCACGGGTGCTGGGTGAAAACTGCGAAACCGATGCATCAGGCCGCTATGAGCAGCTCTGGAGAGAAGATTTTGCGTACAGGGTCTATGCCATAGGGTACGGATTTCAGCCTTTCATGAACAATGCCTGGTTTGTGGAGACCTTCATGCGCTATACAGCCCGAAAACAGAACCGGGCCAACCTTCTGGCCGACGTCGTTGCTCACAACCGCCCCCGACGCGACCTGTTCCGCATCCTCAACCCGTTTTTCTGAACCCCAAGTAGAGGTGAGGGGACGATCTCATCCGTTGCCGAAAATAATCGCATCATGCGTTGACAGGGTAAGTTTATTCTCTGAGGGTCAATACCCCCCCCGCTTGCGGCGTAAAGTTATGAAGAATTGCCGTCAAGATACCCCGCTGCTTGCGGCGGGGTTCTTCATAAACGCCTGGGGCGGGCATTCTGCCCGCAATTCTGACTTCCGGCGAAGTCGATGGATGTGGAGTGGAGAGATTCTTCTGCTGAACTCTCGCCAGGTGGGGCAACGGCCGCTTCATGGCCGTGACTGATTTTGAGGGTCGAAATTCAATTATGTTTCGTCATGGATACGGTGTATCGGGAGTGCGCCGTATCTTTCGATTATGAAAAATAATTCGGATTCATAATTGTTAAGTGTTGTTACTGAAATATGTTGTGTTATTTTACAAATTCGTTAACGCTATTAATGACAGATTGAACATTTAACAGACAAGGAGAATTACACATGTCGATTATCAGGAAAAGAATTTCCGTTCTTTGTATTGCACTGGCCACGATGTTTCCGGCTGGAGCCATGGCCTCCGCCCCTGTTGCAGAGGCCCCGCAGAGCGTGATGGCCCCGGTAGCTTCAAAGGGACTCTATGTGATGGTGACCTCTGAACAACCGATGACCCAGATGCTGGCTATGGTTCTTGCGACCCAGACCGTTGCCAAAGGACAGAGTGTGCGTGTGCTGCTCTGCGACAAGGCAGGCGATCTTGCCCTCAAGGGAAGCCGGGAGACCAGGTTCAAGCCAGCAGGCAAATCACCCCAGGATCTGCTGAAGGGATTGATGGCCAAAGGGGTTAAGGTTGAGGTTTGTGCGCTCTATCTGCCCAACACCGGCAAGAGTGTCGCCGATCTTGTTGATGGAGTCACCGTAGCCCAGCCACAGGCAGTAGCCGAAGACATGGCCGCCGACGGAATCAAGCTGTTTACCTTCTGATCCGACTTCAAAGCAGACCGGGGGGGGGATAGCCGCTCATGGCCAGCCGCCAGCCGATAAAAAACCAGAGAGCCTCAGCCACCATACTGAGGCTCTCTCTGTTTTTTTTCGGAGCAGTGAAATATCAAGGTTATTGATCCAAATCGGTATCGAAATCGGTATCGAAATCGATTTTTTCTCTGAATTACTCCGCAGTGTCAATGGTCCCGAAAAGGCGAGGGAGAGTCGAACCGGCGGACTCCCTGATAACCAGATTATATCGTGTCGATCCCGACGGTTCAGGGTTGATCTCGATGCAGAATGCTCCCGCTTTCCGTGCCAGATCAGGAAAACCTGCGGCAGGCCAGACGGTACCGGAGGTGCCGATGCTGATGAAGAGGTCGCACGAGGAGATCGCCTCGGCGGCTTTCTGCATGACGGTTTCGTCAAGCATATCCCCGAACCAGGTGATGTCCGGCCTGAGCCAGTTGCCGCAGGAGGTGCAGCGAAGCGATTGATACTCCTTTCCCATATCCTCTGTTATGGTTCGGCACTGCTTGCAGCGAAGCCGCCAGAGGCTGCCGTGCAGTTCAATGACTTCACCTGAACCGGCACGCTGGTGCATACCATCGATGTTCTGGGTCACGACAACCGCCCCCGGTATGGAGGCGATCACCCGGTGACCATCGTGAGGATGGCAATCGAGCACCGAACGGCGGCGCAGCTCATGGAAACGGAGCACCTTTTCAGGAGTGCGCTCGAACGCACACTGACAGGCGAACTCTTCAAAATCATACTCTTTCCAGATACCGCCCTTGCCGCGATAGGTCGGCACACCGCTCTCAGCAGACATTCCAGCGCCGGTGAAAAAGAGAATCCGGCGATACGCCGAAGGATCGAAAGGTTTCATGGATGGTTCAGGGCTATTATCCCGCAATATAACCACCAATCCCCCGTAACCTCAAACCCCGGGAGCGCCAACGCCTGGGAGCGAGGAGCCCAAGCTCCGCACATGAAGCCAAAGACTATACGTCGTGTATTGTGGATGGATCGAAAGTTCAGAATGTAAGACCCCATACCGAAAGCATTCGGGATGGCGCATCCGTCGAAGAGTCCCTCGGGTGATAGAGTGTAATGAGTCATCAACGTCCCCTTTTCTTAAAACACGCAGGTTAGTTGTTCGCGTTCCCAGGTACCCTCTTGACTATTTCGATTTTGATGAAGAAAGACGAAGGGACAAAAAGGATATTTCCATTATTTTCCTGCTGTCAGGTATTCAATGTTTCTCTTCGTGATGCAAGCTGAAAAACACCTTTTTGCGACTACCGCCTTTCTTGGCAGGTTTCTCAGGGATCGGGCGGTGGAGCGTCTTTTTTCAAGCAGGAGCCGTGAGGCGGTGGCTTCGCTGGCAAGCGCCGTGGAAAAGGGACACCCGGAGGCCGATGCGATTCTTCGGCGTCTCCTGCATCTGAAGCACGGTGACGAACCGGTCATGCACACTGCCCTGTGGAACTACTGGAAATCGCACCGGTTTGAAGAGTTGCAGAAGCGCTCGCTCGCTTCCGGAGCGTTTCAGTCCGAGCTGCTGCAAGCCGTTGAGGCGATGCCGGAGAGCGATTGGGGCAACGGTATGCTCTTTTCGCTTTGGAGTCTTCTTGACCGGGACGACATCGCCGATATGATCGAGTCTGCTGCCCGCCATGCTCCTGCGCTTGAGATGGATGCACTGTTCGCGCTTGTCCGGGCTCGTCCGGAGCACTATCTGGCTCTTGAAGACCCAGACTTTGCCATTTTTAATAAAGCGTGGCTTGCGGCATCGGCCACCCAGAGGCAGCGGATCAGCCTTACCGTGCTCAACAGTCAGGAGCCTCGACTGGTGGCCGCGTATGATCACGCGGTGACCGATGGGCATGATCCGCAACTTGTCATCGAAGCGTTCAAGCTGTGCGGCGACCACGATGCCCTGTTTGACCGACTCTATGGATTGCCCTTCAGCACGGCGCTTGAGGTTATCGCGTTCTGGGAGGAGAGTGGCGGAAGGCCGAAACATCCCTCAAAGCTTGCGGTTGTCGAGCAGTTGGTTGCACGCTATCGTGAGCTTGCCGGGCATCTTCCGGAGTCCAGGTCAACCTTGCCCGGCACTCGCGACATCTTCTCCTTCTGGAGGGATCGGTATCACTCCGAGTCCCTGATCCGGGAGGAGCTTTCAAGCCCAGATCCCTTCAGGAGGGCTGGAGCGCTCTTTTCAGGAGCGATGCGAGGATTGATTTCCCGAAGCCGGTTGCAGGACATTACTGTGAGCGGTACCTGGCCCGAAAAACTGGCCTTGCAGCATCTTTACTCCATGCCGAAGGCGGGCTCCCGGCAGGAGCATTGTGTCTGGCTCCGGCCACAGGAGACGCTGCTGGCAGGTATCTTTGCAACGCACCTGCCAGGGTCGCTTGAAGAGAGCAGCCGACTGGCCGACCGGCTTCATGATGCTTCCGGTCGGCCTTTTCAACCGCCCTTGTATCCGCAGAGCCTCCTCAAGATGCTGATGCTTTTGCAGGGCTATTTTCTTCGTGGTCTTATCACCGTTGACAGTAACGATGACGCGACGGAGAGCAACGCCCTTGAAACCGAAGAGGTCGCCGATGTGGAGTGGTAATCTGAAAACCCGTACACCGGTATGAGCGAAAGCCCGAACCTCCTGCACCGAATCAGCGCTGCCCTGAAAGTCGTGCAGGGGGAGGCGCATCCTGATTCTGCCCGTGATGTCGCAGCATTGCGTCTTGACCTTGCAGAGCGCAACGAGGAGGTTGCCAGGCTCCGAAAAGAGTATGCTCTGCAAAAAGAGGAGTCCAGAGGGCAGATCGACCGGGCGGCGACCGAAGGGATTGAAGGGCTGATCCGCCAGTGTGCCGGGCCGTTGGCTACGCTTTCGGCCATGCGCGCCCGACACCGTGAACAGGGTGACGTCAATCCGGTTGATCTGTTTCATGTGCTGGCATCGTTTGAGAAGATTCTTGCGGAGCGGGGGTTGCAGCCAATCGGCGTCGTCGGTGAAGAGGCCCCTTACGACCCGTCGCTTCACCAGATGCTCGACGGCTCCCGGCCTCAACCCGGTGAGCCGGTGCAGATTCGATTTGCAGGCTACCGCTTCAAAGGGAAGCTCATTGCGAAAGCCCAGGCGGGCGCACCTTCATTGGAGCGGAGCCTATGATTCCATCAATAATCAGCAGAACCGGTTAACCATGGCGATTGCTTTTGATTTCGGGACCTGCAACAGTGTCGTCGCCCGCTGGAACGAAGCCCTGAATGATATCGAGACCCCCGAACTGCCCAATCTCGGCATCGCGTATTCCCAGCCGGGAGATGCCGATGCGCGGGTCATCCCCTCCATGATCCACTTCGCGGATGAGAGCACCCTGCTGGTCGGCAGTCAGGTTGCCGGGGCGGGGGTTGTCAACCATCCGGGCACCTTCAGGTGGCTGAAGATGGATATGCTGCGCACCGGCGGGGCCAACCGTGGCCGGCGCGTCAACGGCCGGGTGATCTATCCCCGCATGGCGGCAAATGAACTGGTGGATCGCATCCTGATGTATGTTCGCGGCTATTTCGGCGATATCGATGAACAACTGGTGCTGACTGTTCCTGTCGAAGCTTTCGATCACTATATCGACTGGCTTCGCGATGCGGCGATGAAACGGTTTCCGGGGGGAATCAGCATCATTGACGAAGCAACCGCCTGTATGCTCGGGTACCGCAACGAGCTTGCTGACAGCGAGCCCTGCTGTATCGTCGATTTCGGCGGCGGCACCCTCGATGTCTCGATCGTTCGTACCGACCTGCAGCAGGCGGGCCATGCACGATGCCGGATACTGGGGCGGGCCGGGGAGGAGATCGGCGGCATGATGATCGATAACTGGTTGCTGGAGTATCTTCAGGAAAAGGAGGGGCTTGGCGATGACGATATTGCCGCAATCGGCCCATCCCTTCTCGAAGCGATCGAGCAGGCGAAAATAGCCATCTCGAATGGCAACGAAACGGCCTCCTTCACCCGCTATAACGATGTGGCCGGACGCCTCATCGAGGTGACCCTGACGGCGGCGACCCTGAAAGAGGTGCTCGAAAAGCGGCGTGAGCCCGGCAGACTCAACCTATACCAGCACATGATCCGTACCCTCGACCGTGCCCTTGATCAGGCGCGTGACCGGGCTGGCATCCGCAAAGAGGAGCTTCGGGGGATTTTTCTTGTGGGCGGGAGCAGCCTGCTTCCGGGCATCGGGGAGAAGCTCCGGGAGTTTTTTCCGCAGAGTGACCTTTTTGCGGGCAAGCCCTTCGATGCCATTGCAAGAGGGGCCTGCCGCTTCTCGGGCGGCATCATTGATCAGGCGCTGATTCATGACTACTGTCTGCGGAGCTGGAACCGTGAACTGTGTGATTTCGAGCTGGTGCCGGTGGTTCCCCGAGGCACCCCGTACCCTACCGGCAAACCGATGTGCAGCAAGTATATCAAGGCCGCCTCGGATCACCAGGAGGTGCTCGGGCTGGTGATCTATGAGCGTTCGGTCATGAGCCGCCCGCTGATCTCCTATGTCAACGGGGCCGACGGGCTTCGTCCGGTTCGGGAAGGGGAGCGTCAGGAGTGCCGATTCAGGGCGCTGAACCCCGAAGACAGCGAATTCATCCATGCCGTGCCGCCCTGTCGCTCCGGAGAGCGTCGCTTTATCGCCGGATTCGGGGTTGACGCGAATCGCCGTCTCACCCTCTGGCTCAGGGATACCCTCGAGAACAACCGCTCCTCCATCCGGCTGCGGGACGGCTCGCGCATTTCGCTGCCGGTTACTGATCTGCCGGTGGTGAAACTCTGATGGGCATCCCTGACAGGGCGTTGGTCCCGAAAGCTTTCGGGATCGAAATCCTCATCCCGACTTGTCGGGACTCCGGTTTTTGTGCTCCATCCGCCTTGCACTCGAACCGCTCATGACAATTTTTTGGAGATGCCCTGATGTCAAAACAGAAAAAACTGAACGTACCATGCCCTGGCTCGACGAACTCAAACTGAACATTGCCGCACGGGTTGCCGTCATCCATCTGGCAACCATCGATGAAGAGGAGGCGATGCGAACGCTACTCGCCTGGTCGCGCTCAGGAGAGTGGCCGGAAACGATGGGGCTCATCACCTGGGATAGCGGAGACCAGTTCCGGCATCTGCGCGAACCGGCGACGACCTTCAGCAAACTGGCGGCAACGCCGGAAACCGTGCTCGACATCATCGACGATTTCAAGGGTAGCGCAACCTTTATCCTCAAGGATTTCAACCCCTTCTGGGCCCATCACGGCAAGGTTTCGCGCATGTTGCGCAACCTCGCCTCGCGCCTCCCCTCCCGGCATGAGGTCGTGAACATCATCATGACCAGCCCCGGCCAGAATCTGCCTCCGGAGCTTTGCCACGACATTCCGACGGTCGATGTCGGAAAGCCCGACAGCCGCCAGATTCAGGAGCTGCTTGAGCGTGTTGCCCGCTCGACGCGCTCGCTCGACAACGCCACGCACGGCTTGTGTGAACGTTTGGTTGAAAGTGCGCTTGGCCTCTCTATCGTCGAGGCCGGGCGGGCGTTTCGCAAAGCCATCGTGCTTGCCGGAGGGCTCGGGCTCGACGAACGGAGCGTTCGGCAGGTGCTGAACGAAAAGCGCCATATCATCCGTGAAAGCGGGGCGCTCGAACTCTACCCGTATACCGGATCCATGAACAACGTCGGCGGACTGGGAGCCCTCAAGGAGTGGCTTGACCAGCGCCAGGAGGCCTTCAGCCAGGATGCCCGCGAGTACGGCCTCAGCACTCCAAAAGGGGTGGCGCTCATCGGGATTCCCGGAACCGGCAAAAGTCTCTGCGCAAAAGTCACGGCAGGGCACTGGGGAATGACTCTGCTCAGGATGGATGTCGGCGCCATCTTCAGCGGGCTTCTCGGATCGAGCGAGCAGAATATTCGTGAAGCGATCCGCATCGCCGAGGTGATCGCCCCCTGTGTGCTCTGGGTTGACGAGATCGAAAAAGCCTTTGCCGGCTCAGTGGGCGACAGCGGTACTGCCAGCCGGGTGTTTGCCACCTTTCTGACCTGGATGCAGGAAAAAACCGCACCGGTCTTCGTTTTCGCCACCGCCAACAATGTTGATCGCCTTCCCCCTGAACTTCTGCGCAAAGGGCGATTCGACGAGGTCTTTTTTCTCGATCTTCCCACCCATGCCGAGCGGATAAAGATCGTTGAAGTTCATCTCAGGGAGCGGGGCTATACCATGCTTTCGCAGCGCTTTAACCTTGCGGCGGTAGCTTCGGCAACCGAAGGGTTTGTCGGCGCTGAACTGCAGGCGCTGGTCAACGACGCCATGTTTCCCGCCTTTCGCGACAACCGCCGTGAACTGGAGACGGCGGATCTGCTCGAAGCCGCCGGAAAGATGGTGCCCCTTTCAGAATCACATCAGAAGCATATCGAACAGTTGAGGAGGATGGTTGAACACGGACAGGTGCGCAACGCCTCCGACGCCGAGAACGCCTCAACGGCGCGGCAGAAACCCGGAGAGCACACGACTACATGAAACCACGAATCTACAGCGACATCCTGACGGAGCTGAAAAGCCGGGTGATTTCTCCACCCAACGAGGAGTTGCCGCCAGTCATCATCAACGAGCAGGATGGCTCCCCGATGGTACTGGTTCCCGCAGGAAGCTTCACGATGGGCGATGACCTCGACAGGGAGAGCCCAAAGCGCACCGTCACCCTCGATGCGTTTTACATCTCGGTCTATGCCGTCACCAATCGCCAGTACCGGCTTTTCGTGCAGGCGACCGGCCATCGCCCGCCCGACATCGGCGCAAGGATCGATTCGCTTTCGGTGTGGCACGAAGATGGCTGTCCCGCCGAGTTCGACGACTATCCGGTCGTGCTCATCAACCGGGACGACGCAGATGCCTACGCCCGATGGGCAGGATGCCGCCTTCCCGACGAAGCCGAGTGGGAAAAGGCCGCTCGCGGGCCGGAGGGATTCAACTACCCGTGGGGCGACCGCTGGGACGAAAACAACTGCCGGAACCGCAACAACCGAGGCCAGGACTCGGTCGCACCGGTCTACGCCTACCCCGAAGGGGTCTCGCCCTACGGCACCTGGAACCAGAGCGGCAACGTGATGGAGTGGTGCTCCATCCGGAACGGCGAAGCCGGTTCCGGCGGCGCCTCCCCCGATGATGGCACCCTCTGCCAGGAACGAGGCGGCTGCTGGCGCTACCCCGATAAATTCGCCTTCCGCGCCTCCCAGCGCTCCTGCGTCGTCCCAAAAGCCGTCAACGACTTCCGAGGCTTCCGCCTCGTACTGCCGGTGCCGCATGATGCATGAAACCCTGGGAGCGCAAACCCCGTGGGAAAGAGTGGGGGACGTAGATGACTGGTTACACTTTGGAGACAGGATCAGCGATTGGGGTAGGGAATCAGGGGATAGAGTGATGTTTTTGAAGCGTTTGGGTGTGGGCGCCCACGTTTCCAGGGTGAAAAGCAGAGGGAGGGGAAAAATACGATTTCGATGGTGATTTCGATCTGGAAAGAGGGGGGATGGCTGCATGTTTCTTCACTCTTGCGTATATTTAACGAAAAGTTTGCGTATCGAAAAAACACAGGCATAAGTGATATTTTTGTGAGTTACGCCCACGAGGATAAAGAGAGGGTAAGGCCCATCGTGGATCAGCTTGAACGCAGAGGCTGGAGCCTCTTCTGGGACGATCGTATTTTTGCTGGAGAAAGATGGGACAAGGTCATTGGTGAGAATCTTGAATATAGCCGTTGCGTTGTCGTTGTATGGTCCCAGGTGTCAATAACAAAAGAGTGGGTCAGTGAGGAAGCAATGCGTGTGAAAGAGAAGAATATTCTCGTTCCTGTTCGTATAGACAAAGTTGAACCCCCAATTGGATTTGGATTGAGACAGTATATCGATCTTTCAGACTGGAACGATGATCCATCAACTCCCCAGTTTAAAAAATTTGTTGGTGATATAGATCATATCGCCCCGTTACAAGCTTCGGTAATTGGGACTTCTGATGTTGCGGAAATTATTTCACTTCTTGAAAATCCGAAGAGGACGGAAGCTGCACTGGATCGTGTGGCGCGTGAAATGACGTTCAAAGGGGGCGATCGGGAACTTTTCGAGAGAAAAAGAAAAGATTATTCCCCCGGAATGAGAGAGGAAGAGAAAAAGAGATGGATCGATGATATGATAAAATTTTTAACT
>JAAXWL010000085.1 GCA_013334975.1 Chlorobiaceae bacterium
TTGATGTTAACAAATTTATCGTGGATTTTGTGCGGCTGAACCCGATGCGCACGTTCACTCCTCATCGATCTGGCGGAGAATTTCGCTTATCGAAGCAGCGGCGGTAAGTCTTTCTTCGTCGGTGGCTGCGTTGTAGAAGCGAATGATCGCCTGAACGTTGAGCCTTCGGCTTATGCGGAGCTGGGGCTCCGCGCTCCCAGGGTAATCCAACTCACCAGCTCCAATTCATGCGACATAGCCCCATGCCTTGAATTGATCCTGTAATTCCGGATCATCTTTGAAAGCAAGAAAAAACAGGTATTCTGCGGCCAGATCGAACTTGTCACCCCAGACAAGAGTGCTGTGCTCTACCTTGAACTTTCTGAATTCTGACTTATCTCGCAACACGGCAAATGCAGCTCTTTTGTCATCGAACAGCGGTTGTTCAAGATTCACGTTCCCTGATCTGCCATTATTAAAAGAAAGGCTGATCACATAATCCCCCATATACTCCGCCTTGTTCACCTCTAACATAGCAGTACCTTTTATACCAGTGGATCAATTTTATGAAATTCGCCAGTCTCCTTAATACTATACCAGTTTTCCAGAAGTTCATCCTGATGCTATTGCGCCCACTCGACCACAAGGCTCATAACTTTCGACGGCAACTTTCCTTCCATCAATCCTAATGTATCTATGAAAATTGACGCCTTATGCTCATTGTACTCAGCATGGAAATGAGGCGGGTTGTGCTCATTGAAATACATGTAGATCACAATTCCCAGAAAACGACTGATTTCAGGCATGATTCTCGATCCTTTCTTTATTCATTCGTCAAAAGATGGAGATGTGCGGGGTAAATGACGCTCCGGAAAAGGAACAGATTCCGTATCCAGCCCTGCAAATCGCTCGTGAATACGTTCAGCGATATTGCCTGCTTTTGGAGCTTCTGCAACTCTTTTCTGCTTGAGATACTCGGCAAAGTACAGCACCTCCAGGCGTATCGGCTCCGGAAGTTCTTGCACTATTTTGTAAATCTTTTCGGCTGTAGTCATCGGTTCTCCGCTCTTCCGGCTTGACAAAGCGGCGTTGCACCCTTGATGTTAACAAAATCTCACGGTTTTTGTGCGGCTGCGCTTTCTATCCCTCATCAATCTGGCGGAGGATTTCACGGAGCGAGTAGACGGCGGTGAGTTTTTCTTTGTCGGTGGCGGCGTTGTAGAAGCGGATGATCGCCTGGCCTCCGATGCTGATCGGAGGATACTCCTTACGGGCGAGCATCGGCATGACGGAGATAAACTGCGCGACCACTTCCCGCTCCATTCCGTTGATCCGGCCAATCACCTCCCGGGCGATGCCGTTCCAGGCATCCACACCGAGTCCGGCAACATACGCCGCGCTCTGCACGGCACCATACTGAAAACCCACCACAGCAAACACGACATCCTGATTGCCGCTCCGCTCAAGCCCCGCCGGGCACTGGCCGATGGCTTCAGCAAGAAATTGCAGCGCGAGTTTCGTTACCGATTCGAGACTTTTTTCAGGAATGTCATGCATTGATCGTGTGGCTTGCGGGTTCGAGTAGAGTGTCATACCCTGAAGAAACGAAAATATCCCCTAACAACCGAAGCGTTCGACCGGAAGAAGGATTACCATTGTTTACTATCGCGAACAAATCGAACTTTATTCGCGATAGTAAACAACGGCCTAATTCTGCAAAATATTAAAAATATTATATTTGTGTCCTGTATTGCATTTTTTTTAAACAACATAATCTCAAGGAGGGAACTGATGAAGTCGTTTTCAAAAGTAGCATTGATGATTGGTTTTCTTTCGTCACTATCGGTGCCTGCTTCTACAACACCTATTCAGGTTCTGAATTACAGTTTTGAATCACCTGCGGCTCCACCTCGCGGTTATTATGGAACTCCTCCGGGCTGGACAACAACTGGAAGTGGTGGCACAGAAAATTACACAACATTTTTAGCATATTTTGGTCACACTATCCCACCAACATGGGTACCTAAGCCGTTTAGCATTGATGGCATTCAAAATGGATGGTTACATTCCGGTGCTTTTCTGCAGACAGTTGGAGTTTATGATCCATCACAGACCTATACCCTACATTATCATGAAGCGGCCTACTATACCGACGGAACATATCGTGTCGCTTTACTTGTTGGAGGACAAGTATTAGCAAAATATGATTCTTCAACCATAAAAGCGGGTAGCTGGGATACGGTAAACACGCTTGTTGCGCTTCCAAATGAAAGCTTATCCGGCAATTTAACCATAGAACTTTCACTTGTTAGTGGTTATGAGAGTGATTGGGATTACATACAACTCGATGCCTCACCATCTGACAGCGTTGTTGCTAACCCAGAACCGTCCACTCTTGCCCTTTTAAGTCTTGGAATAGCCTGTACAAGATTACTGACTTTTGCCTCACGATCAAAAATGTCGTCCTGAACTGTTCAGCAATGGCGAGTTGCCGGGATCGCCGTCCCCAACTGTTGTGACGTCAATCCCAGGGCAACGCTGCTCACTTTTTTCCGGAAAAGCAGTACCATATTTTTCACAATTGTTATATCTTCTGTCGCAGAACAAACCGTAACGCTTATCCATAAAAAACGACTTCCGATACCATGAGCAGCAACCGCCTCACTACCATTCTCTTGTCCGCAACGCTTTTTCTGGGCAGCGACCTCCTTTCGATCCCTTCGACGGCCATCAGCGCTGAGCCTACATCTACTGTAATGAAAATCGACAGCTCGACCAACGAAATGCTTTACGCACTCCATTATGCCATCATCCCGGGCATCCTCTTTTCGGAGACCGGTTCGAGGTTCTTCAACGACCTTTTCACCGGCAACACTGCCCCGTTCCGTGAAATTGTCGAAGGGCCTCTGGGCAAAGAGTACGCTTCAGGCATGACCTTCACATCCGTACACAAAAACAGTTACGATCTCGTCCTGATTTCGTTTCCGCAGCCACGCTTCGAAGCACTTAGTCTGCACGCCGCCCTGGTAAAAAAAGATGGGAAATACCGGTACATCACCCTTGAAGATTTCAGCGATATCGCAAAAAATGGTTCAAAAACCATCCTCGCCGAGCTGACTGCCGACAACAGCCACAAAAACCTCGGAGCAAAAAACTACGACACCAAAGAATCGTTCCTGAACGAGCTGGACAAATTCCTGAACCTGTAAGAAAAAATCGGGATCCGGGGACGTTGTTGAATATCAGGAATATCGCTCGCGATATTCCTGATATTCAACAACGTCCCCTTTTCCACCCTTTTCCAATTACACAAGGGCTTCCTTCAGATTCGAGATGTAGCGGTCGATCTTCTGCGTGAATGCCATCTCGATGAGCGGCGAGAGCAGAAATTGCAGGAATCCGGGAAAATCGACATCGAGCGTACCTTTGGTGTGCAGCCGCACTTTCGTGCCGGTACCAGCGGGTTCCAGCCGCCAGCCGCCCGAGACTCGCGCATTGCCCACGCCATCGACCGGCACCCAGTCAACGCTCTTCGAGCCCGGATCGCTCCGGTAGGTACTGGCGTAGATGGTCTGCTGAAGGGTGTGGTCGCCGATGGCGATCTTCTCCATGATCCATCGGAACGAGTTACCTCCGAGCGGTTCGAGTTTTTCGACTTCGGGAAAATGGGAGGCTGAACGGGGAACATCGGCAAGAAGCCCGAACACTTTGTCCGGGGATACGGGGGTCTCAAACTGCTTCGAGACATCGATGGTGACGGTGAATGACATGAGCGTACTGTTTGAGTTTTGTAAACCAAACCTTTACCGCGCGGCTTCCTCCACAATCCGGCTATCCTTCCCGCTGTCGAGCGCTTCGCGCAGGCTGCGGTCACGGATATAGATATCTGCACGGAACTGAACCGTCTCTCCGTCAGCAAACGCGGTCTGGTAGGCAAAATAGACCGGTACCTTCGCAGGAAGGCTTACCGTACGGGTCTTTCCGGTATTCACCGCTTCTTCAAGTTTTTTCTGACTCCATTTTACAGGATCCTGAAGAACGATTTCGGCGAGTTCAAACGGCCGATCCACCCTGACGCATCCGTGACTGAATGCCCTCTGGCTTCTTTCGAACAGACGCTTCGATGGCGTGTCGTGCATGTAGACCGTGAAACGGTTGGGCATCAGGAACTTGATCCTGCCAAGGGAGCCATCATCGCCCGATGCCTGCACAATATGGTAGGGAAATCCCCCATCCTTATATTGCTCCCAGTTGATCGTCAGAGGGTCGACCGGGTCGCCTTCATTGTCTACAATGGTCAACTGGTTCTTGCTCAGATACCTGATATTTTTCATGATCGCAGGCAGCGTTTCCTTGGAAAAAATGCCGGAAGGAATCACCCACTGAGGATTGAGAATGAGAGAGCGCATCTCAAACCTGAACACCGGCGTCTGTAGGTCGGGCTTGCCAACGATGACCCGTGAATGCCAGCGGACTTCATTGTTCTGTACATAATCCACAGAAAAGGCCGGAATGTTTACCATGACATACCTGACCCCCATGCCATGTGAATACCAGCGCTGCCGTTCGAGATTGATTCTTATCTGCCCGATCCGTACTTCGACCGGCACATTCATTGCGCCAATGGTTTCATTGCCGATCACACCATCAACCTGAAGCCCGTGCCTCTGCTGAAAGGCTTTCACCGCTGCGAACATCTCCGGAGTATATACCAGTCCGGTACCGGAAACTGGTTCCTGTATGGTCTTTGTCGAATCGGCCGAAGTGGTATCGGCTGATGATGTATTCTTTTGACCGACTGGAGCTTCGGCATCGAGATCACCTGTTGCAACAAGCCTCTTGCGGAAAAGAGGTATACGGGGATCGACATCGCCGACCTTCAGAATCGGCGAACCAGGAGGCATTTTCTCCCACCCACCCTTACCGGCATACTGACGGTAACGCGAAAGCCCTTCACGAAGAAAAGGATAACCGGAAGAAGATGGTCTGAGCGAAGCAATCATTTCGGGAAATCCGCTATCCATGACTGCTGACATGAGCATACGGTCGGAATTACCGGACGGTCCGGGAATGGGAATGTTCCAGTGCGGATCAAGCAACCTCGGCGCCACTTTTCCTGACCGCATATGCGACAGCAAGGTAAAAACAGCGTCTGTCATTAACAGATCGGCGCGGGCCTTTAACTCCGGTGATTCCGGGGGATTTTCAGAAAATTTCCTGATCTCATCGTAATGGTAATCGGCTGGTGTCAGCCCATCGGCAGCACTCTCCCCAAGCACCTCTACCAGTCGAACGACAGCCTCACGATTGGTCCATGCATGTCGATATCCCATGGCTTTATAGAATCGCTGCAACTGGGCATCGATCAACACACGGTCGGAGGAGGCGGAATCATCCATCCGTCCAAGGCGACCGAGATAATTTTTCAGATGGCTTCTGGCTGGCTGTTCCGAAAGCGCACGCCCTCCGGCTCTACCTTCAGCTCTGGCCAATGCTGGTGAAACAAGAGGCAGAACAGGCAGCAGTGCGAACCAGAGAAACAGGATCGGAGTCATCGATAGAGATAAAGTATTATAACGGATTATCCAACAGCTTCGTCTCAAAGGCTATATCCGGATTGAGTACCGTCGAACCAGATGTATAATCATTGTTATTATGATAGATGAACAGACAGGACCCGTCTCTGATCAGGTCGATCACCTCCACACAGTTCTCATATGACAATGCCGGACAACCCTCGCTCCGTCCAAGACGACCATTGCTTCTGATGTAATCCCGGGAAACATACCCGGCACCGTGGATGACGATGCTCCTTTGTTCAGCCTTGTCGTTGAGTCCCTGATCGAGTCCTTTCAGGACAAGGGAGTACCCGTTCCTGCCGATATAGGTTTTTTCGGTCAGGTAGAATCCGAGGCTGCTTTTGTTCGAGCCAGGCTCATTGGAAAAACTCGTCGCGAAAATCTCGCCGCTGTTTTTGCCATGAGCTACCAGCGCAGAGTGGAGAAGCCTGCCATTCTCGATGTCGATGACATAGAGACGTTCGCTGTCGGAGGGCTTGTCGAAATCGATAAGGGTAACGATACCCTCACGGCGGATCATTCCCTGACGTTTGAGATTGAAATAACCCTGCAAGGCATACTGAAGGGCTCTTGGATCGATGTCACTGGTCTGTTCAATGGATTGCATCACCGTGGCGATACTCCTCTGATCGGAAGCATCGTACCAGGTGACCGCACTACCGGTCAGGGGCATTGCCATCAACAGCATCAGAAAGGCGGCAACTCCTCGTTTCATAGGCATTTTTATTCTTGTCCGGAAAGCAATGAATAGCATCCGGATCGTGGTGATGTTCGTCTTTACGAAAACCGGCGACCGAAAAAAAGCGGGCAGTCCGGATGGCGTTCCTGTACCGACGGTCGCGGCATGAACCCTGGGCAGGTTTTCTGAAATTCCGTCAAGATAACCCTTTTTTCATTGAGTAAAAACCGCGCCCTCCATTAATACCAGGGTTATTGAACTTCAGCGCTTTTCACCCTGTGACTGAAAGAGAACCGCAGCTTCAGCAATCCGGGAGTTCAGCCGGATCCTCTGCCGGGAGGGCCACCAGTTGACCAGAAAGATGGTCAGCGACTCCCAGAGCGCGACCCAAGCCGCGATGGTCACCCCCTCGACAATCACCCTCCGGTAAAAGGGATGTGCCTCTCCGCCTGGCATGATTCCGGCAACCTGGTAAGAGGCAAAAAGCAGCACGATTCCTGACAGAAAAAAGGCCAGCGAGCGTTTCACCATTCGCCTGATCGATGCGACTTCAAGCTCCCTCTGGTAAATGAAGAATTTCCGGAGACTGGTACCAAAGCGCTCCTGCAACTCGCCGGATGGCAGGCTGTCGAGCGTGAACCGGATGACGAAACCGACCGGGCCGATCTCCCGGACGCAATCGGCCAGATATGATGCAAGCTCCTCGTCGAGATCCTTCCGATGATAGGGGGCCTGCTTGTCGAAATCCTCATACAGCTCCTCGACTTTCGATGCTGAAACATCGACGATGACCCGACCCTCTTCCGTCCGGTCATAACGATCGAGAATCTCTTTTTTCATCGGTGTGACGGGTATCGTGAAACGGTCACCGGGTCAGCCTGAACCAGAGCACGCCAGAAGGCAACTCATCGACCACCTCCCGGCATGAACTGCCATCGGGAGTTGACGGAAACCGTCAGCTCCTGTTCGCCCGGCTGGATTTCAGTTGCCGGAGCCGCCTGAAGCCCGTCTGCCATAGCCATGCGCATGAGAGGCATAGCCGGTTGAGGCTGGCCATACTCAAGTTCCAGAAGCGATCCCAACCGCCCACCGGCAGCGGCCGCCATCACCTCCGCATCATGCCTGGCGCTTCTGACTGCGCTTTCAAGTGCCTGGCTGCGATACGTCGGGAAGCGCGATGAAGAGTACCGGAGCCCCTCGACGTTGCCCGCACCAGCTCCGACCGACGCGTCGATGACTCCTCCCAGCCGATGAAGCTCGCGCACCGTCACCCTGATGAGATGTCGTGCCGTGTAACCCTTGAAAACCCGGCTCCGGCTCGATGAGACCCACTCCCATTCAGGATTTACCGAGTAACTGGCAGAAACGGCATCGGCGGCGGGAATACCTGCCTGATGCAAAGAGTTCCGGAGGGTACTCCACTGGGTGGCAACCCTGGCCGCCGCTTTGGTTGCATCCTTGTCGATCGCAGAAAGGGTGGCGGTGAACTCTGCCGTGTCGGGATCGTACCGCACGGTACTCGTTGCCGATACAGCAATGCTGCTCTCTCCGGCTTGCAGCGTAAGCGCAAAAAACGTGCTGCAATACAGTGTAATAAAAACGATCACTCTCTTTCGGATACAGATCCCAGTGCTCATTTGAGGCTCCTTGCTGAGGTTGACGGAGAGAGGAGAACACCACGTTTTTCCTCTTCCGGGGCAGGCATGAATTTACTCCTGCATGAAACGGTGAATAAGAAAATAACATCGACCCATGATAAGCTCAAGTGATTCAACACTCGGGCAATGGCCCGACCATCACCTCCCCGGCTTTTTCCGCCTCCTCTTCGACGCAGAATCGCTGGGTACTGAACTTGCAGAGAAAGGCTGCCACGGTTCCGTCCGCTCGCTCAACCATAACCGCACCATCCTGCCACGCTCCATTTTCAGCGGCCCAGGGGCTGTCGGGCGGGTCACCCTGATTCTGGTGGATATTGTGCACACCCCGACCGTTCCGGAAAGGCTCACCGAAAACAAAAATTCTCCGGTGATTCTTCAGGAGCACTTCAAGGTCACGAAAGGCATGATGCCCCGTACCATACTTCCACGACTCCTTCTTCACATCGGCATCGCCATCCCCCTCGATACGGCTGGCGTGAACACACTCGGCACAGGGGGCAAGCGAGGCGCTCCGGTAATAATCGAGGGCACCTGACCGATCGTCCATGGCCAGGTAGTGCCATCCATCTGGCATGGCGATCAACATCGCAGCCTCATCCTCTGGGATTTCAACCACCTTCCACTGAATGCCGTCGCGGCGGTGCTTGCTGTCCAGATCGACCGCGCAGCGGTACATGCCTCCCGGAGTCTGCACGACCAGCATACAGTGATAGTAATGGGCATCATCCTGCTGTTTGTCGCAGGAGTATCGGGACAACCTGCCGACAAGCATTCCGTAACCGTCGAACAGTGGCATAGGCGGTAAAGATTCAGGTTGGCTGCCATTTTGAGCAATACGTTCTATACCTGAAAAGTAACCTCCCCTTTTTTCAAATTGCAATAATAAAATGGAGACTGTTTTCAAGAGCAGTCATTGTTCGGTCGTGAATCCTGCTCATGAAGAACATCCCCATCGATTTGCTCAGCAACTTCCGGAAACGTATACTTGCCTGTATAGAGCTTTGCTGTTTAAATTTTATCGAGAGGTTCCGCTTATGACGAGTACCCGTTCCATCGAAGAAGAGGCTATTGCCACCATAAGGCTTCTGGCTGTCGATATGGTCGAAAAAGCAAGATCAGGCCATCCGGGTCTGCCGCTTGGAGCGGCTCCGATGGCTTATACGCTGTTTGCAAGAATCATGCAGTTCAATCCCGCCGATCCAGAGTGGCTGAACCGTGACCGGTTCGTGCTCTCAGCAGGACACGGTTCGGCGCTGCTCTACGCCGTGCTGCACCTCTGCGGCTACGATCTCGACATGGACGATCTGAAGGCGTTCCGGCAGTTTGGCAGCCGGACACCAGGCCATCCAGAGTACGGCCATACCCCTGGAGTGGAAACCACAACGGGACCGCTCGGCCAGGGAATCGCCACAGCCGTGGGCATCGCCGCCGCCGAACGCTTCCTCTCTGCCCGGCTCAACACCGAACAGAGAACGCTCATCGACCACTACACCTATGTGATCTGCGGTGACGGCGACCTGATGGAGGGCCTCAGCGCCGAAGCATCTTCGCTGGCCGGTCACCTGAAACTCGGACGGCTCATCTGCCTGTACGACAGCAACCGCATCTCCATCGAAGGTTCGACAAAACTGACCTTTACGGAGAATGTGGCGCAACGTTACGAAGCCTACGGCTGGCATGTCATCTCGCACATCGACGGCAACGACATCGATGCCATCGAGCAGGCGGTCAGGGATGCCCAGGAGGTTACCGACAGCCCGTCGCTCATCATCCTCGACACCACCATCGGCTTCGGCAGCCCAAACAAACAGGGCACCGCATCAGCACATGGCGAACCGCTCGGGCCGAATGAAGCGCTGTTGGTCAAGCGCGCTTTCGGCTTTGACGAAAAGCAATCGTTCGTCGTTGCGGATCGGGTGTACGACCACTTCCGTGAGATAGCAAAACGAGGTAGGCAACTCGAAGCAACCTGGCGTGAACAATGGCGATCATTTGAACAGGAGGAGCCTGCGATGGCATCGGCAATCACCGAACTGCTCGCGGGCCGCTTTCCCGAAAGCTGGTTGCCCGACCTGCCGGAGTTCACTGCCGGCGAAAAGCTTGCCACCCGTCAGGCATCAAAAAGCGTGCTCTCGAGAATCGCCGCACACACGCCACTCCTTGCCGGAGGCTCGGCTGACCTTGCACCCTCAACTGGCACCCTCTACGGCGAAACCAGCGACTTCGAGGCGGGAAACTACGGCGGAGCGACCTTCCGCTTCGGTGTCCGTGAGCACGCAATGGCGGCCATCGTCAACGGCATGGCGCTCTCGAAGCTGGTGATACCCTACGGAGCCACCTTCTTTGTCTTTTCCGATTATATGAAACCGGCACTGCGCCTGGCCGCCCTCATGCAAACGCACTCCATCTTCATCTTCACCCACGACAGCATCGGCGTCGGCGAGGATGGCCCGACCCATCAGCCCATCGAGCAGCTCGCCATGCTGCGCTCCATTCCGGGCCTCGATGTCTATCGCCCGGCGGACGCCAACGAAACAGCGACAGCGTGGCTGCTTGCGCTGAAACGCCGGAAACCGGTGGCGCTCGTGCTCACGCGCCAGAACGTACCGGTACTCGACAACAGCAACGGAAACGTTCGCGACGGCGTGTCGAAGGGAGGCTATGTGCTTGCTGACTGGGCGGGTGAATCGAGTGATAACTCACGAAGGCTCATCATTGTGGCGACTGGCTCCGAGGTGCAACACGCCCTCGAAGCAAAACCGCAGATCGAAGCTCGGGGCTACGCCGTACGGGTGGTCTCGATGCCCTCGCGGGAACTGTTCGCCGAGCAGACGGCAGAGTACCGAAGCACTGTGCTGCCTCCGTCTGTCAGGGCAAGAGTTGTGGTCGAAGCCGCCACGACCTTCGGCTGGCACGATATATCGGGTGATGGCGGCGCCGTCATCGGCATCGACCGCTTCGGCATCTCAGCACCCGGTTCAACGCTCATGGAGGCATTCGGCTTCACCGGCGTCCGCATCGCCGCCAAAGCACTCGATATTCTCGACGCCCCACCACAATGACGCACTGGATCAGCGCTCCGCATGAAGTGCTTCCCGAACTTGCCGCCGCCTTCATCACCGACAGAGGGTGGCAGGCAGCAGGCAAACGGGGGCGCTTCACGCTGGTGCTGGCAGGCGGCAACACCCCGCGAGATATCTACCGGAAGCTCGCCGAAGGAGTCAGCGAAGAGCGCTACCGCGAGCTTGGCTACACCCTGCCGAAAGAGTTCCGGCGAAGCCACCGCAACCCGGAAGCGATCATGCTGCCCTGGTCGCAAACGCAGCTCTTCATGAGCGACGAGCGCTACCTCCCGCCAAGCCACCCCCAGAGCAACTACGGCATGATCCGCGAAACGCTCCTCCGCCACACCTGCATCAAACCAGAGAACATCCACCGGATGCCAACCGCATCGGGCGATCCGGATGCGGATGCGCGACAATACGAAAAAGGGTTGGCAACCCACCTCGACCTCATCCTCCTCGGCCTCGGCGACGACGGCCACACCGCTTCACTCTTCCCCGACGACAGCGAAGCGCTCAAAGAGCTACAGCGCCGGGTGATCGCCATCAACGCCCCCAACGGCAACCCCCCCGGCATAAGGCTGACACTGACATTGCCAGCCATCAACAAAGCCGCAAACGTGATCTTCCTCATCCCGTCATCCCGCTACGAGCTTGCCCGAAGCATCAGCAACGGCGAGAAGCCGGAGCTACCGGCAGGGAAGGTAAAGCCAGGAATCGGCGATGTGTGGTGGTTTGTGGAGTGGAATGATGGAAAAGTGCAATTGGCTGAAGCGAAATAATGTGAATTAAGGCAGGATTCATCCCGCCGGACATTTCGGCTTTTGCATTCATGATGCCCCGGACTTCAGTCCAGGAAAGAAAGAGCCTCCCCTCCTCATGGGATTGAGCCCTTTTTCTTCTATTTCAACTTATTACTTCGGCCACAATAAATCGCAATCGCCGTCGAGGTAAGAAATTAGGCTAAAGCCTTTATTAGTTTTGTCTTATCCGCATACCCCGGACTGAAGTCCGGGGCAATTATTTAAGAGTTTTAATGGTCGAAGCCATAACTTCGGTTCCCATATTCAGGCGGGATTCATCCCGCCGGACATTTCGGCTTTTGCATTCATGATGCCCCGGACTTCAGTCCGGGGAAGAAAGAGCCTCCCTTCCTCATGGGCTTCAGCCCAATTTCTTATATTTCAACTTGCTCGGAAGACTTCAACCCCAATAATCTCTTCCAAAAATGCCATTTATC
>JAAXWL010000086.1 GCA_013334975.1 Chlorobiaceae bacterium
GGGTTTCCAGAGGCACTCTTATCATTTCATTGCACGCTTAGCGAATTGCGACCGTTCTCCAGAGGTGGCAACGGAGGTTTCGACAAAACCAGGCTTATCATTTCACCGCTCGCGCTGTATGCCATCGGCATCAACAGGGTTGAAAATGCCGATCATACCGGTTTTTTGATTGCTTCTCCAAAAAAAGCGCCTGCCAGCGACCGATTTTGTGTACAAGTGAGAAACAACCGCCAAGGTCAAGAAAAATTATCATGTCATTCTGGGCGAAGACCGCTGCCAGTACAGTGTTCCACACGACAAACGGAACATGCAGGCTGGAGCAATTTTAATGAGGTTTATCGAAACTGGCAGAAGGTGAATTCAGGCAGCAACAGGAGAGCGTGTCTACACTTTTCCAAACTGCGATG
Source organism: Chlorobiaceae bacterium (assembly GCA_013334975.1). Classification (GTDB taxonomy): domain Bacteria; phylum Bacteroidota; class Chlorobiia; order Chlorobiales; family Chlorobiaceae; genus Chlorobaculum. Next base: position 408 of record JAAXWL010000086.1, read on the forward strand.
CGATTGCAAGGTCGCCTGCGAGCAAAGCCGCTCTGACTTTATCCAGCTTGAGTGTGTCGTCGAGGCTGATATAGGATGCCCAGTCATTTTCAGGGTCGATAATCTTGATGACCACTTCAGCGGCAAGCTCATCGTATCCGTGGTTTGATGTGAGTACCTCATTTACAGTCAGCAGAGCCTGAATTTTCGGTATTAGTTCACTTTCCAAGGCAGTGATTTTTTAAAAATATATACGTTTTTCCCTGTTCACTTCGATGGTGATGTGAGTGAGTTCATTGTGTTGTTCGAGCAGTCTTTTTATTTCTTCAGCATTGATGTTATCCGTTGTGGTCAAAGCGATAATGCAGGAGTAGTTCGAGTTGCCGATGCGCCAGAGATGCAGATCGGTGATGAGAGCTTTGTTTGTGCCGGTTTTGATGGTCTGTCGGATTTTTTTCGAAAGCGGGGAGTTCATTTCGGCATCCAGGAGCACGCGGCCTGAATCTCGTAACAATCCGAAAGCCCACACGCTCACCAGAACCGCGCCAACAATGCCCATGAGTGGATCGAGCCAGACGGCGTTCCAGAAACGTCCTCCGAAAAGTGCCAGAATGGCAAGTACCGAGGTCGCTGCATCGGTTATGACATGGATATAAGCAGCACGAAGATTGAGATCGTGATGATGTTCATGTTTGTGCTCATGCTTGTCATCTTGGCTGTGCGTGTGGTGATGATGGTGACGGTCGCTGTCATTAAGCAGCCAGGCGCAAAGGAGGTTTATCGTCAGTCCAAACACCGCGATGGCAATGGCCTGATCGTACTGAATCGGTGAGGGTTTGAGAAGGCGCTCGATCGACTGGAAGAACATCAGGCCAGCAATCATGACAAGCCACATGGCGCTGGTGTAGCCTCCGAGGACCTCGATCTTCCAGGTTCCGAACGAAAACCGGGTATCGCTGGCAAAATGCCTTGCAACCTTGTAAGCAAGCAGCGCCAAGCCGAGTGCCAGTGCATGTGAGCTCATGTGCCAACCGTCGGCGAGCAGAGCCATGGAGTTGAATATCCATCCGCCGGCAATTTCCAGCACCATGGTGATAACAGTCAGGATAACGGCCCATTTCGTACGTTTTTCTGCAAGTGGATTTCCTTCGTTAAAGATATGGCTGTGATTCAATTGTTCGGTTAAGGCCTTCGTATCCATGAGGTGGGGTTTTCATATTGAAGGAATTGAACAGAAAATGGTATACTCCCCTATACTATAATTTTAATTTATAAATACAATGGCTCATACGATAGAAGGCAGAAAAAAGCTGCTGAACCGGATACGGAGGATCAAGGGACAGATAGAGGCGCTGGAAACTGCGCTTGAGAAGGAAACAGCCGAATGTTCGGTGGTGCTCCAGCAGATAGCCTCCATACGGGGAGCTGTCGGCGGATTGATGATGACCGTGCTGGAAGGTCATATTCGTGATCATATAGGAGCCGAAGACATTTCGCTGATACAGAGGAATGCAGATACCGAACAGGTTATATCGGTGTTGCGCTCCTATGTCAAGTAGTCTGCGGGTAGTTTCGCGACGTTGATCAGTTGGTGAAAATTCTCTGATGCTGATCTTTGAGCTGTGGCTTTGTTTTCTGTCGATGAGGGATTTGTGTCGGGTTTGTGACTTGTGGGGGGGCGGGGAATAAATTGTGCAGAAAAGATTTGAATAAAACACGATCGTTTTTAAATTGTAAAAGAACGATCGTTTTTAAACGGGTGCACTGAAGGCACGGTAACGGACAGCACACACAATGGCAAGACCGAAAAAAGTATCCAGCGACCAGATTCTCGATGCCATAGAGCGGGTGGTGGTCAAACACGGGGCTGCGCGGCTCTCGATCGATGCTGTGGCCCAGGAGGCGGGTATAAGCAAGTCACGGGTGGTGCTTGATTACAAGTCAAAGAGTGCTCTGCTTGATGCACTGATCGAGCGGGAGTTGCAGATGGAGTCGAAGCGTATCGAAACGATGCTCGAATCGTGCAGAGAGACGCCTCATCCCGAGCTGTTTGCCCGCGTCAAGCTGGCTGAAGAGGCGCTTGACGACAAGGAGCGGGCGGTGACCATGGCGATCAGCTCTTCCTTGTCGAGCGACTCTTCGGTTCGCAGGAGAATGCTCGAATGGGTCAACCATGACCTGCAAGCCATGGATTCCGGCCCCAAGCCGGAGGTGGCCCGCATGGCTTACTTCGCGCTTGTCGGGTTCAGTTGCCACGAATGGTTCGGCCTCATCGACTGGTGCGAGGAAGAACGCCTGTTGTTCATGGAGCAGCTCAGGTCAATGTATCGCGCTGTTCCTGAATTCCAGCCCTCCAGCCAACCTCTCTCCAATCCATCCAACGAATAAGTACTCAATCATGAAAAGGTCGTTTGTCATTGCCGGATTGTTTGTCGTTCTGATTGCCGGCTGGTATTTGTGGCCGAAGGGATCGCCGGTGCAGCAACCGGCTCCGAATGCCAGACCGGAGGTCAGCGTTGTGACCATAAAAACCGGGTCGTTGTTGCTGACCAGGGATCTGCCGGGGAGGAGTTCGGCTTTTCGCATGGCGGAGATTCGTCCGCAGGTCAGCGGCATTATAACCCGGCGTTTTTTCGAGGAGGGCAGCCTGGTCAGGCAGGGTCAGCAACTCTACCAGATTGACCCGGCACCCTTGCAGGCGGCTTTCAACAGTGCCAAAGCCAATCTCGGCAAGGCCGAGGCGAGCGTCAGTTCCGTGCAGGCCCAGGTCGCACGGTACGAAGAGCTGGTCAAAATCGGCGGCGTCAGCCAGCAGGAGTATGATGACGCAAAAGCGAGCCTGGGTGAGGCAAGAGCTGATGTCGCGATGGCCAGCTCAGCGGTGACTACGGCGCGTATCAACCTGGACTACTCGCGGGTCATCTCTCCGATTTCGGGGCGTATCGGTCAGTCGAAGGTGACCGAGGGGGCGCTGGTCAATGCCGGTCAGCCAGAGCCTTTGGCTGTGGTGCAGCAGCTCGACCAGATTTATGTGGATGTTTCGCAGTCAAGTGCGGAGCTGATGCGGCTGAGGCAGAACCAGAAAGACAAGGCAAAGAGCTCCCGTGTCGAGCTTCTGGTGGATGGCAGGCCGACAGGGCGGATTGGCACGCTGAAGTTCTCGGATGTCACGGTGAACCCGACAACCGGTACCGTTCTCTTGCGGGCGTTGTTTCCGAATCAGGATCATGAGATTCTTACGGGCATGTTTGTTCACGCCCGAATTGAGCAGTGGAAAACCGACATGGCGATTCTTGTGCCGCAGAAATCGGTAAGCCGGAGTGCCGACGGTTCGGTTTCGGTCTGGGTTGTCGGAGCGGATGGCAAGGTAAACCCTCGTCCGGTCGCTGTTTCTGAAGTGGTCGGAGACCGGTGGCTGGTAGAGAGCGGGCTCAGAGCCGGTGAAAAGGTGGTGTACGAGGGGATCATGAAGATCCAGCCCGGTATGGCGGTGAAAGCCGTCGAAGCGGTTCTGGCTCCCGTGCCGCAAAGGTAAAAAACAACATAATTCAAGCAGCAGTTCCATGTCCGGATTTTTTATCGAGAGGCCGGTTTTTGCCTGGGTGATCTCCATCTGCATCATGCTGGGTGGCATCATTGCCATCAACACCCTTCCGGTGGAGCAGTATCCGCGCATTGCGGCGCCGACCATCAACATCAGCGCCTCCTACCCCGGCGCCTCTGCCGAAGCGGTTGAAAACAGCGTGACGCAGGTGATCGAACAGGCGCTTACCGGTATCGATCATCTCCGCTATTTCAGCGCAGGAAGCGATTCAAACGGTAACGTGTCCATCACGGTAACCTTCGAGCCTGAAGCTGATCCCGACATTGCGCAGGTGCAGGTGCAGAACAAGTTGCAGACCGTCATGTCGAATCTGCCGCAGCAGGTGCAGCAGCAGGGCATCAAGGTTACCAAGGGAGACACGGGGTTCCTGATGGTCGTTGGGGTTTACTCGGAGGATGGCCGTGTCGATGAGTATGCCATGAACGATTTCATCAACTCGAAGCTGCTCGATCCGCTGAGCCGTGTGCCCGGTGTGGGCAACATCCAGGTTTTTGGTCAGCCCTACTCGATGCGGATCTGGCTCGATCCTCACCGGATGGTGAGCTTCAACCTTACCACCAACGAGGTTCAGGCGGCCATTGCTGCACAGAATGCGGATGTCTCCGCCGGTCAGTTCGGTGGCACACCGTCGGTGCCGGGCCAGCAGTTGAATGCCACCATTACAGCCCAGTCGCGCCTGAAGAGTGTCGGGGATTTTGAAAAGGTGATTCTGAAAGTCAACACTGACGGTTCGCAGATTCGCCTCCGTGATGTCGCACGAGTTGAGCTGGGTGTGCAGAACTACGATATGACCACGCGATTCAACGGCAAACAGGCCGCCGGTATGGCCATCACCCTTGCCAGCGGCGCCAACGCCCTGAACACGGCAAACCTGGTGAAAGCGAAAATGGCTTTGCTGAAGCCGCTCTTGCCGACGGGCGTGCAGGTGGTCTACCCGTTCGATACGACGCCGTTCGTCAAGACCTCGATCGAGGGGGTCGTGCACACCCTTATCGAGGCGGTGATTCTTGTTTTCTTCGTCATGTTCCTGTTTCTCCAGAATTTCCGTGCGACGCTGGTGCCTACGATTGCGGTACCGGTGGTGCTCCTGGGCACCTTCGGGGTGATGGCTGTTTTCGGTTTTTCCATCAACACCCTCAGCATGTTCGCCATGGTGCTGGCTATCGGACTTCTCGTCGATGATGCCATTGTCGTGGTCGAAAATGTCGAGCGGATCATGGCCGAAGAGCACCTCTCTCCGCTCGAAGCGACCCGGAAATCGATGAAGCAGATTTCAAGCGCCCTGGTCGGCATCGCCCTGGTGCTTTCGGCGGTGTTTGTACCGATGGCGTTCTTCAAAGGCTCCACCGGCACGATCTACCGGCAGTTTTCCATCACCATTGTCTCTGCCATGCTGCTCTCGGTTCTGGTGGCGCTGATTCTGACTCCTGCACTTTGCGCCAGCCTCCTCAAACCGCTGGACAAAGAGGGTCATCTCTACGGCGACGGCCCTTTTGTTCGTTTCTTTGCCTGGTTCAACCGGATGTTCAACCGTAATCGTGAACGCTATGTTGCTGGTGCTCGCCTCATGACCGGGAAGGTCAAGCGCTCGCTGATGGTATTTATGCTGGCTGTTGTGCTGCTGGGTCTTCTTTTCATGCGGCTTCCGACCTCGTTCCTGCCGGATGAAGACCAGGGATTTCTTTTTGTGCAGCTCTCCACACCCTCCGGCTCAACCAAAGAGCGCACACTCGAGAGCGTCAAGGTGATGGAGCGATATGTGCTCGATCAGGAGAAGCAGAATGTTGAAAGCATCTTCAGTGTGACCGGGTTCAGCTTTGCCGGTCAGGGGCAGAACTCGGCCATGGGATTTATCCAGCTCAAAGACTGGAGCGAGCGCAGAAAAGCGGGGCAGGATATGGCCTCGATTGCCGGCAGAACCATGGGCGCTTTGTCGAGCGTGAAGGATGCGATGATCTTTGCCTTTTACCCGCCAGCGGTCATGGAGCTTGGCAACGCCTCCGGCTTCGACCTTCAGTTGCTCGACCGCACCGGCAAGGGGCATGAGGCGCTGATGTCTGCCCGCAACCAGTTGCTCGGCATGGCTTCGCAAAACCCGACACTCAGTGGCGTCCGTCCCAACGGACTTGAAGATGTGCCGCAATACAAAGTCGAGATCGACCACGAAAAGGCCAGTGCCCTCGGGGTCGCCATTGCCGACATCAACGCGACGCTGCAAACGGCCTGGGGCTCCTCCTATGTGAACGATTTTGTGCATGACGGGCGCATCAAGCGGGTCTTCATGCAAGGGGATGCGCCCTACCGCATGAACCCGTCGGACGTCGATATCTGGCATGTCCGGAACACGAATGGCCAGATGGTGCCCTTCTCCTCATTCTCGACCGGTCGCTGGAGCTTCGGTTCTCCAAAGCTCGAACGTTTCAACGGCATATCGTCGGTCAATATCCAGGGGGCGCCCGCCAGTGGAGTCAGCTCGGGTGATGCCATGGCAACCATGACGAAGCTCGCGGAGAAACTTCCCGAAGGGTTCGGTATCGAGTGGACCGGCCTCTCTTACGAAGAGCGGGCAGCCGGTCAGCAGACGCTGCTGCTTTATGCGATCTCTCTGCTCTTCGTTTTTCTCTGTCTTGCCGCACTGTACGAAAGCTGGAGCGTGCCGATCGCCGTCATGCTGGTGGTGCCGCTCGGTGTTCTCGGTACGGTGCTGGCGACCTTTGTCGCCGGACTTTCCAACGACGTCTATTTCAAGGTCGGCCTTCTGACGACTGTCGGCCTGACCGCAAAAAACGCCATTCTCATCGTCGAGTTTGCCAAGACCCTTTACGAAGGCGGTTTGCCGATCAGGGAGGCGGCGCTGGCCGCAGCCGCGCAGCGGTTACGCCCCATCGTCATGACCTCGATGGCCTTTATTCTCGGCGTCACGCCGCTCGTCTTCTCGTCCGGCGCGGGTTCGGCAAGCCAGCACTCCATCGGCATTGGCGTGATGGGCGGGATGCTCTCCGGAACGGTACTGGCGATCTTCTTTGTCCCGCTCTTCTATGTGCTTGTACAATCAGGATTTGCCCGAAAGCCGCTGAGTGGCGCGATGGATATCAACAACGACAAGGGATCGACTCATGAATCGTAAACTCCTGCTCCCGCTCTGCCTGGCAGCAACAACCCTCTCAGCCTGCTCGTTTGCGCCACGTTACGATCCTCCTCCGGCACCCGTCAGCGCAGGGTGGCCAGCCGCTTCGGGAGAGGTGGGGCAGCCGGGCGCTGCAGCTCCCGGGTGGCGGGAGATGTTCCGATCGCCCAGGTTGCAGCAGCTCATCTGGGCGGCCCTTGAGAACAACCGTGACCTGAGGATCGCAACCCTCAACATCGAGGTTGCTCGCAACACCTACCGTATCCGGCGAGCTGATCTCCTGCCGTCGCTTGACGCCTCGGGCAGCTTCACCCGGCAACGACTCTCCGAAAGCACGAGTGGGACAGGAAAGGCGGAAATCACCTCGACCGCTGTGGCAGGAATCGGTACGACGGCATACGAAGTCGATCTTTTCGGAAAGGTGCGCAACCTCAGGAGTCGCGCTATGAATCAGTATCTCGCCACGGAAGAGGGGCGAAAGGCCGCCCAGACCATGCTGGTCGCCGAAGTTGCCAACGCCTGGCTCACCTTTCTTGCCGACACCGAACTGCTCGAACTGACCGAAAAAACGCTCGTGAGCAGGCAGGTTGCGCATGAGCTTATCAGGCGCAGTTTCGAGCTTGGCTCCAGGTCACGTCTCGATGTTGCGCAATCCGCAATGCTTGTTGAAGCGACGAAGGCCAATCGGGCGCAGTACCAGCGACAGGTCGAACAGGACAGGAACGCACTGACGCTGCTGGTTGGCAGGGAGATCGATCCGGCATGGCTCGAACCGCTCAAGCTCGCCGAGGTGGAGGTGATGGAGAGGCTCCCGGCGGGCATCCCTGCGGTCGTGTTACTCGAACGCCCGGATATCCGGCAGGCGGAGTATGCCCTGAAAGCCGAATATGCCAACATCGGTGCGGCACGAGCGGCATTTTTCCCTGCTATAACCCTGACCGGGTCAGCCGGATACGCCAGCACCAGCATGTCGGATCTCTTTGCGAGCAGTTCTGGCGGCGCATGGAGTTTCATTCCGCAAATCACCATCCCGATCTTCCAGGGTGGTCGGCTGCACTCAAACCTGAGGCTGGCTGAAAACAACCGGGATATTGCCCTTGCTGGTTACGAAAAAGCGATCCAGAGCGCGTTTCGTGAAGTCGCCGACGCGCTGGTGGCTCGTGCCACCTGGGCCGGGCAGTTAGAGGCCCAGCGGGCGCTGGTCAGGGAAAACGAGCAGGCGGCGACTATCACCAAAGCTCGTTATGCCAGCGGAGTTGACAGCCATTTTGCGCTCCTTGACGCCGAACGCTCCCTTTTTGAAGCGCAGCAGAACGAAATCCTCGTTCATCAGCAAAGCCAGGCAAACCTGATCGACCTCTACAAAGCCCTCGGCGGGGGGTGGAGATGAACAGTCGGGAGTGGATAGTGGGAAGAGGAAGTGGACGTTGTGGACTTGGTGGACGAATTGAAGAGGTGGACGAAGTGGACAATGTAAGAAAAGAGTGACTAGTGGCCAGTGAAGAGAGGGAAATCGGGAAGAGTCGTCCTGAATTTTTCGGTCCCATGAGACCCATAGGCCCCATTCGTCCCATGTTCATGCCTTCGAGAGGCCCAATAAGAAAAACGACCGGGGGGTCGCTTTTCTTGTTATCGGGTCGGGAGGTCTCAGACGCCGGCTGATTCGAGCATCTGGCAGTTTTCATCGACTATTTTTGCCGATTTCTGAAGCTGGTCGAGATCGGCCTGATCGAGGGAGATTTCGTAGATCTTTTCAACGCCGTTTTTGCCAAGTTTGACTGGCACGCCGACAAAGGTGTTGTCGATGCCGTACTGCCCGTCGAGGCTGACGGCGCAGGTGAGCACCCGTTTGCGGTCGAGGACGATCGATTCGACCATTTCGACGGTTGAGGTGGCAGGTGCATAGAAGGCCGAGCCCTGCTTGAGGTAGTTGACGATTTCGGCGCCACCGGTTCTGGTGCGTTCTACCATTTTGTCAATGGTTTCTGCCGGCAGGAGGCTGCTGATGGGAATACCGGCAACGGTGGTATACTTCACTACCGGGACCATGGCATCGCCGTGGCCGCCGAGTACGCAGGCGTTGACATCCTGCATGGAAACGTCGAGTTCCATGGCGATAAAGGCACGGAAGCGTGCTGAATCGAGTACGCCAGCCATGCCGATGACCCGCTCTTTCGGCAGTCCGCTCTGTTTCCAGGCGACATAGGTCATGATGTCGAGGGGATTGGAGACGATGACGAGGATCGGATTTTTCGAGTGCTCCATGATCTGACGGGTGACATCCCTGACGATTCCTGCATTTTTCATGAGGAGATCTTCACGGGTCATGCCGGGTTTTCTCGGAAGTCCGGCAGTGATGACAACGATGTCGGAATCCGCTGTGTCGGCATAGTCGTTCGAACCGGTAATTTTTGTGTCGAAAAGAGCGATCGGCCCGCTTTCGAACATATCGAGCCCTTTACCCTGAGGAATGCCTTCGACGACATCGAGCAGCACGAGCTCCTTTGCAAGCTGTTTTTCTGCAAGACGGAAAGCCGTGGTTGCTCCTACGTTGCCTGCGCCAATAACGGTTATTTTCATAATGCACTTACGGGTTTTGGTTACTGTTGGAAAAATCACCTGTTCCTCAAGGGGGATGCAGGGGAGATTGTATGAAATCAGCGAACAGCTCTTGTCAGGAGGCCTGCAAAAGGGGGTACCGTTCAGCACTCTCATTGGCTCTGGCCACTACGGAGTAGTTCCTGAACAGCCATGAAACGGAGCTTAGCGGAAACCTGGTATTGGCTATCAAAAAAATGCTTTCAAAAAATATCGGCAAGGTATCCGGCAAGCTGCCCTGATTGGCAGGAAGCTTCATTCTCCTGTGGCAAGCGGCAGTGAAGGCCGGGGAGGATGGTTTCTGGTTCAACGGATTGCCCTTTTTTGTTCAATTTATCATCATGCAATTTCACTCAGCGATCTTCAGCATCGCTTCAGTAAAGAGCGTAAAAAAAGCAAGCCGTTCTTCTTCAGAACCGGCTTGCTTCAATATAAGCGGAATGCATCTCCGTCCAAAGTTCAGGCGGGGATGATATCGACCTGTTTCTTGTTGTTGCGGCCGTTTCTGAATCTGACGGTGCCTTCGACGAGGGCGAAGATGGTGTGGTCTCTGCCTATGCCGGCATTGTCGCCTGGCTTGATCACCGTGCCGCGCTGGCGGAGAATGATGGTGCCTGCATTGACCATTGAACCCCCTGCAGCTTTAACGCCGAGGTATTTCGGATTGCTGTCGCGGCCGTTTTTGGTCGATCCGCCGCCTTTTTTATGAGCCATGGAAGAAAAAAATTATGGTTATGAATCTCTGTGTCTGCTCAGACCGAAAGCACTTCGACCTGCGTCATGTGCTGACGGTGTCCGTTTCTTTTCTGGAAACGTTTGCGACGGCTCTTTCTGAATACGACGATGGTTTCGTCCCTGACATGTTCGAGCACTTTGACGGTGACGGTTCCAGCAGTTATGGTCGAATTTGCCTGATCGACCTGCATGAGACTTTTGACTTCAATGACGTCGCCAGCGGCACCTTGCTGCCGTGGGACGAAAATTTTGTCACCCTGTTTTACCAGATACTGTTTATCGGATATCTCGATCAGAGCCTGCATCATATTAATGGTTTGGTGTTAAAGAGCATGAATATAAACGATAGAAAACGATTTTCAAATCTTTACGGCTATCTTTCCTGAAGAAGTTGTTTTACCGGTTATCGAAGGAAAAAGGTGGTGAGAAGGATTATGCCGAACATAGTGAAGGATATGGCGAAAAGGTGGTACCATGGGCGGTATGCTGAAGCCTTGCAGGGATAGGTGATGGGCTGTATCGCCTTGATGATGTAGCCTATAGTGAGGGCGATCTGGAGGATGACAAGGCCGATTTTTGTAAAGACCCACGTTGACCACCCTTCGTAGAAGTGCGCCAGGAGAAGTCCGGAGAGAATGACTGAAATGACGGCAACATCGGCCACCTTCGTTTCGAGCTTGATGAAGCGGCGAAGCAGGAGTGTGTGGACATCGGCCTCTTTTTTTTCGCCGGTCAGCCCCGGTTCGAGCGTCCTGAGCAGAAAGAGAGAGGCGAATATCGTGCCGAACCAGGCGGCGAAACCGGTGATGTGCACCAGTCGCAGAAGAGCTTGAAAATTCATGGCTGGGGCTGTTTTCAGGATGGTAAGGTGCTCAAAGGTTTCCGGAACCAAGATATTGACCTGCGGGCAGCTTTTCAAGCGTCCAGGAGGTTGTTTGTTTTATTTGATCTAGTGATATAGTTTGATTTTCCGTCCGGTACGGCAGTAAACAGTCAACGATAATTTCATCCTGAGTCAACATGGCCAAAGAGGCTCAATCCCGCAAACAGGAGGTGACACCGATGATGCGCCAGTATCTCGATGTCAAGGAGCGTTATCCCGATTATCTGCTGCTTTTTCGTGTCGGTGACTTCTATGAAACTTTTTTTGATGACGCCATTTCGGTCTCAGGAGCGCTGAATATCGTACTGACCCGGCGCTCGAATGGCAGCTCCTCCGAGGTGCCGATGGCCGGTTTTCCCCACCATGCCAGCGAGGGGTATATTGCGAAGTTAGTCAGAAAAGGGTTCAAGGTTGCGGTCTGCGACCAAATGGAGGATCCTTCCGAGGCGAAAGGGATTGTCAGGCGGGAGATCACCGACATCGTTACGCCGGGGATCACCTACAGCGACAAGATTCTCGATGACCGCCACAACAACTATCTCTGTGCTGTGGCTCCGTTCAGGAAGGGGCGTGAACATTGGGCAGGCATAGCCTATGTGGATGTCACCACCGCCGAGTTCAGGATGACCGAGGTGCCTTTGCCGGAGCTGAAGGATTTCATTCAGGCGCTGCATCCCGCCGAGATACTGATCTCCTCGCGTGACAAGGAGCTTCGGGAGAGCCTCGGCAAAAGCCTGTACACTGGGGCGCTCTTTTCCGTGCTTGAAGAGTGGATGTTTACCGGGGAGCAGGCTTCGCGGGTGCTTGAAGCTCATTTCAGAACCCATTCGCTCAAGGGTTTCGGCATCGACGGGGCAGA
>JAAXWL010000087.1 GCA_013334975.1 Chlorobiaceae bacterium
GCAAGCCATACCCAGTTCAGCGGTTTGCCCTTCATTCGACGCATAATGGCACGAGCACCGTAAACCTCTTTCTGTATTTTGACGAAGTTCTCGAGAAAGGTGTCGGTGCCGATTTTTTTTGGCTCGAACATGTAATGATAGGTGTCGTATTTATCCCAGTCGAAATGGCGAAGCCGTGGCTTCATCTCTTCGTAATAGGGGGTGCCGGGAAAAGGGGTGACTAAGGAAAAAACAGGAAAATCGATACGGTTCTCCATGATGAAGTCATAGGTCATCTGAAAGCTTTCCTTGCTGTCATTATCAAACCCGAACATGAAATAGCCCTGGATGGCGATGCCCCGGTCATGCAGATTTTTCACCACCTTGCCGTAGTTGTCCAGCCTGTTCGACCCTTTGTGCATGCTTTTGAGTGTTTCAGGATTCAGGGATTCGAATCCGATGCTCATCAGGTCACAGCCCGACCAGGCCGCAAGTTCGGCAATTTCGGCGTCATGGAGGAAATTCATTGAGATGTTGGCATTCCAGCGAATGTTCAGCCATCCCATCTGACCGAGCAGCTCCTTGAAATAACCTGGCCGAAAACTGATGTTGTCGTCCATGAAAGAGAAATGGATTTTATCCTTTCCGAGGCGTTCCTGATGGTAGCGCATCTCATCGAGAATCAGATCGATTTCTCGGTAACGGTAGTTTTTTCCATAGATCGTCGGTGTGGTGCAGAAATCGCATCCGACAGGACACCCTTTGGTGGCAAGAATAGGTATTCGTGAACTGTATTTACTGCTGTTAGGGCTGCCAAGGGCGTGAGAAAAATCGGGCCGTGGCATCGTATTCATCGCTTTCAGCGCTTCGGCGCGATAGAGTGGCTTCATGGTGCCGGCAATGACGTCTCGTGAAAGCTCAGGCCAGACGGACTCGATTTCACCATAAACGACGCTGGTGGCATAACTCATGGCCTCGTCAAGGGACATGGTAGGGTGCACACCACCGAGAAGGGCGATTTTCCCCTGTTTTTTAGCGTTTTCAGCGATCTGGTAAGCTTTTTTTGCATTCAGGGTGCGTGAGGTGATGGCAACGACATCATACCCTGAAAAATCTTCAGGAATAGGGTCACCCAGTCGTTCATCGATAAAATCGACATCGAAAAGCACGTTTGCCAGTGTTGCCACCATCATGAGATTCAGGGGCATACTGACTTTTCCCGAGTCAACCATCATGCTGGTGTTGCTGACCGGTTGAATCAGTAGCCACCGCTTTCCGGATTTCCGTCTGTAATCTGCCTGGGGAAGTTGATCAGAGAGTACTGCAGGGGTAAGGGTTTTGTGTGCCATTATACTTCTGGATCGTAATGCTGGAGAGTAACACCGGAACAAAGCTTCCGATTGGTGAATCAAGTGCGAAACCATCTGCAAAAATCTTTGCCGGGGCCGGCTTATCCTGATCGTGCTGGCGAGCTACCGGGCAAGAGTCCTGTACCCTGCCAATTTCCGTAAAGACGAAGAGATGCGTTGGCTCAACGTCGTTTGGTACAGGTGCCGCCTTTTTCCGGATCGTTGCCGGTAAACTACCAGAGGCCATCGATGAATACTTCAGGAAGCTTGCTGCAAGTATCTGCACCACGTACAATTGAGCTGTTAATATCTTTCATGTAAGTGTGGTAAGATTGAAAGATTTGTCTGGCGTTGTGTACTATTTTTTAATGTAAGAAAACTAAACGCATTCTTGCAAGTATTGTTGCTTAATGGGTGTTACCAGTGGCGAATCCGCATCGTTCGTTGGGTGATGGTAGCCTGCTACACTCGGGAGGTGTCTTGTCAAGAGTATTCGCGGAGCCTTTTTCGTCTTTATAACTTATTATATTAATGTGCTTAACTGTTTTCTTGTGCGAGAGATTTTTCGTGAATTCCTCAAGTGACTTCGCCAGGTGTGTGGTTGCGAGAAGAGTAAGGTAGTCCCGGTTTTTCATGGCCATTGGAAAGCGTTCTGTTTTTTTTCTTTTTTAAAAATGATGAAATTGCACTATACTTATCTGTAAGAAAAGAAAGAAAATGAGCTTTACCAACCAAAAACTGTAAGAGTTATGGCACAAGAGGTTACAAACAATTTTGCCCAGGCACTGAATGAACTGATGGGTGCTGTCGGCAAGATCGGTCAGGTGCAGGTTGATCTCCTCTCTTCGTTACTCAATTCGGCAGCTGCTGCTGTGGAGCCTTTGAGCAAAAATGCAAGCGAACTTGTTGGCGGCGTTGCCAATACAGCGGTTCAGGCCATGCAGAACATCGTTTCGACCATTTCTCCCGGTAAGTGATTTCGTGTGTCATCGGGACAAGGCAACCCAAGTGGCCAAGACGCGGGTTGCCTTGCTTTATCCTGTTGTACTCTTTCGGGTCATGAGAACTCGGCGATAGCCTTCCGGGGTCATATCTGGCGAAGTCTTACACCATCGGCATGATTATCGTTCCAGTAATCGATCTTTTTCGGGAGCACCATCGGTAGTCGTACCGGGCATTGAAAATGATCGTATCAGCACAAGGGTCTCAAGCCTGAGACAGGCCAACCTCTGGAATCTGTGCGATCAGTAGTATTGATTTAGATCTTTATCAATCAGATGAGAGGCTCTTTAGTTTTTACCAGCGCTCTCCAGAGGCTCCGCCTTGTTCCGGTTTTTTTTATTTCAGCTAATTTTACTGTAACAGAACTATGTCAGAGTTATCCTGCACAGTGCTGAATCCCTCAAAGAACGGTATCCAGGGGTGGGCCATGATGCTGCCTGTCGTTGGACTTCCATTAGGTTTTCATGCCGTGGGCGGTGCGCTTGTTGTCGGTGTCGGTATGATCGCGGCGGTCGCTCCGGTTGCTGTTCCGGCTGCGGTACCCCTTCTTTTTAATGTTGTATCAAAAGGCGGCCTGACTGCGCTTACCGGCAGGCTGTTTTCATCCGGTCAGCTTGCAAGGTCAGAAAAAAACATGGTCAAGCCGGTGGCTGAGGTTACAGGAAAGGATGCTGAGGTCATCGAAGACTGCCTTGAACCAGTAACCGGGAGCAGAGGGCTATGATAAGACCATTATGGCTTCGTGCCGTGAACTCGGCATGGAAAGGGTACATCAAGAAAATTGACCGGTGCAAGGCCGACAAGAAGTTCAGTGAATACCTCAAGCAGAGAATCGATCTTGATATGACTCTCGAAGAGTTCGGAGAGATGATTTTTATCGCAGGGTTTACGGCAGGAGAGCAATATGCCGGCAAACTTCCCGTTTCAAAAGGAACCCAGACCATCAGCATCAATTGACTGGTTGTCGGCCATAACCAGAGAAACATTTAAATCAATAGTATAAACGGTATCATGTTAAAGAATATTCTGAATCAGAATCCGGTAACTTCAGCCGTAACGGCAGTCGGGATTGTCGGCGGTGCGGCATTGCTGGCCCCGCTTGCCGTTCCTGCCCTTCATGGCCTTGCCGGCCTTGCTTTGGTTGGATTTGGCGTCTATGCAACCGGCTCGGCAGTGAAAAGCGCAACCGGTCTGATCGGCGGAAAAACAAAAGGGATTTTGAGTAATGGCGCCACGGGGGCTGACAGGATCAAGACGGAGGTACTCTCGAAACCTGAAGCTCGGGTAACGGCAACAGAGGTGCCGTTCAGTCGGCAATAAAACAGTGTCGCCTCACTGCTGAATTGAGGTATGAAGCGGGGCAATTGATTGATCGAAGAAAAACTGCGGCCTTCCTGTATGAAGCGTAAGCAGTTCGTCATCACCTGCGTCATGCGACACCATAGACCAGTTAGACTTGTTCAATTTCAAGATCTTATGGGTCTATGGTGTTCTCTCTTGACCGCTTACTCCACCCCGATGATCACGCTGGAAGCCTTGAAGATGGCGCAGGCATGAGCTCCTTCGGCAAGGCCGAGTTTTTCGGAACTGCCGTGAGTGATGATCGCCGAGAGGGTGTTGCCTCCACCGATCTCGATATCGACCTCGGTGCTGACCGGGCCGTCGATCAGGCGGATGATGGTGCCGCAGAGCATGTTGCGGGTGCTCAGCCTTGCGTCATCGAGGTTGGTGCCGACAATGATCGAACTTGCCTTGATGATGGCACTGGCCGGCATCCCCTCTTTCAGGCCGAGCCGTTCGACGGCGCCGATGGTGATGATCGAAACGATCGGGGAACCATCGGTAAGCTCTATCGATACCTCTGCATTGACTGCACCCGGTTTGATTGACGAGATGACGCCCTTGAAAATATTGCGTGCGCTGATGTTCATGATAATTCTCCCTGTTTGAATTGAATTAATCCCCTCGCGTTGACCGTGTCCCGGCCCCATTGTGTTGCCGCTATGCCGATGAATATTTTATCGGTATCGAAATCGATTCTCCTGATTGAAAGCCCGCCTTCCGGCTGATTCAGATTCGTGATTCGATACGGAGTCACCTGTCGAAAAAAGGTGACCTTCTGACATGACGATGAAGCGGTATTTCTTTTACCTGCGTGATACGATAGCCGTATTAGCGTTATGTACTGCACTCTATAATATTCGTTTTTTTTATTCGGGACAACAAAAAAAACGAATTCGTGCGTGACTTGGCTGTAATTGTGAATAAGCCTTAAAAATTAATACAAAGGTGTAATAAATATTTGTTTTTTTAAGCGGATAATCGGAAATTGGTGCTGGCAATGGCCTTTTTTCTTTTGCAGAACGTTATGTAGTTCTGTATATATCGCAAACTCATCAGGATCAGCAGTCATGGCAGAAGCAGTGCAAGGCAACAAGGTGTTTATCGTCGGAACCGGGCCGGGCGATCCCGGATTGCTGACTGTCCGGGCAGATGCGGCCACCCAGGAGGCTGAGGTCATTCTATATGATTGCCGGGCGGTTGAGCCTGCTCTCGGTGTGGTTTCCGCAGGAGCAGTCATTTTTTCTGTTGATCGTTCTCTGTATGAACAAGGAAAGGGATGCCGGGAGGAGACCCCGATGATCCGGGCGATCCGGGAGCACTATGGTAAGGGACTCAGGGTGGTGAGGCTGAAAACCGGGGATCCGACCCTTTTTGGTGGCGAGGTAGACGAAGGCGATGTACTTGTCTGTATCGGTATTCCTTATGAGGTTATTCCGGGGGTTTCGGCTGGTGCTGCTGTGGCGAGTGTTTACGCTTTGCCGATAAGCCGCAAGTTCGAGAGCGATGCCGTGCTCAATATCATCGCCGCTTCCGTCACCGATGACTTCGCGCTCATCCGTGATGCCTCAAAGCTTCTCCGACACGGAGCGACCATCGTGCTCTACATGGCCACAGCGAACCTGCCGGGTGCGGGTATTCCGGGAAGAGGGTGTGCCGGATGAGATGCCGGTTGTGGCGGTCAGCAAAACCGGCTGGCCAGATGAGGCATTTGTCTCAACGACGCTTGGCGAAATGGGCCGGGAGGGGTTTTCGACAGGGCTTGACGATCCTGTGGTGTACACCATTGGGCGTTACGTCAGGGTCAGGAGCTCACCCGTCGGCGTGCGTAAGCTTTTCGACTGCGTAACATCACCCTTTTTTTTAACTAACGTTATATCAATAAGGTTATAAAGAAATCAACCACGTTCATGAGAAAAGCAGTACTTCTGGTTTTGTTGCTGGTCGCTGTCCGGCCAGCGATCGTCGCTGAAAAAGGGTCAACGTCCGACGAAGGCACGACACCTGTCTTTACGGTTGGCGAAGTTGTGGTTACAGGAAAAAAGGGTGGTATCTCCGAGACCGTGCCGGAGTCGGAAATGGAGAAGCTTGGGCGGATGACCCTGTCGGATTCGGCTAACACCTTGCCGGGTATCGATCTTGGCAACGTCGGTGGCCGCAATGAGGGGATGATCTATGTGAGGGGTTTCGATATGCGCCACCCGCCACTCTACCTCGATGGCATTCCGCTCTATGTGCCCTATGACGGCTACGTCGATCAGAACCGGTTACTGACGATGAACCTGTCGGAAGTGAACATCTCGAAAGGGCTGACCTCGGTGCTCTATGGCCCGAATACGTTGGGTGGCGCGATCAACATGGTCAGTCGCGTGCGCTCATGATTGCCGATACAGCCTTCCTCAGCTCATCGCCCGTCGTGCTCATCGACGAGATCGAAAACGCAGGTATCGACCGCAAGAAAGCGCTCTCTCTGCTGGTCAGAAAAGAGAAGATCGTCCTCATGGCAACCAACGAACCGATTCTGGCACTGATGGTTGAACGGAGGCTGGTTATCAGAAACGGCGGAATCCTCAAGGTGATTTCGACGACGCCAAAGGAAAAAGAGAACCTCGAAATGCTCGAAGCCCTCGACAACCGCCTCCTCGCCCTCCGCACACGCCTTCGCAGCGGTGAACTGATCGAGGACGCGGGATGATATGAGAAAGAGTGTGTTTCATCGTAGTGTCGTGTCAACGGTAAATAGTCAGAATATATTTATCATCGAAATCGGTATCCAAATCGGTATCGGTATCGGGTTCTACTTGAAAAGAGGCTGAAAAAAACTCGTCGAGCATTATGACTTATTGTGATAACTATATGATAATTAAATAGATACAGAAAGATACCGGATTTCTGTTTTTACATAAATAATCGAAATCGATACCGATACCGATTTCGATTTGGATAAAACCAAGACGCAGAAATATACGACAGCTTAATCTTGATATAATCGTGGGGGGAACCCATACGTTGTTGCCCTCACAGAACGGTACAAAATCGGTATCGGATTAACGCCTGATACAGAGGTCATGAATCCGATCTGACACAGTCGATTTCAATCCGGATCAACAATAATTCATTTATCAAACATTATAACCTGAAATACATAACGTAATGTACTCTTCAACCAGACGAATGGTTCCTCTTCTCATGCTTTCGTCGATTACCGGAGTTACCGGCAGCGAGGCATTGGCCGAAGAATCTCCGCTCTCTCAGGCCGGAGAAATCGTGATTACAGCCACTCGAACCCCGAACACGGTATCAAATCTTCCGATGGCCGTCGAGGTGATCAACCGCGAAGAGATCGAAGAGAGCGGAGCACTGAACCTGATCGATCTGCTCGCTGAAACAGCGGATGTCAACGCGCTCGAATCGATGAGCGGACGGCTCGGTATTGCCAGGCTTCGTGGTCTCGACAGTCGCCTGACACTGGTGCTTCTTGACGGTAACCGTTTGCCGTCAGGCTCTCTGGGGCGTGTCGATCTGCGAGAAATACCGGCAGGGATGGTCGAGAGGATCGAGATTGTTCGTGGTTCATCATCGGCCCTGTATGGCAGTGATGCTGTTGGCGGGATCATCAACATCATCACGAGAAAGCCCACCCATGAGACGCATGGGGGGCTGTCGCTTTCCGGAGGAGAGAGCCGGTACGGTGAGGCCGGAACCGTTGAGACCGACGGATGGCTGAGCGGGACGTCGGGCAGGCTCGGTTACGCGATTGCCGGAAGCTGGTACGATCGCGATCGCTATGATCGAAATACCGTTGATCTGGCAACTGACGGCGACGACCGGATCATCGGCTCGGGCTCGGTGGCGCTCACCTATGCCCTGAAACCCGGACTGAAGTTTACCGGAGGGGTGGTCTGTGCCGACAATTCGCTTGACGGCATCCGAACCCAGGGGACAACCAACTCCAACCGCAATGTGGAGAGTGACCGTTTGCTTGTCCATGTCAGGGCAGAGATCAGGACGGGAGATGAGTCGAGCCTTTCATTGCAGCTCTCCCGGAGTACCTATGACTGGAAGTCCGATATGGACTATTTCAGCGGCTCTCCAACCATAAGAACCACCGATAACGTCGCCCAGAACAAGCGAACACGAACCGAAACCATTGCAAATTATTCTACTCTGACGAACGTCTCGCAAGATGCCGATCAGATCGATGCCCGCTGGAGCGGTGCTTTATGGACGAACCACCGGTTGACCGGCGGGACGGAGTATCGTACCGAAAAACGGGAAGATTACAGCAATACCATTTCACAGGTGGTCACCACGGTGACGAAAATATCGGACGGCGTGGTGATCAGTGGGCCGATGACACAGTACACTTCACTGCTTTCGACAGGGTCTCACGAAGCGCACAACCTCGGTCTGTTTGCACAGGATGAGTTCAGACTCCTCGAGCCGCTCTCCTTTATTGCAGGCGTCAGATATGACGACCACTCCGGTTTCGGTTCCGGGATCAGCCCCAAAATTGCCACCCTTCTGCGTCTCAGCGACTCCATGAAACTGCGGGCGTCCTATGGTGAAGGATTCCGGGCGCCCTCGTTGTACGAACTCTACACCGGATCGTTGCAGACCAGAACCCGCATCGAACTTGCCAATCCCGATCTCGAAGCCGAGACCTCGAAAAGCTGGGAGGTTGGCGCCGATTTTGCATGGAAAGGGGTTTCCTCCGGAGTGACCGCTTTCCGTAACGAGGTGAAGCATATGATCTCTCTCGAACTCTACGATGACTCCACGACACCCGATAGCTACAAATACATGAATGTGTCGGAGGCGATGACCAGAGGCATCGAGATCAGCACCTCACTCAAACTGCCCGCAGGCTTTTCGCTTTCAGAACAGATCACCCTTCTTGATTCCGAAAAAACGGGTACGGAAGAGCATCTCAATTATGTGGCCGATATGGTCAATGTCTTCAGAATCAACTACACGAACGAGCGAATCGGACTCAAGGGCATGATCAAGGTGATCAGCATGGGTACCCAGTATGTATCCGCCACAGACAAGGTGAAAGGGTATTCACTTGTCAACTGTTATCTGGCCAAAAAAGCGACAAAAACTGTTGAACTGTTCGCCGGAGCTGACAACATCTTCAACGACGACGCAAACTCCGCCTACGGCAACAACGAAGGAGCCGGAGCAACGGGTACATACTACTACGGAGGCATCAATTACCGGTTTTAACCCGCACTCCCTTCTTCCATCGCTATCGAAATCGGTATCGGATTCACTTCGCATGTGAATCGGTCAATGCCAACGTGCGTAACCACAAACACTCAACCCTCATGAAAAACAGACTTTTCCTGCTGCTTCTGCTGATAGCAACCATTTTGCAGGTACGCCTTTACGCCGAACCATGGCAATCCGTACCCGCCGAAGTCAGGCTCTCCGGCCTTGTCGAGCAGCCACTGACGCTCACCATTGAATCACTTCGCCGGATGAAGGTGTCAAAAAAAAAGGGGAGACCCCAATACTCTGCGACTCCGGCCAGACAAAACAGACCATGAAGAGCTTTAAAGGCGTTCTGCTCCGTGATCTCCTCGACTCAGCAAAGGTCGTTATGCCCAATCCCCGCCAGCGAGGCGAATATTATGTGCTCGTCCGATCGACCGACGGCTACAACGTTCTCTTCACCCTGAACGAACTCCGTTACGGCCTTGCCGGAGAAGATACCTGGCTCGTCTTTGAAAAAAACGGACACCCTGTCGATAACGGGGCGGGCCATTCGCTATTTTGTGCAATAACGACCGTGTCAACGGCCCCCGGCTCGTCAAAATGGTCAGAAGCATCGAGGTCTCGAAGGTTAACCTGCAAGACCGATGAAAGTGAATTTCGTATTATCATCAATCAAACATCATTCAGAAGAATCAATGTTCAACAAGCGAATTTTTTTCAGCAGTGCGCTCCTTGCCTCTCTTATGATTGGCGGATGGAACCAGGTCTCCATAGCGGCGGCTGCCGACGGCAAAGCGCTGTTTGAGGCAAATTGTGCAGTTTGTCACTCCATGCAACCCCCGCCCAAATCGGCGCCCCCGGTACTCGGTATTGCCCTGCACTATCGCAAGGCCTTCGGTACCGACCGAAAAGCGGCGATAAAGCACATGGTTGCATTCATGCAAAAGCCAGAGGCAACACACTCGAAGCTCGAACCGGCAGCAATCACTCGATTCGGCCTGATGCCCGCGATGACGCTCAGCGTCAATGACCTCCGAACTGTATCTGCATGGCTCTGGGATCAGAACGACCCGAAATTCACCCTGCCCGGCAACTGTAAATAATCTGAAACAGGGGACGACAGTCACTTCATTAACTGAATGAGCGGTAAGTTAATCGATTGAATGTCGTTCCTCTCACGGATACACATTGCCCATCGAGTGCGCGGAGGAGAAAATCAGTATCTCGCTCTCCCCGCCGGAGCTGTTAGATGTCTTACTCACCTCAACGCTGGTGCTGGTTCTCTGCTCAGTCAACCAGCCGCCGGATTGTTTTATGCTGACTCTCGGAATCGACTGATTTCCCGACCGCAGCCAAACCACTGTTAGCATCATCGTCTGGATCGGCTGCGGTGTGTCGGGATTATTGACCGGAGGGTTGGGAATGTGAAGTGTACCCACCCGATAGACAAAAAGAGTCATGAGCAAACGGAGCGCAACGTGAGAAATATCGAACGGTTTGCAAACAGTATCTGTTATGGCGACATGACCCCGGCTCGCCTTGTCTATGGAGATTCGTAAGTGACCTGAAATCAGAACCGGTGTGCGCAGTGTAATCAGTACCGGATTCAGTTTCTGTGAACAATCTTACTATAGAAGGAAAAACCATGAAAAAAATATTTCCGGCAACACTGCTTCTGCTTCTGCTTTTGAGCCTTGGATCAACCCGTAACGCGCTTGCAACCACCTTAACAATCAATGATCTTGCGACCACCGGTCAGAATGAAGTAATCAGTAGCGGAGTCTTGACGTTGACTCCCAATACTGATTGGCAGACGGGAGCGGCGTTTAGTGCGCCAGTGAACATATCGAGTTTTACGGCAACGTTTTCATTTCAGTTTTCAGGGACTTATCCTGAAACCGGAAGCGCTGACGGCATAGTTTTTGTAGTTCAAAACCCGGCTGAAGTCAAGATCGGGACTCGCGATCCAGAGGGAGGCGGAATGGGCTACTTTGACATCACGGAAAGCATAGGCATAGAGTTCGATAACTGGCCGAATAACGACCATGATGATCCGGTTGCAAATCATATAGGCATTGACCTCAACGGGATTGCCGATAGCTACGATACACTGAGTCTTACTACCGCTACGAATGGTGCTACTGATTTTAACAACGGGAACACGGGGTCACCACGCATCTGGTATGCCTGGGTTGACTATGATGGAACAACATTGTCAGTAAGCACAAACACAAGCGGTGACAAGCCCTTAACGCCACAACTTGCAAAAGCGATCGATCTGACCAGCAGTGCTTACGTGAATTCCACCACAGGACTGATCGGTTTCACCGGAGCAACCGGCTGGGCTTCCCAGGAGCATAAAGTGCTCAGCCTCAATTATGAAACCAACCCGGTTCCCGAACCTTCGAGCATGGCATTGCTTGGAATCGGCGGCCTCCTTACCCTCGGATATAACAAGAGAAAGGGAAGAAAGTGATTATCGATGAACGAGAGTGGGTCAGGGAAGGGATATGCCGCGAGGAGCGAGGCTGGATGCGCCGGGAATATTGCATCATGTTTTCGTTCGGGGAATCGAACGGGGACGATATTTCAGGACGATGAGGATCGAAGGGAGTTTCTGCGTCGTTTGAGAAGCTGGTTAAGGAGTCAGGATTGAGTCTGGCGGAAACCGCACGTCAGATCGTAGTGCCCACGGGAGCCGTGAGACTGATGCTTCAGCGCAGATGTTTGCTTTGTCCACTTATTAAACAACGTCTCTTCACACAGTCCTGACACTGCCGGAGACGTGGCGCAAAGGGGGATGCGATGGAGGCTGAACACGAGTTTTCAACTGGCTGTGCGTCATTTCACGGAGTGGAGCGTGCGAACTCGTCCGGAGCTTGCGGAGGTGGTGAGCGGAACGCGGGGTAATGGTGCAAGGCCAGCATGACTGATGCGGAGGCCACTGTTGGCAAACGTTTTGCTGGTCGAAGTTGACAGGGAATGGAGAATCGAGCCCTTGAGTTGATGACCGCAACGAATAAGGGGTCAGTCAGAAAGCAGGCAAACGGGTACTGAAAGGCATCTGCAAACCCTACGGAAGTCTTCAATGGAAAGTCAATGAAAAAAAA
>JAAXWL010000088.1 GCA_013334975.1 Chlorobiaceae bacterium
TAATTCACGAGTCGCTTCACCCCATCGCGTCTCGCACCACCCATCCACGCCAAGGCGAAATCCTATCCGTTCTGGCTAGCCATGGTAAACGGTTCTGAAGCCTCCGTCATTGCGAGGAGCATAGCGACGTGGCAATCCATGTGAAATCAGTAAAGGTTTTAAAAGATGGATCGCCGCGTCCCGACAAGTCGGGACTCGCGATGACGAATCTCCATTATTCGAGGCGCAGAGCGACATGCTCAAATTAAAAAAAACACTGGACAGATAGAATCAACCATCAGTTATGCCTTGACACACCCCAATCTTCCCCCCCCTCACATAAACTCCTCGAAATAATCGAGATCCTTGTGGAAGGTCTCCTCCAGCGCAAAAAGAGAGACAAACGCCAGCACAATGCAGATCGCGCCGACGATGATTGCGCCGGTTTCGAGGCCAAACCGGCCTCTCGTAAACTGAAAGAGCATCGTGATCGGCACCACCATACCACGAACGAAGTTCGGCACGGTCGTTGCAACCGTCGCCCTGAGATTGGTGCCGAACTGTTCGGCAGCGACGGTCACAAAAATGGCCCAGTATCCGCCGGAAAAGCCGAGAGCGGCGCAGACAACATAAAAAACTGTTGGTGTGGTCTGCCCTTGCAGGAAATAAACTGCCACCGACCCGATAATCAGCAGAAGAAAAACGAAAACCGCCTTTTTGCGGCTCTTCAGTACCTGGCTCAACAACCCGCTCGACAGATCGCCGAAAACGAGGCCGAGATAGCAGAACATCACTGCGTTGCCCGCCGACACAGCCCCCTTAATGCCGAAAGCGGTTGCAAATTCAGGAGAGAAGGTGATCAGTACGCCCACCACGAACCAGATCGGCACGCCGATGAGAATCGAGTTGAGATAACGGAAAAAACGGTCGCGGCTGGTGAAGAGCGCCAGCAGATTGCCTTTGCTGAGCGCCGCCTTGCTTTCCATCGTCTGGAACATACCCGATTCCGAAACCTTGAACCGCGCAACCAGCAGGACGAGGCCGAGCGCACCGCCAATGAAAAAAGCGGTACGCCAGTCGTAATGGGTAGCGACCGCGTTGGCCAGAATCGCACCGGTCACGCCTATCGAGGCTACAAGCATGGTGCCGTAGCCGCGCACTTTGGTGTGCAGAATCTCGGAGACCAGTGTAATGCCCGCGCCAAGCTCTCCGGCAAGACCGATACCTGCAATGAAACGAAGCACGGCATAGGCAGGCAACGTTGTCACCATACCATTGGCGATATTGGCCAGAGAGTAGATCAGGATCGAGCCGAACATAATCTTCAGTCGTCCTTTCACATCACCGAGCCAACCCCAGAGAATTCCTCCCACCAGCATACCGATCATCTGCATGTTGAGCAGAAAGACACCATAATCGATAAGAGCCTTTCCTTCGAGTCCGAAGGCCTTGAGACTGGGCACGCGAACTATACTGAAAAGCACAAGATCATAGATATCGACAAAATAACCGAGCGCAGCCACAATAACCGGCAGGCTGAAAACCGCCTTGACGCTTGCGTGGGAATGGTCCTGCATAGGGAAAAAAAATAAAACGGTTTGATGAACGACTGACAGAATAATAAACTTTTTTTTCCTGACATAACCGCTGCAACCAGTACCCGCGCTGCTTTGACTACACAATGATTCTCTGTTCCACTCACGGGCGGCCATCACTGAACAGAAAAAACAAAAGCCTCCCTGTCGATGATAATTATGAAAAATGCAATACATTGCAGGAAACTATCGCGCAGATATACGTCACTATTCATGAGATGAGTCAGAAGCAGCGATCGATCATCACCTCTCTGACAAAGACCCGAAAAATCGAAACCCATGCCAGAACACCTGCATCTGTCAGGCGCCTTCACCAACCCGCTGAACAAATCCGTGAACCGGAGATCCACAAGTTCTCCTGCACCCATGTTCATTATGGATCGCGAAGGCAGGCTTCTCGACTCCCAAGGTTCATTCATCGATGAGCCACAGACAGAACCACCGCCCTCCAATCCCTCCGCAAACCCGCCTATGCATCCCGTCAAACGATTGCCGGACAACTTCATCGACAGAACGACAAGAAAACGCTTTGCCGAAACGGTCGTGCGTACCTCGAAAACCACGAGTTTTTCACACGTTGAAAATGAGATCGCCTGGAGATACACCATCTATCCGGTATTCTCTGCTGACGGAACGATCGGGCACTTCCTATTGACCGTCAGGGTAATTTCAACTGAAACCGTCGCTGAACGAAAAATCCACAACAATCTGGGCGCAATCACCGATCTGTACGACGCCATACCGGCATCGATCATCATCGTCGATGCCGACATGCGGCTGGCCGGCTGGAACCGTTTTTCCCGCGATACCATCAACGGCCTGAGTGACCTTGAAATGCAGGGCATTAATCCATTGAAACGGGTTCACCCCGACGACTTCGCGGAAATCAGCCGGAAAGTGCACGACATTATTCACTTCGATGTCGAAGAGAGCGCAGAGTTCAGAATGTTCCATAAAAAAGGGCCACCATACAAATGGGCCATGTTCCGGGGCAAAAGAGCCATCATCGAAAACAAACCCTGTATGGTTGCTGTGGTCACGGAAATCACTGAACTGAAAGAGGCTGAGGAAAAGCAGAAAAAGCTCCAGGAACAGCTACTGCAGTACCAGAAAATGGAGTTGGTAGGCCAGCTTGCCGGCGGCATCGCCCACGATTTCAACAACGCTCTGGCGGCCATCATCGGCAACACAGAACTGGTGCTTGGCAAACTCGACCCATCCAATCCCGTCGTCTCCAATATCAGCGACATCCACACGCTCGCCCTCCGATCCGCAGCGATGACCCGACAACTCCTTGCCTTTGCCAGAAAACAGGTGGTGATGCCGATAGTTTTTAATCTGAACGAAGCGGTTTCGGAGTGCATACACCTGCACCAGCGCCTCTTCGATGAGAACATTCATCTTGAATGGTTTCCCTGCAACCAGCCACTGATGGTCAAAATCGATCCCGCACAGCTCAACCAGATACTCTCCAATCTCTTGATCAATGCCCGTGACGCCATCAGTAACGGTGGGCAGATCAGAATCGATTGCCGCCATGTTCATTTCGACCAGGCCGACTGCAACAACGAGCATTCTGGCATGTCACCGGGAGATTACGCAAGATTATCGGTAAGCGACACCGGTAGCGGCATCGATGTTGCCATCCTTCCCCACATCTACGAACCGTTCTTTACCACCAAGGAGGTTGGAAAAGGCACCGGTCTGGGGCTCTCAACGGTCTACGGAATCGTGATGCAGAACAACGGACACATTGAGTGCCATTCGGAACCCGGCAAGGGAACGACATTCGATGTCTGGCTGCCCAGCCATCTGGAGTGTTCCGCCAAAGAGGAAGAATCTGCCGAAGAAGGGCAACTGGCGATGCACCGAACGGAAACTATCATGTTGGTTGAGGATGAACCCTATATCCTCAAATTGATCAGGGATATTCTTGAAAGTCATGGGTTCACCGTCCTCACGACCAGAGATGCCGAAGAGTGCCTGCAAACAGCCGATGAACAGGAGCACAGAATCGATCTCGTGGTGAGTGATGTCGTGCTGCCCTCCATGAATGGCATCGAGATGAGCCGTCTGCTTCAGGAGCGGAATCCTGATCTGAAACTTCTGTTCATGTCGGCCCATGCGCCAGAACATGTCAGCCGACAGAAAAAACTCCGGGAAGGTGTAGACTTTATCCAGAAACCGTTCGGTATCGATGACTTTATCCGGGCAATCGACCGGGTGCTGAACACCCATGAAACACAGCTGTGAGACGACCGTCGAACTGACGCAATATCACTCTGCCTGGTTGCAGAAGCGGTGCCCTGCATGGAGATGCTTCAATACTCCCGAAACATCCTCCTCCACTGCCCAGGCACGATCGAAACACTGCACTCTGGTCAGCCCGTTCGGCACCACGATGCACGAAAGCCCTGCAGCAACTGCTGAATCAAGTCCGCGGCGCGAATCCTCCACGGCTAAGCAACACTCAGGCTTCACGCCAAGCAGATCAAGTGCTTTCAGATAGGGCTCCGGATGGGGCTTGGCTTGTTCAATCTCGTCATCGGTGACAATGACCTCGAAATGGTCGAGCAGACCGTTGTCTCCATGCATCAGCATCAGTTTATCACGCGGGCTTCCCGTCACGATACCAAGTCGCACCCGGCCGACCAGCGCCTCGATGGTCTCTCGAACCTTGGGCATAAGAGGCACCGACGCACGCAGCCGCCTGACAAACGCCTCGTTTCGCCGTTTGAGCAAAGACGGAATCCGTTCAGGTTCCAGCCCAAGCTCCCCGGCGATCTGGTAACTGTGCTTCGCATTCCCGAGGTACTCCACACCCCAGTAATCTTCATTGAGAAGCAGACCTTCTTCTGCAAAAAAAGTCCTCGTCAACTCGAAAAACAGCGCCTCGCTGTCTACCAGAAGACCATCGTTATCCCATAGTATCGCCTCGATCATGAAAACCCGTTACGTTATTATTAAAAAGGGGATCGATCCGGTGATGAATCGGGATCTACCGCAACCGTTGCCTCGAAAACAGAGCACATGGTTCATCGGAAACAACCGCGATACAGCTTCAGCAGTCGCGACCCAACCTGTCGGACATCGCTGTCAGCAAAAAGCGCCATCACCTGACGTGCAGCAAAATTCGGGTTGTTGCGCCAGAGCTCGTTGCGGTACAGAATGCGCATAAGGATATCCATCGAAAACGTCCAGACAAGATCGACAACTTCTTCAAGCCGAACCACAGGAAACGCCGAAGTCTGATCAGCCAGAAGCTGCCGTAAATCCATCAACCGCTTCTCACCCTGCTGGCTGACCACGAAATCGATCCGCTGGCCCGAAGTATGCGCAAGGCCCACGCCAATCGGTTGCTTCAGCAAGGGCAGCGCGGACTTCCTGCTGTATTCATTAACCGGAGCAGTATCGATATAGCGCTCAAACGCCTCGAAAACGATCGAGGCCACCATCCGTCGATCGAGCGTCTTGTTGATCCGGAGCAGAAAAACAAGCTGGAAAAGATCCTTCAGGAAAGCAATGAGCACCCCCCGGTTGCTCTCTCTTTTCAGCAGGGAGTGGTAATTGCAGAAGGCTACGTTGCAATAGATCATCATCCTGACGATATCGATACTATCCATGTATTCGGTCCTGATGACCGGCACGAAATTGTTGTACCGATCCCAGTCAAGTGAGGTGATGTTGCACGCCAACTGGTACTCCTCGAATACCAGGGTACCGGGATAGGGGGTCATCGCCATGAAAAGCACCTGCTTCAGGCCTAGTTCCCGGGCAAAAACAGGATAGGCCATCGTATCAGCAACACTCTCCGAATGGTGCCCAATGATGAAATAGCCCTCTGAGCCCACACCATTGCAGTTCAACAGGCTAATCGCCTGTTTAACATCATCAAGAGAGTTCTGCTTGTTCATCAGCTCGAGGGTCTTCGGATTCGGACTCTCGATACCGAGCCCCACCTTCCTGAGACCTACCTTGTTCAGCTTCTCAAGAATCCGCTCGGCCCGAACCACATCTTTGGCCCTCGTCTCGGTCACTATCCTGAAGTTGGTCAGCCCCCGATCGAGCATCAGGTCGCAGATCGCCTCGGCCCGCTTGATGTTGGTCAGAAAGTTGGCATCCCATATCTTCAACAGCTTCTTCCTCTTGGGATCATGCAACAGGGCAATCTCATCGACAACATTCTCTGGACTCCGACCACGCCACTGCTTGTGCATCTTGTCGTTCGCACAGAATGAGCACGACCAGGGGCAGCCACGCGAAGTATAGATAGTGTCGATGCTGTAAGCATCCCCTTTTTCGCCGTACCGCTTCGGGCGAAGCGCACGCAGGGGAAAACGGATCGAGTTGACATCTCCAATCAGCTCCCGTGTGCCCGTTTGCACCATCTGGCCGTTCTCCATCCATGCCAGCCCCTTGACGCTCCTGGAGGGCCCCGACTGAACCAGCTCCCGGAAGGTCTCCTCCCCTTCACCAATCGCCACCAGATCAACGCAGCCAAGTCCAATCACCTCCTGCGGCAGCGCCGTTGGATGAAACCCACCCATAAGCACCGTCACGCCGCTCTTTTTGGCCATCTTCGCCAGCCGCACCGCATTATTGAATCCGCCGGTCATCGCAGAGATCGCCACCAGATCGATCGATCGATTTTTCAGTAACTTCTCGAAGCTCTCAAACAAATCGTGATTGTAGTAGTTGTCGGGAATGACCAGACTCTCGGCGATATCCTCCACCGCAGCAGCCAGATAACAGATACCGATGCAATCGGTTATATAACGGGGAAAAGGAGTGAGCACCGCCTGGGGAGCCTCGATCAGGCAGATATTTTTGTAGAAGGCCATTGGATATGCGGGATAGCGCCGGATTGTGTTCAGAACACGAAAAGAGGTGGTAAAATAAAAGCGAAGCACCTCTGGTTTTTCTCTCTGCCCATCACCACTGCAAGCCAGATGGAGGCCAAACCGAGATCAAGCCTTACCACACAGCAAACGCAGAAACTTCGCTACAAACAAATATACACGATTTATAGAATATTCAGCCACACTCCCACTCAATACCCGACAAAACGCCTCAACGCACGAACGTCAACAGAAAAGAGGGACGGTGATGACTGGTTACACTTCACAAACAAATCAGTCCGTAGCACTTCAGAATCTGGCTGACCTCTGAAGTTGATACACCAATTCGCCAAGCTGCATCGGCAGAGACAGCTAATATTCCCGCACAATGGTCAACACCATCTCTTTCCTTGATTGACAACACGCTTTTTTCATCAACATAACCCACGGCTCTTTACCGGTGCATCCATTCTCACTCCCCTTGGTATGACTCCCCTATAAACCTCTGGTTAATGGGTTGTCTTTTTCACACCCGGTTAACCGGCACCCCTGCGCAGATCCGTACGTGCGGCACTACCGCATACGGCTCCTGCCTTGAGTTTTGGCGAGTCTTGACCTCCTCTGGGTCTGTTGGCATTTTCGGAGGTGCAGGGATCGCTGATTGCTTGGTATGCCGTAACTCATTCACCTCTTCCCTGCGGTGTACCTGATGCATCCAAACCACCCTCTCCTTTTCCCGTCTTGAGCCGTTTATCCGGCTCTTCTTCGCACACTGTCGAGTCTGCAAGACATCGGTTTGCGGCGCTGTGTCCGCCCGGTGACGCTCTCTTCAATGTTCCTCTTGGCTGATGGTTTTCCCTCCACATCCTCCAAAGCTTCAGGGTTCGCTTTGTTCGGTTGCTTCTTTGGTACTACGCCACCATCCGACTCCCGGTTTGTTATCAGCATCGATTCTTCGGGTTCTCTCCTTCTATCAATGCCGCCCTGCTTCCGTTTGCCTCCGGGCAGGGGGCTTACCGGGTCTCCCGATTCCCGCGCAAAGAGCTTCTTCACATGCATGGTCCCGACTTGTCGGGATCCGCCGCAGCCTGTCGCACCTTGCCTTGATGGTACGGCTGATGTTGCTTTCCCCTTCGTTGTACAGGGTCAGCCTGCGAATTGAGGTGATTTCGGAGCTCAATGGCCTGCCTGTGTGTTCCCCTGTCAACGCTTCCCCATCCCATTGCTGTATGTCGAGGCATGACTCGGGGTCATGATGGCTGGCTATGCCTTTCAAGTAAGACTCTTTCATTCTCTACTCTTTGCCGGTTATCATCGGCGCTTTCACAGCGTCCCATAAACCCCATAAACCTTCCCAACGGACTTACCAAGGTATGCGTTTCCCTTCGTGCAATAGCTGACCGTGCGGGAACTGATCCCGGGCGATGGTCACGAGATTGACGACCGTGCGGGCACCCTGGTCGACCTCCATCGGCGCCGCCTGGGTACCGAGATCGGTCTTCACCCATCCGGGATGGGCGGCGGCGACCGCAATACCCTTGCTCGCGAGCGTCCTGGATTGCATCACCGTCAGCATGTTTAGCCCAGCCTTTGAGGTCGAGTAGCCTACAGCCATGAAGGTTGCAACCTGATCCCACGCATTTTCTGCATTGCCGATTGAGCCCAGCATTGAGGAATGGTTGATTACCCGAGCGTCGTCGCTACGCATGAGCAATGGCACAAGGGCTTCGGTAATCGCGAAAGGAGCGATGAGGTTAACCTCAAGGGTGCGGCGAACCTTGTCCGCATCGGTTGGCCTCCCGTCCCACTCAAGAGCAATCCCTGCGTTGTTCACGAGCACGTCGAGCTTGGCGAAAGTGGTTTCGATATAGCCGACAAGGCTACCAATGTCATCTGGGTTGGTCACGTCAAGACGAACAGTGTGTGCGTCGTATCCTTGGGCAACGAGTTCCGCAGCTGCCGCTTTCCCGGCCTTTTCGTTCCGCGCCGAGAGGAGCACCGTGTATCCGAGCGCACCCAGTTGCCTGCCAATCTCCTTACCCAACCCCTTGTTCGCCCCTGTGATGAGCACCACCTTACCGTTTTTTGTTGCCATGGTCTATCTCCTGTATGCCACCTGAATTTGTTTCCCCGTCGGGCGAGAAGAGGCAGCTACCCTCACGCACGGGTCTGGAATATGGGTACGAAGCTAGTGAGACGTCATGCTTATACTGACGTATGATACAGCGCCGTTGATTTTATCCAAATCCAAATCGAAATCGGTATCGGTATCGGTATCGAAATCGATTTTTATCTGAAAACAGAAAATCCTATTGACTCTATCTGTATAATTATCAAATTTTTATCACATTAAACAACAACAGCAGGTGCGTTATAATTAGCCTCTTCAAGTGGAACTCGATTCCGATTTTGATGATATAATAAATTACGACTATTTGCCGTTGAGGCGACACTAGTCCGCCTAACGCCACGCATAACCGGACGCAAGGGGCGGGGCGGAGCGCAGCGTAGCTTTTTGCGGTCCGAGTTTATGCGATTGTTAGCTTTTCTCATAACGGCCAACCTTCTTTATATGCAATGCGATGTTTATCTAAATTCACAATTGCTGCTTTTGAGCCACTTTTTATTAATAGCCAGAGTACGGAGGATACAATATTATTTTCAACAAGGTAGGCATCTTTTTCTATTTGATTTCTTATGCTCTTAGAGTTTGTAATGTAACCCATCTTCGTTTCAACTGCTATGCGGTTGGCTTCCCAATAAACATCAACTCGCCGATCACCATAAGGCGTTACAAAAACCACTTTGTCTGTAACTAAGCTGTCATCTGTAGCATTTGTTTGCTGAGTTAATGCTACTCGTCCCAATAATTCGCCTAGTTTCCCCCTTGTTTGATTTTGAATATTTTTAGCTTTTATTAATAATGCTTTCTTTTGAGATAAGTTTTCGCTGCTTTCCTTAGCGGCAAGTATGCCATCAACTAATTCATTTCTATTTACACGAAGACTCGATAAATAATCTTTGAACGAGTTCCCTTCTTCCGTGAGGGAAGGAGAAGAGATTATCAATTTGATTAATTCGTTCTTGTCCATTTTCTAAAGGTAACAATGTTTAGACTGATCCGCCTAATCCAGAAAAGGCAGAAAGCTGCATTCTGTATAAGACATCCTCAAAACTACAGCCAAAGACCAGCCAACTAATTATTCATATACAACTTAACCGCATTAACAATGATTTATCCCTACCGGTTTATACAGATCAGTCTAAACCGGCAATACACACATCAACACTCAAAGAACGCTCTACGCAAATACAATAGAAACCGTAGGATCAAAGCACATATCAGCATTTTACGTCACTCATGTTACCTCGGGTCTGTTCTGCTCACTCTGAATGCCGTCTCGGAAGGGGTACAGCATAGGCCCAACTGCGAGACTTACGATTAATATTTACGAAAATTCACGGTATTTATCAACTTCCAACATCAAGTACCCGCAAAATAACAACTCAAAAGCCGATCAAAACCAAACGATAATAACTGCCCCTTCCCCTCTCTTTTCAGCCAATAAGCAAGATCAGGGACGACATTTACCCGATTAACTTACCAACACACGAACCCCCTCTTCACCCACCAACAGAACGAGAAAACCAAACCCCACCACGAAACCGTCACCTTCACAAGATTAACCGAAGCCGAGCAAACCCTCTTCAACGATCACCTCGAAAATCACCTCGGCAAAAAGATCCGAAAGGCAAAACAAAAAATTCAGATTTGCAACATCTCTATTGACATTAAACGCATTACTATATGCGCTTTAACCAATAACCGGGCTTTCAGCTGTTATGCATTACAGCAACAACATAAACAAAATTATTTATGTATTTATAAATAACCGAGAACGGAAAACCTGGCAACAAATATCGCTTAAATCCTCTGTAGTAATTCGGCCAGGCATTGGGTAATCCAGTATTGCTTGATATGCGTTTTCTAATTCGTCAAGAAAATCAACACCCAAACCTTCTGCTTTTTTCTGATACCAGATATAAGACGCTTTTACCTCATAAAATACATCAGGATGGAAAGTCAAGTTTGGCATTAAAGTTAATCCTGAATTCTTTGTTTTATATCATCCCAGGTAACACCTTTTACTTTTCCGGTGATGAGATCGTCATATCGCCTGTCTGCTAATTCAGCCCAAACCTCATCCACATCATTATCAGCAACCATTTCCAGTGATGCAATAATCAGATGTGCCATCAAAGCCCGCTCCTGAGGATTCAGTTGTTTAACATTATCCAATATATTTTTAAAATTCTCTGACATCTTTTCTTCAAGTTGATCATTATCATAAAAAAATTCAGAAAAAGGCTTACATCAGCAAGTAAAGCAAAGTTCGGTTAACTTTCTCAAGTTAACTAAAAAATACTTGCATAACAACGTTTAGACTAATCCGCCTAATCCAGAAAAGGCAGAAAGCTGCATTCTGTATAAAACAACCTCATAACCATAATCACATGTTTAAGTTGTTAAGAAGGCATAAGTAATCGAGGTCAGTAACCCACATCCATGCAACCACACAGCCATTACATCCAAAAAAAACAACGTAAAATAGTTTATCAAATATTTCTTCATCCTTGAAACGCAATCCCTGCAAGTCTGGCTTGAACATTGAGCCATCGGTTCATTACAGGATTTTTCAGCAACGGAGTCACGGTAGGGATACCGGTTACCCGATACCCCCCGTACAGATCCGTACTTGCGGCACTACCGCATACGGCTCCTGCCTTGAGTCATGACGAATCTTACCTCCGGGAAAGGCTGGCATATGCGGAGGTGCGGAATATACTTGTCTACGATCCGGTTGAACGTTTCCCACGTCAGGGACTTTCCTTTCTGACTTCGTCTTCTCAGTATCTTTAGCCACATCTTTACCACCTGATCCCTGTAGCTTCTCAATGCTTTGCTGTTGCCCGGTACTCCAAAGTACAGCCCGTGTCCCTGCACGACGCTTTTCAGCCACTTTCCTGTCTGATGTATTGGTGCGTGCTTTCGTTTCAGCAGCTTTTCTTTGAGTTCCGTTAATTTCTGCCTCAGCTTTTTCGCTTTTGTCTTTCGTTTCAGAAAATAGTTTCCTTTACGGGTTCGGCTGCACAGGTGCGTAAAACCCAGAAAGTCGAAACCTTCGGGCTTGCCCTCTCCCCGTTTTCGTCGCCTTTCTTCGGCATATCTTCCGAACTCTTTCAGGCATGTTTTCTCGGGATGCAGCTTTAGTCCGTACTCTTGTACTCGTTCATTCAGGGCTTTTAGGTATCGTTCCGCTTCTGTCTTGTACTGGAATCCCATCACAAGATCGTCCGCATACCTGATAATAATGACTTCGCCTTTGTTCCGGCATCGCCTCTCTTTATCTACCCATTCGTCCACCACGTAGT
>JAAXWL010000164.1 GCA_013334975.1 Chlorobiaceae bacterium
TCTTCCCAAAGGCTCGAAAGTACTCGATGCGGGATGTGGTACCGGCCTGTTCACCATCCGCCTCGCCAAACACGGCTATCGGGTCAAAGCTGCCGATATTGCCTCGCAGATGGTCAACAAAACAAAGGAAGATGCCGAAAAAGCAGGAGTTGCCGGAAACGTCGAATTCGAAGTAAGTTCTATTGAATCGGTCTCGGGGACGTTTGACGCCGTCGTCTGCTTCGACGTACTGATCCACTACCCTGCTGCCGGCTTTGCCGAGGCATTTTCCAACCTGGCAGGCCTGACCAAAGGGCCGGTGATCTTCACTTTTGCCCCCTATAACAGAATCCTGGCCCTGCAACACTGGATCGGTGGCTTTTTCCCGAAAAAAGAGCGTCGCACGACTATCCAGATGATCAGGGATGAAGAGATACAACGGGTGCTCGGCAAACTCGGTCTGAAAATCGTCAACCAGCAAAAAATAAGCTTCGGCTTTTACCACACGATGCTGATGCATGTGGCTCGCCGGTAACCGGCGCAAACAGGGCTGCCAAGGGTTGCCGCGACCTGGGCCGAATCAATCAGGCTCAGGAATTTTATTGAATATATTGTAAATTAGTAGTTCAGGGATTTTTTCAGGCATACAACCTGTTGAAGAACAAGCAGGTAACTTACATGCCAGTCTAAGCGCATTCGTACACAACAACCTATCCGGAGGGTGGAAACAGATGAAGATTCTGATGATTCAGCCGAATTATCACTCAGGCGGCGCAGAAATTGCAGGCAACTGGACGCCAAGCTGGGTTGCCTACATTGGCGGAGCCCTGAAGCAGGCTGGCTTCAGTCAGGTTAAATTCGTTGATGCAATGGCCGAAGACCTGCCCGATGAAACCATCGAGGAGATAATTCGCAAAAACCAGCCGGATGTGGTGATGACCACCAATATCACCCCTTCGATCTTCAAGGCGCAGGACATCATGAAGACTGCCAAGAAGGTCAACCCGAAGATCCGTACCATCATGGGCGGCATCCACTCCACCTTCATGTATCCTCAGGTGCTCACCGAAGCCCCCGAGACCGATTACGTGGTCCGTGGTGAAGGTGAAGAGGTCACCGTCAATCTCATGAAGGCGATCGCTGCAGGTACCGACAGAGAGACCCGAGGTGATATCACCGGTATCGCCTATATCGACGAAAAAGGGGAGGTCTTTGCAACGGCGGCCCATCCCGTCATCGAGGATCTTGATACCCTGTCGCCTGACTGGAGCCTCTACGACTGGGACAAATACATCTACACGCCGCTCAACTGCCGCCTTGCCGTGCCGAACTTCGCCCGAGGCTGCCCGTTCACCTGCACCTTCTGCTCACAGTGGCAGTTCTGGCGCCGGTATCGTGCACGCAGCCCGAAGAACTTCGTGGACGAGATCGAAATCCTGGTCAAAAAGTACAATGTTGGCTTCTTCATCCTTGCCGACGAAGAGCCGACCATCAACAAGCAGAAGTTTGTCTCTCTCTGCCAGGAGCTGATCGACCGCAAGCTCAACGTCACCTGGGGCATCAACACCCGCGTGACCGACATTATGCGTGACGAAGACCTGCTGCCATTCTTCCGCAAGGCCGGTCTGGTGCACGTCTCTCTTGGTACAGAAGCTGCCAGCCAGATGAACCTCAACCGGTTCCGTAAAGAGACCACGATCGAAGAGAACAAATACGCCATCAAGCTGCTCCAGAAAAACGGCATCGTTGCCGAAGCGCAGTTTGTGATGGGACTCGAACACGAAACCTGGGAGACCATCGAAGAGACCTACCAGCTCTGCAAGGACTGGGATCCCGACATGGCCAACTGGACCATCTACACCCCGTGGCCCTTCTCTGACCTTTTCAAGGAGCTTGGCGACCGCGTCGAAGTGCGTGACTACTCTCGTTACAACTTCGTGTCGCCGATCATCAAGCCAGATAACATGGAGCGTGAGGATGTGCTCAAAGGCGTGCTGAAATCCTATGCAAGGTTCTACGCCCGCAAGACCTTCTTCAGCTACCCCTGGATCAAGGATCCCTATGTACGCAAGTACATGCTCGGATGCCTGAAGGCCTTCGCACAGACCACCCTCACCAAGCGCTTCTACGACATCGACCGCGTCAAGACCAAGAACCGCAAGATCGAGATCGACCTCGGTTTCGACCAGTCCAGAATCCTGACGCAGGCAGAGGTGAAGAACCTGAAGGAGCTGAGACCGGAAATGGTTGCCGACATGAGCTTCGGCCTCAAGGAAGCCGGCTACCAGCGCGAGCACCAGGAGCACAACTGGGACGATTTCGACGAGACGACCATCAAAGACCGAACCTCCGACACCGTCCGCAACTGCTGATCGAAAGCACCGACATCAACCAGAAAACCCGCCGAAACCGGCGGGTTTTTTGTTGGTACCCTTTGGAGATTTATACCCTTGGAAGAGCTGAGCTCCAGCTCGGCATATTCATCGATTCACCTTATTTCCTGCTTGACAAAACAGTGTATTATCATTGCTATTACTATTTCCCACCGATTGGAGTCCATACAATTTAGCCTAAACAGTTTTCAGGATAAACCATAATAACAGACTTTTTCCGAAGTGCAAGTGATATATCAATTTTTGGCTCTGCAAAGTATCGACTTATCACATCAATCCGATCCTCTTCAACTGAGAACAAAACAGAACGCAAAAAAACATCAACACGACTTCCAACATATTTTTGTATATCCGTTGAACTACGACCAAATTTTGAAGTACCAAAGTCATCGGTTGATGCCTTTCGGTTCCAAAATGATTTTCCCCGTTGACGTCGATAAAATACCCAAAGGTCAAAATCATGTATTCCCCTACTACTGGATGAATTCACATAATGATCTGCGGCACCTTGACATAAGCATATCCAAAGCAACTCTCCCTCATAATTTCGCATATCAGGACGACGATTAAAGGCGTCGTCAATTTTTTTTAGGGGAATTTGAGCAAGTCGATGCAAATCATCTATTTCAATAATTTCAATTGACCTTGATTCCATTGGAGCGTTGCTCATATTGATTCCTTTAAGATGTTTTCAGCCAATCA
>JAAXWL010000089.1:0-4195 GCA_013334975.1 Chlorobiaceae bacterium
TGCCCGCCGACCTCTGCCTTCCCCCGGAGCTGGGGCCTTCTCCCCTCTTCCAGTGTCAGTCCGTGTTCGTCCGTGACTGTCTTCTTCTTCCTTAAACGCCGAAGGAGCGCTCTCTGGCGCTCCTTCGGGCAATATCGATGCGCAGCCTGCTTACTGCCAGCCACCAACGATGTCGAATATTTCGCGGTCACCGATCGGCTTCGGAACCGTGGCAAGGGGCTGTTTCGAAAGAATCTGCTCCGCGATCTCGCTGTATGGAGCCAGGCACTCCTCGAGCCCCGGTTCGTTGGTCTCCATGGCAAACAGCGTTTTGCCGGCGAACCGGCTCCTGCGGATCAGCTCATGGTAGGGCACCTTGGCAAGTAACCTCGTGCCGACCTGTTCGGCGAACTGGTCGAGCATATTGGTGCCTCCACCGGTTTTGTAGTCAACCCGGTTGGCCACAATGCCCATGAGCTGAACCTTGTAGCGCACGCTTTTCTGCTGAATGGCCATACAGAGACGGTTGGCTGCGAAAATACTGTCGAAATCGTTGGTCGCTATGATGATCGAGTAATCGGCATAGTTCAGCGGTGCACTGAATCCTCCGCACACCACGTCGCCAAGCACGTCGAAAAGAATCACATCATACTTGTCATACAGGCCCATCTCCTGGAGCAAGGTGACCGATTCACCGACCACGTAACCGCCGCAGCCACTACCGGCAGGCGGACCACCAGCTTCGAGTCCGTCGATACCGGCAAAACCGGTCTCGATGATATCTTCAGGCGAAAGCTCTTCGTGATGAAAATCGACCTCTTCGAGAGCCTCGATGACGGTTTTCTGGAGCTTGCCGGTAATCGGAAAAGTGCTGTCGTGCTTGGGATCGCAACCGATCTGAAGCACTTTGGCCCCTTTGAGGGCGAGCGCCGCCGAGATGTTCGCACTGGTCGTGCTCTTGCCGATTCCACCTTTTCCGTATACGGCCAATACTAAACTCATGGTTGAACTGTAGTCAAATGGTTAGTTGTAATATCTTTTTCAGGCACCCGGAAACCGCTCATGAGCGGTTCAGGCGCAATCCCCGACTTATAGGAACAACGATTCACCAGGATCAAGTACTCACCCGCCCAGATGCTCCTTCGCCTTCCTGAACACATCCGCTGTAATCACCGGTTCACCGATCTCCCGTGCAAAATTTTCGGAGTTCTTGCGAACCTTCTTGCGCACGAAAAAGGGCACCTTGCCAAGCATCTTCTCGGCTTCCGCTGTCCAGCTCATCTCGCCGGTTGCCGATGTTGGCGCCTCTGCTACCGCAGCTTCCGCTGAAGAGGAGTGGGCTGCCGTAACCGTGCCGTTGGCTGACTGTACCGGTTCTGAAACCGTATCCGGCTGCTCCTCCTCATATTCGAGACCGGCATCACCGAAAAAGTCGATCAGATGCTTTTCGAGACCAAGCTTGGCCGAGGTGTAGACCCTGTCGGCAATCACATCAGCTCCATCAAAACCGAAGAAGGGGTAGTAACCCAGCAGATGGTTTTCAATGTGCGTCGGAGGTGAAATGACCATACAGGGCACGTCGAGCTTGCGGCAACTGTGCCGCTCCATCTGCGTACCGCAGACCAGCTCCGGCATCTCCTCCTCGATGAACTTCGAGACCTCCTGGAACCTGTCGGTCACCATCAGCTCGCCCGGCAGGTACCCTTCGAGCTGCGAACGCACCCAGTCGGCCTGCCTTGTCAGATAGGTGCCCGCACCGATGATCTGCATACCCAGTTCGTCCTTGAGGAACTTCGTCACACCCACAACCTGGGTAGCGTCGCCGAACACGAATGCCCGCTTGTTGCTGAAGCTCTCCATATCGGCAGTCCGTGCAAACCACGGCACGCCGCTCGGGGCGCTCTGACCGTCGAGCGAGAAGGCCCGCATCTCCGGCATGAGCACCGGAGCCATACCCTTCTCTGCACCAATCCTGTTGACCTCGGCGATAATCGATTCAAGCCAGCGCCGGGTACCCTTGACACCGATCGGAGCGTCAGAGATGACCGGCACACCGAACTGCTCCTTCAGGTATGCGGCAGGCAGGCAACCGATTTCGCGATAGGGAGCGATTGTAACCCATGCCGCAGGAAGCCTGGCGAGATCGCCAATGCCTGCTCCCCACGGAGCCACGACATTGACCTCGATGCCGAGCGTCTGGAGCATCCGGCGCAGACTGGTGAGATTGGAGCGGAGATGAAAGCCCAGGGAGGTGAAACCAAGCAGGTTGACCGAAGGTTTTTCCGTTTTCGGGCACTCCACGGCATAGCGTTTCACCAGTTCGGTGAAGAGCCCTTCGGCAGCTTCGTTTTCAGTCACCCTGAAAGGGTTGACCGCATAGACCATAAGTTTGGAGGGATCGACGCCGGAAGACCTGGTCATCTGGGCAAGATCCTCCTGAAGCAACGCCGTACTGCAACTCGGTGCAACAACGACCAGCTCAGGCTTGTAATACTCCTCGACCTGCTGCACCGTGCCGGGCAGGCGCGACGTGCCGCGTGCCAGATCCTGACCGCGAACAACACTGATGGAAAGCTTGGGGAACTGTGGAGTTCTTTCAAGCATGGTGTAGGTGGCCGTAATGTAATCATCCCCCTGCGGGGCGTGGTACACGGTATGGACCCCTTTCATGCTGTTGGTCACACGGCTTATCCCGTGCAGCGCAGTCCCTTCATACAGCCAGAAAGCTAAACGCATGGTGTTTCGTTGGTTTTCGTCATTGAATTTATTGAGCGCTGGGCATCACCCCTTCAAGCCATACCGATTCGTCGAACGCCGGCAGACTCTGGCGGCGCAGGAACGGAGCAACAAAAAGGTTAGCCAGGGTGAAGACGCCCGACCAGCTGTGAATGGACATGAGCGTGAACTCCATACTCCACTTCACGATAAAACCGTTTCCGACAAACGGATTGGCCGTCATCAGCGACGTGACAATCAGGTCGGGGCGGGTACGCCTGATCTCTTCGAGCTGGCGATGGAAGTTGGGCTGCTCGACAACCCTTATCCCGTCAAGCGCTTCGAGTTCACGGGCATGAAACTTCTTGTTGATATAGGCACTGCTGCACTCGACCACATCGGCACCTGCATGTTTGAGAAAGCGGGCCAGCGGCAGCTCCATCATTGTATCGGCTGTCAGGAAAATCTTCTTGCCCTTCAGGAGGTCAGTCTGGGTTTTGATCTTCTGCCAGGCAGCGGCTTCACGGTCAGCAAAATCGACTTTGATACCAAACATCGAGGCCAGATCCTCCCAGAAGGCGCGGGTGCCATCCGGGCCGAAAGGAAAAAGTGAGGTAAGCACCTGTGAACCACGCTCGCGGCTCAGTCGGGAGCAGACCCTCGACAGATAGGGCTGAATCGGCGCAAGTACCGTATTGGGGCCGATGGCCGGCATCCTGTCGAAACGGCTCTCGGGCAGGAATCCGCCAACCGGAATACCAAGCTCTTCGGCTTCGGCCCTGAGGTCATCGGCCGTCGCATCGTTCACCGAACCAACGAAGA
Organism: Chlorobiaceae bacterium; assembly: GCA_013334975.1. Lineage (GTDB taxonomy): Bacteria > Bacteroidota > Chlorobiia > Chlorobiales > Chlorobiaceae > Chlorobaculum. The sequence goes on from JAAXWL010000089.1 coordinate 3,517, forward strand.
CCACCTTCTTCTCACCCGCCGGAGCCTGGGGGCAGTAGGGCACCAGCGCCTGGAGCACCGAATCCTCAGCCTGCGTGAAGTTAAACACCAGGCCGCTTGCCGGAACGAACAGTACCGGAGTCTGCTCGGTGCTGAGCAGATGGGCGAGCCCCTTGAAGTCAACCTTCATCACCTCGGGGGTGCATGAGGAGAGCAGAAAAATGACCGATGGATTGTGGTCTCGCTTGATTTCGGCAATCACCTCTTCGAGCTTCGGTTCGGCGCGTGAAAGATCAGGCTCCTCAAGAAGAGCGATACCAAAACGCGGCTTGGCAAAGATCATCATGCCGAGAGCATTCTGAAGAAAATGGGCGCAGGTGTGAGTTCCGAGAATGAGGAAAAAGCTGTCCTTGATCTTCTGGTACAGCCAGCCAACACAGGCCAGGCCGCAGAAGCTGTGAGTGACGTTATCTTCCTTGAGAATCTGGCAATCGCTTGAAACCGGCATCATGGCATTATTTCTTTAAAGATGGTGCTGGCTGCTCCGAAATGGTTCCGGGCGGTCAACCCTGGATATTGAGAACACGAAGATAAAAATATTTTTCATTTATCCGGCCTGACATGGCTACCGCAGCCGGGTATTCGATTCAGTCGGGCGCAGAGTCCTTCGGGTAATAGGGTCCACTCCGTCTGTGTAAGT
>JAAXWL010000089.1:4295-11509 GCA_013334975.1 Chlorobiaceae bacterium
CGTCCGTGTTCGTCCGTATAACTCCCGCTTATTTGAAAACGGTCTCTTCCCTGCCCGGCCCTACCGAAATAAAGGTCACTGGAACCTCCAGAGCCTCTTCGAGGAAGGTGACATAGGCCTGGGTATCGGGATGCATCTCCGAAAATGATCTGGCACTGGCGTTCGAAGCCATCCACCCCTTCATGCTCTTGTAGACCGGCTTGACCTTCGAGAGCGTCTGGTGCTCGGTCGGAAAGTCATGAATCTCCTTGCCGTCAAGCATATAGGATGTACACACCTTGATCTCCTCGAAGGTATCGAGCACATCGAGCTTGGTAAGCGCCAGCTCGGTCACGCCGCTGATAGCCAGCGAATAGCGAAGGGCCACCAGATCGATCCAGCCACAGCGCCGCTTGCGCCCAGTGGTAGCGCCGAACTCGCAACCGATCCTGCCAAGCGCCTCGCCGGTCTCGTCTTCGAGCTCGGTCGGAAAATCGCCGTTGCCAACCCTCGTCGTGTAAGCCTTGCAGACGCCGATAATCTTGCCGATATGGTTTGGCGCAACACCGGAACCGGTACAGGCTCCCCCGGAGGTCGGATTCGAAGAGGTCACGAAAGGATAGGTGCCATGATCCACGTCGAGCAGGCACCCCTGCGCCCCTTCGAGCAGCACGGTCTTGCCCGCTTTGATCTGGCGATTCAGGTAGAGCTGGGTGTTGGTCACAAAGGGATCGATCACCTGGTCAAACTCGGCATACTCCCTGACCAGCGCCTCGACGTCAATCTCCTCCTTCTCATAGATATTCTTCAGGAGTTTGTTCTTTGCCGCGATGTTGTCGCGCAGCTTCTCTTCGAGCACCTTCGGGTTGAGCAGATCAACCACCCTGATGCCACAACGGGCAAACTTGTCCTCGTAACTCGGCCCGATACCGCGCCCGGTCGTGCCGATCTTCTGCTCACCGCTCAGGCACGACTCGCTCAAAGAGTCGAGCCTCTTGTGATACGGCATGATCAGATGTGCATTATGGCTGATGAAAAGACGACCCCGAACGTCGTAGCCCAGTTCCTCGACCTTTTTGATCTCGTCGAGCAGCGCATTCGGATCGATCACCACGCCGTTACCGATCACACAAACGCAATCCTTGTTGAAAATTCCTGAAGGGATGAGGTGAAGCACCACGGTTTTGCCATCGAAGCAGATGGTGTGACCGGCATTGGCCCCACCCTGGTAACGCACCACAATATCGTATTGATCCGAAAGGTAATCGACCAGCTTGCCTTTGCCCTCGTCGCCGAACTGCGTGCCCACAAGTACGGTAGCAGACGCCGCCGGCCTGCTGAATGTTCTTTCTTCCACGTCGCTTGGATTTACTGAGAAAAGTTGTCGAGCTGCGCGAGGAGCCCACTCCTGCCATCGCCCGAAAAAGATGAATAATTTACAATAAATTTGGCTTTCGGAGCGCAACTTTCCATCGTCCTCCGGGCCTTCATCTTTTCCGACTGCTTCAGCTTGTCCCATTTGGTCATCACTACGCCAAACGGCCGATCACAATACTCCAGATATTCCATCATCTCAAGGTCAGACGCCATCCCCGGATGCCGCGCATCGATGAGCGACACCACCAGCCGGATCTCGTCCCGTTTCCGGATATAGTCCGAGAGCAGCGGCCCCCAGCTCTCGCGCTCACTTTTGCCTATCGCCGCATACCCATACCCCGGCAGATCGACGAAGTACAGCTCTTTATTGACCAGAAAATAGTTGATCAGCCGGGTTTTACCCGGCGTCGAGCTGGTCTTGGCCAGCCCCTTGCGGGCGCACAGCGAATTGAGCAGTGAAGACTTCCCCACATTCGACCGCCCGACGAACACAAACTCCGGCCTCCCGTCCCCCGGAAGCCCGTCAAGACTGGAATAACTGCAAAAAAATTCAGCGCTGGTAATGTTCATGAACGCAGGTGATGGGTACCATCACACAGGTCGATTCCGGGTGGAATCCCCTGTGTATCAGGTTGGTTATCAAAACCGGGAAGCTAAAGAAACGCGAAGGGAAATCCCAAAAGGTTAAAGTACTGTTTGACCGGCACAAAAGCTTCAATCAGCAAGCACAACTAATCGTCAATTGCACTCATCTCATGTCATGCTTAAACTGGCGTATTTTTTTAAGCCATTGATTTATCCAAATCGACACCGCGATACCGATTTCGATGATAAAGGAATTTCCGACTATTTTCCGTTGAAGCGACATCTCATATTAACACATAAGGCCCCCTCAGTTCTCAGCCTCCGCCGACTCCGCCATAGGGGATTCCGGCAAGGGCAGTCATCTCCTGCTTCCAGCTCACCAGATCCCTGATGGTAAATTGATTGAGGTGATCGTGGCCGCAGGCCCTTGCCATGACCTTCATCATGGCGACCGAGTTGAGCAGAAACCAGGAAACCCTTAGCGAGGCACGGTCGATCGAGAGACGCTCTCGAAGCTCGGGGTTCTGGGTTGCAACTCCCACCGGACAGTGGTTGTTGTGACAGGCTCGCATACCGAGGCACCCTGCCGCCTGGATCGCCGCGTTGCCAAGCGCCACCGCGTCAGCCCCGAGGGCCAGCGCCTTGAGAAAATCGGACTCGGTTCGCAGGCCGCCGGTAATGACGAGGCTGACATGGCTGGCGGCCCTGTGGTCAAGGTGCTTTCGCGCCCGCGCCAGAGCAGGGATGGTCGGTACGGAGATGTTATTTTTCAACAGGTTGGGAGACGCCCCGGTGCCTCCGCCCCGTCCATCGAGGATGACGTAATCCGCGCCAGCGTCGATGGCAAAGTCGAGGTCATCTTCGATGTGTTGCGCCGAGAGCTTGAACCCAACCGGAATGCCGCCACTCTCTTGCCGGATTCGATCGGCCATACGGGCAAAATCATCCGGGGTGCGCAGGTTGCGGAAGTGCGATGGGGCATGGGCATCCCGATGCGGCTCAATGCCGCGAACACGGGCGATCTCTCCGGTGACTTTATCGGCGGGCAGCAACCCGCCCACACCGGTTTTAGCCGCTTGTCCGGCCTTGAAATGAAACGCCTGACACCGGGCAACCTGCCGGATATCCCAGCCGAATTCCGCAGGGGCGAGTTCGTAAAAGTAACGGCTGTTTTCAGCTCTTTCGGCTTCAAGCATCCCGCCTTCCCCTGAACAGATACCGGTGCCGGCCATTTCGGCTCCCCGCGCCAGGGCAATCTTGACTTCACGACCAAGCGCCCCAAAACTCATATCGGTAACCATGAGGGGAATCCGGAGGTGGAGCGGCTTCAGTGCCCGTGGCCCGATGATAACCTCGGTTCCGACGTTTGCATCGTCATCGAGAGGCTGTACGGCAAGCTGGGCGGTCACTATCTGGATATCGCCCCATTTCGGCAGAAGATTGCCCGGCACCCCCATGGCCGAAACCGGCCCCTGCTGCGAAAAGGTTGCCGGATCGGTTTCGGCAAGCTGATGAATGTAGCTGTTATGAGGCTCTTCAGGAGTACCGTGAATGTCGGCGTAGAGCCCCTGGTACTGCTCGCAATGAAAGGGCTGGGGATGGATTCTGGCCCATTCGGCAGCCTCGTTTTCATCAACCAGTACCGCGTCCTGTTCCCTGTCGATCCATGACTGGAAGCGGTACAGGGCTTCCTCATTGTTGTACTCGCTCACTCCGGTATCGAGCCGATAGTCCCAGTGGTGCACTCCGCAAATGAGGTTGTTTGCCTCGACCATACCGTCAGCCATGAGGGCACCCCGATGCTGGCAGCGTCCGTAAAGGACAGATACCTCATCTCCGTAACGAATCACCACCAGATCAACCTCGCCGACCCTGGCGTATCGGGGTTTTCTCTCCTGAAGTTCGCTCCAGGACGCCACCTTGATCTTCTGCCCGGAAACATTCTGAGCCATGTCGATTCCTTCTGGTTATGCGATCCACTGAGCCCTTCTGACGCCGCAGATTGACCGCGACCATAAAAGATACCAATTAACCCGCTCCGTTATCGTGTCATGTCAAGTCAATACTAACGTATTCCACAAAACCATTGATTTATCCAGATCGAAATCGGTATCGGTATCCAAATCGAATATTTATGTAAAATCAGAAAACCGGACGATGGCTGTATCTGCCTAATTATAATATTATTATAAAAACATACTACTATTTACAATGAGTTTTTTCAGCCTCATTCAAGTGGAACCCGATACCGATACCGATTTCTATGATAGAAACAAATACGTCTATTTGCCGTTGACGAAACACGATAACCACCGCCTGCTGTTTGGTTTCTCCAAACGTAGATGTTATCCTGCGCCCGCTCCACCCTCCCTCCATCAACGCAGTTTCTGTCGATGCTATCGACTGGTCATAAGACTTAACGTTTTCAGGATCTCCCCATCATTTCATGGCAGCGTCAGCCACGGTACGCCGCCTCGATTGCAGCGATGTCGATCTTTTTCATTCCCAGCATCGCATCGAACGCTCGCTTTGCAGCGGCGGATTCGGGATCGGTTACCGCTCTGGTGAGGGCGATAGGGGTAATCTGCCACGACAATCCCCATTTGTCCTTGCACCACCCGCAGACACTCTCCTGGCCGCCATTGCCGACAATGGCGTTCCAGTAACGATCGGTTTCGGCCTGGTCCACGGTTGCCACCTGAAACGAGAACGATTCATTGTGTTTGATCGTAGTACCGCCATTGAGCCCGAGGCAGGGAATGCCAATCACCGTAAACTCGACCGTCAGCACATCCCCCTTGTTCCCGGAATGATACTCTCCCGGCGCACGGTGCACCGCGCCCACCGATGAATCCGGAAAGGTGTTTGCATAAAATCTCGCTGCCTCCTCTGCGTCTCCATCGTACCAGAGGCAGATCGTCATCTTTGCCTGCTTGTCCATGTCAGCTCTCCATTGTGATGAGTGAAAACCCCGAAAACCTCTTTACACTCATGTATGTCAATCCGGTCAATCACTTAAATCGTGCACCACTTCCCGGACTTACGAGGTACACCCTGTTACCATGAATCGACCCACCATCTTCCATGATCCCAGGGAAAAAACACGCAGCAATGATCGCGGCAGTTTACCATATCAAGCTACACAACCGGGCACGAAAAACCCAAACGCTCACCGCATCGTTTGCCGCACAAGAAACCCTGCCGCCTTACGCTCCGCCATCTATCCCGTCGGCCAGACGCTCGCCCAATCCTGACTCATGGCAACGTAGAGTTGGAATATTGAACTTTGTTGTCCTGTGATCCGTCGTTTTTTTATAACCTGCCTGTTAAACTGAAACGTTGTGCCATAGAAGAGGAGGGGTGAGTAGTCCGAGTGAATTTCACCCTCAGACTCTCGCAAAACCGGACGTGAACGTCTCCGCTCATCCGGCTCCCATTATCCAGCCTTTGGGGATGTACCCCAATTTCCAGTGCACAAACGCTGACGGCGTTGCTTTCGCAATCCGTTCAAGCATTTCTATCCCTCGTTTGTAACGCTTTGCATACTTTTGGTATTTCCGCATCAGCCACCTTGTCTATATACAGATTGACATGATGCCATACCGGACTCATTGCCGAGGCGTTGAATCGACAGAAGTAGTTCTTCCCCCCTCTCAGTACCGGGTCAATCGCTTTTGATAGTTCCTCTGTCTGCTTTTCGCTTTTCAATTGCAGATGCCAGCCTCTTATCGTTTGTCGCATCGTTTTCAGCGATCCCCGACTCACCGCCAGTGTGAACCCTGTGAATATTCGGCCATGTTTTTCACACTTGTGCCTTTCCCTTGCCATCGCCATCGAAGGTTCCCGCAGTTCCACGCAAGAGCCCGAATCAGGATCACGCCACCTCTACGCCGGACACCGCCTGACCAGTAAACAGGTTTCCGCCAGACTTCTCCTGGAGTTACGTCCAGCTCCAGTTTTGATGTCATTGTGTTACTAACGACGCTTGTACGGTGGTTCACTGGTATTCGTCCTCCTTGATTCATACCTGACATCTTCCCGATGCCTTTTCCGTAACGCTCACGACCGGGGCTTTTGACCCAAGCCGCTTACGGTGGTTTGCAACCTGCTCCTGCAAGCCGATTGCCAGGGGCCGAACCTCATCTCTCACGCAGCTTATCTGCGGCACACGGACGTTGTTTACTATCAGGAATAGCCTCAGAAACGCAAACTATCCACAACTCAATGGACCTATCAGGATGCAGACTTGCGTCATTTCCGTCTCAACATATGACTGATTGCACTGGTCGTCACACCCAGGAGTCGTGCGGCCTCGGCAATCGATACTCCATGTTCGATAACTGCTTTTCTGGCAAGCTCTTTTCTCATCAATGGCAGATACCCCATTCTGCTTCCCGAACTCAGTAGCGCTTCCGTCACACCGGCATCAGCGCAGATATTCATGACCTCCTGGTTGAATATCTCATATCGTTCGATCGCCGGAAGCTGAACATCTTTCCGGTCTTGTGCATCTCGCAGAATTTCACGAACAAAATCATCACTTCCGAGAATCCTGTCGTCTCCAGAAACCCGCTCGCCGCTCTTGCGCATCGAAAGTACTTTTGACCATCCGCCTTGAGAACGCACCATGCCGCCCCCGGAAAGCTCCTTTTCCTGATCAATCCCTATTTCCTGCTCTGCAAATGACCGATAAGCCTGCTTTGCCAAGCCCTCAGTTTTTCCGAAAAACCGTAAAACATAGTCACGTTCCATCCAGTCACAAGCCACCTCGTTCATCAGTGCCGCATGGCCACTCCAAGGATACAGGGCCATTTGCTGAAATGTCGGGACAAGACCCGCTCGCAAAGGATTGAGATGAATGTAGGCAACCAGCTTTTCGAAATTAGCCTTTTCATCACAAATAATTGATTTATAGCGGTTCTGGAACAGATGGCCGACTCGTTTATGGCGACGATTGAAATACTGGGCATATCCTGAAAGCAGACGACGCATGAAGGCAGGCAGACCATCAGAACCGCTTTTCAGCAGAAGATTAACATGATTACTCATCAATACGAATGCGTAAATACCTGTCCCAAGCGACCCGGCCAGTCTCCCGAGGCGATCCAAAAACTCTGTTCTGTCGATATCATCGCGAAATATCATACCTTTTTCGATCCCCCGGATCATCACATGATGCAACGTTCCCGGTGTATCCAGTCTCGGGCCTCTCGGCATATGACAACTATTATCCAGGTTGGAGGAATGTTGTTCGTCTTCCAATGTATGAAATA
>JAAXWL010000090.1:0-10455 GCA_013334975.1 Chlorobiaceae bacterium
GGCAATGGCGATGGGAGGGGCGCTGGCCGGGCTCGGAGCCGCCAACCTCGTGCTCGGCTACAAACACTGGTTTGAAACGGGGCTTACATCAGGTGCTGGATTCATGGGAATCGCCGTCGCCCTTCTTGCTGGCGCCCATCCGGCGTGGATCGTTTTTTCCGCACTGCTTTTCGCCTGGCTCGATTACGGGGGACTCGCCGTAAACACCCTGGTCCCGAAAGATATCTTCATGATGCTTCAGGGAGTGACCATCCTGGCCATGATCTCATTTCCCGCCATACTCGGGAAGTTCATCAGGAAATGAGTCCCTGCGTACCGACTTATATCGGATTGCCGGGTTACGTCAAGGAAAAATATTGCCAGGGACTTGTACATACTCACGGATAATCATTATCTTTGAATAACGAAGTTGAGTAATATCTGTCCATCTATCGAAGCCCTCAAACACCATGCCAAAAAAATCAACAGAGAATGAGAGCGCTGAAAAAGCGTTGAAAAAGAAAGTCAGCAAAAAAACTGTTGCTGAAGCTGAAACTGCGGTGAGTGCGGCGCCAAAAACCGAGGCAGTAAAGGCCGAGAAGCCGAAAGCGGAAAAGAAAAAGGTAGCTGCCGAGAAAAAACCTGAGAAGAAAAGCGGCAAATCCAAAAAATCTGTCGAGGCACCGGCTCCGGAGCATATCGAAGAGCATATCAGGGTCACCGCCTATTTTCTCTGGGAAGAGCAGGGCAGGCCGGATGGCAGTCACGATGAGCACTGGAATGAAGCAGAGAAACAGATAAGGAAGTAATAAGGTTACATACCTTGACACCAATAAAAAAAGCCATTCAACGATGGCTTTTTTTATATTCACATTTTCAGTAAACGGCCTGCTGTCACCACCCTGTCGGCACCCGCAATTTCAGGTACACGGATGAAACTGTTCAGTTCGCTTGCAGCAAGCGTCAAGATATTCTTTGCCGGGCTCTGGCTCGTAGTCAGGATCATTCTCGAATATTTCGGGCTGATCAGCGATGGAAATGACCGGACAACCGGCATCAAGGATATGCGTGAAGAGTATAAAAAAGCCAACTACCGCTGAAATTCATCGACGACCTGACCTGAACCCCTATTCGCCGGTCGCTACCGTCATCTCTACCGTCTGGCCAGCCTGCGCAAATGAGTTGGCCCCCGGTTTCTGGCTGATGACAGTGTTCGGCACCAGGAGCGCCGACTTTTCGTAAATTATCTTTCCTGCCACGAGTCCGTTCTGGATAATGAGGCTCCTTGCCTGATCGAGGGACATGCCGAGAACATCAGGAACCACCACACGCTTCATACCTGCCGGCTCCTGTTCCAGCTTGCCTATGATAAGGGAAATGGAACTCCCCGTCACAAGCGTCACATTTGGCGGCACGGATTGGCTGAGCACCCTTCCATCCTCTTCGGGTTTTGAAACGGTCCTGATCTGGACACCCGCAACGGTCATGCCAAGCCGTCCAAGAACCTGGCGCGCCTCATCCTCGGGACGTCCGGAAAGATCCGGGATGGCATAGCTTGGTTTGTCCTTCCTGTTGAGTACAAGGTAAACATTGCGACCGGGCTTGACCGTAGAGGCTGCGGCAGGAACCTGGTCGATCACCATATCGGCCGGGACATCAGGCAGATAACGCACGTTGTAGCTCCTGACTGCCTTGAGATGCGCATTTCCAAGAGTGCGCTCGGCCTGGTCGTAGGTCATGTTCCTGACATTCGGAACGGTAGCCTCCCGTCCGCTCGATGTATATAAGGGAAGCAGAAATCTATCGACGGCTACAAAGGCTATCAGGGAAAGAATGACACCGATCCAGACTTTTTTCTTCATTTCAGGTATAAGAGATGGTGCATGGTTGTATGACCGATCATCCGCACATCAGTGCTGGCGTTTCATTACAAAATCCACGAGACGCTGCAGCGATCGTTTGGCCTCATTGTCAGGGAAATGGCTGATCGATGCCAGCGCCTTGTCCGCAAAGCCTTCGGCGATAGCGGCCGCATAGTCAAGCCCGCCCTTCTGCGTGACGAAATCGATCACTTCGCGACTCCTGACCGAACGCTTCCGCGAGCTTTTCAGGATCGTCTTGATCTTGTTCTGCTCTCCTTTCTCTGAGTGCCGGAGGGCGTAAATGAGCGGCAGGGTAATCTTCCTGTCCTTGATATCGATGCCGAGCTGCTTGCCGGTTTTTTTCGAGTCCCCGGTATAATCGAGAAGGTCATCCCTTATCTGGAACGCCAGGCCCAAAAATTCACCGTAACTTTTCAGGCTGGCGATATCCTGTTCGGATGAGGTGGCGCTGGCTGCCCCGATTGCACAGGAGGTGGCGATCAGCGAGCCTGTCTTGTCTGCAATGACGCTGATGTAATCCTCCTCGGTAATGTCGAGGCTCCTCGTTTTCTGGATCTGGAGAATCTCGCCCTCGCTCATTCTCCTGACCGCCTCGGAAACCAGGCGAAGCGACTGGAAGTCGTTGTTTTCAAGGGAATAGAGCAACCCTTTCGATAGAAGGTAGTCTCCTATCAGTACCGAAATCTTGTTTTTCCACAGGGCATTGATCGATGGTATGCCGCGTCTCATTTCAGCCCCGTCGACGACATCGTCATGGATAAGCGTTGCCGAATGAAGCAGCTCGATCATGATTGCGCCGCGGTAGGAAACATCAACCACCTGTCCGCAAACTTTGGCAGACAGAAGCACCAGCAAAGGGCGGATCTGCTTGCCCTGCTGCTTCAGGACATAGCGGGTGACCTTGTCAACCAGGCTGTTGCTTGAATGCAAAACACTCTTGTAGCGCTCCTGGAAGACTTTCAGCTCTTCGGTGACGGAAGAGGTAACCTCTTTAATATCCACAGATTCTGTTGCTTAGTGGCTGCTCAGCTTGTCAGACGCGCAATGCGCCCATGACAGTTAAATGAAGCCGCAGTTATGATTGCCCGATATGATCGGCTTACGTTCAAAATCGTGAGAAGTTATTGATATTTCCATGATTATAAAAATCCCTCCGGGAGCCCGGAAGTTCCCCTGACCGGGAAGCATCCCGGAGAGGGGGAAAAAACCATTTGCGCACAATGCCTATCTTTATTACTATGAAACGGATTACGGGCTCTTTGTACCTGCCTGGTCACGCCCGCCCCGACATCCTCCTTTAGTTTTTTCAAACCTTGGCTGCCTTCACGACAAAGGCCCAGTAATTCCACATGATCAACGAAAGCGATTCATCAATACCCCGGAAGGACGAAAGCGGAGGCAGTGCGGATACCGGAAGCGAAATGATCCCGACCTCAGAAAAGAGCGGTAAACCGGAAATCAATGGTTCTACGGAAGAGCCGACAGGAGATGCGGAGAACCTCATTTCCAGGCCTGCAGAAACAGCCATCGAAACCATAGCTGACGACGATGGCGGGAATGGGACGGAAGAGCCGGCTGCCGAGGGTAGCGAAAGTCAGGGGATGTCATTCATCGACCACCTCGAAGAGTTCCGCTGGCGCCTGGTCAGGGGCGGCATCGCGTTCCTGGTAGCCACACTGATTTGCGCATATTATGCGGACTTCCTTGTAAACGAGGTGCTCATCGGCCCGCTGAAACAGAGCGGCCCGAACCTCTCGCTCCAGAACCTCGTGCCTTACGGGCAGATTTCGCTCTATCTACAGGCAGTGCTTTTCGCAGCCCTCATTCTTTCGTTCCCCTTCCTCGTCTGGCAGATATGGAAATTCGTCGAACCCGGCCTGCATGAAAAGGAGCGAAACGCGAGCAAGTTCATCATCTTCTTCATATCGATCTGCTTTTTTACCGGTATCGCTTTCGGCTACTTTGTGTTGCTGCCGATTTCGCTGAAGTTTTTCGCCGGGTTCGGCTCCACCCTCATCAAAAACAACATTTCAGTACAGGATTACATCAGCTTCTTTCTCGGCACGCTCCTGACGGCAGGAATCGTGTTCGAACTGCCGTTCATATCATACATCCTGTCGAAAATCGGGTTGCTGACTCCTGCGTTCATGCGCTTCTACCGCCGCCACGCCGTTGTCGCCATGCTTGTGATCGCTGCTGTCGTAACGCCATCGACCGACATGGTCACCCAGCTGGTCATCGCCGTACCGATGATCATACTTTATGAGGTGAGCATCTTCATCTCAGGCAGCGTACAGAGGAAGAAAAACAGAGAGATGATACAGGAGAACATATGAGCCTTGAGCCGCCCGACCTCCCGAACGTGGTGTTCGAAACGGTTCCCGGCTCCACGCTGGAAGGCAACGCACTGGGAGATCCGGCAGCAAGAAGGGTGCCGGTCTACCTTCCGCCCTCCTACGACGGCACGAAACGTTTTCCCGTGATCTACCTGCTCGCGGGGTTCGCATCAACCGGGACGAGTTTTCTGAACTTCAGCTTCGGTCGTCCGACCGTACCGGAAACCGCCGACGCACTGATCCGCCAGGGGCTCATGCCGGAAACCATACTGGTGCTGCCGGACTGCATGACGCGTTACGGTGGATCGCAGTATGTCGATTCTGCGGCCACAGGCCTCTACGAAACCTATCTGACCGAAGAGCTGATCCCCTGGATCGACAACCGCTTCGCTACGCTTCCGGAAGCCAGGCATCGAGCCGTCGCGGGCAAGTCGTCGGGCGGTTTCGGCGCCATACGGCTCGGCATGAGACATCCCTGCCTCTTCTCGGCTGTGGCATGCCACAGCGGCGACATGGACTTCGACCTCTGCTACCGGCCGAACTTCCCGAACGCAGCTCGCACCCTCGAGAAATATGGCGGAAGCCTTTCGGCGTTTTTCATGAACTGGGAATCCCTTGACAAGAAACCCCGTGGGGAGTTCGCCCTTCTCGACATGATGGCCATGTCTGCCGCCTACTCACCGGATCCGGGCAAGTGTGCGCCTGAGAACATGAAGCTACCGTTCGATACGCGCACCTGCCAGCCGATCCCTGAGCTATGGGAACTGTGGCGGCAGTTCGATCCGCTGGTCATGATCGAAAACGAACGCTACCGCAATGCTCTCGGCTCACTCCGCCTGCTCTTTCTCGACTGCGGATCGCAGGACGAATACAACCTTCAGTTCGGTCACCGCCGGTTTTCGGATCGGGCCGCTGAATTCGGCATCGCACACCGTTACGAAGAGTTCCCCGACTCGCACGCCGACACCTCATACAGGTACAAAATCTCACTGCCGTTGCTGGCTTCGGCTATCGCATAACGGACATCTGTTAATCTTTTACACTAAAGGATTTCACTGCGGGCTGAAAGCCAGGACAACAGAATGATCGACTTTACCATCCCTTTTCCAGTTGCCCCGCACTTCAGTCCGGGGCAACTGAAGAGGGAGAAGATTTGAACGTCCGGACGACTAAAGTCATCCTGAATATGGAAGATTGAAACCTGAGGCACCTGAAAAGAGGGTAAGAGCTGAATGTCCGTCTTCCCGAACTGTCGTGAACTCCTGAATGTAAAACTGATTCTATTCTTAGCCCTTTATACTGAGCCCTACTCCCGGGGAATCAGGGTCAGCAGGCTTTGGTAGACCTGTTTGGTCTGCGATCGCAGCTCGTCGATGGTTCCGTCGTTGAAAATCACGTAATGTGCCCGTTCGATCAGCTTCTCCTGCGGCCACTGAGCCTTCATCCGCTTCTGAATCTCCTCGCGACTCCCGAGACCTCGCGCGACAGCACGTTCTAACCTCAATCCGTTGTTTGCGGCCACTACGATGATCCGGTCGAGTTCGCCTTCCAGGCCTGATTCGAAGATAATCGCCGCCTCCTTGCACAGGATCTGCTTGCCCTGGTGGGCACAACGCCTTACCTCACGGATAAAAGCTTCCCGGACCTTCGGATGAATAAGGCTGTTGAGCGCCGCCAGCTTGATGGAATCGGAAAAAACCACCGATGCGATGGACTTCCTGTCGATGGAAAGCCTGCCTGACCCGTCACGGGAGTAAACTCCGCTGCCGAAAAGTTCTTCGATACCCCTGACTACCTCAGGATCCTCCAGCTGAAGATCCCTTGCGACCCTGTCGGCCTCGAAAAGCTCGCAGCCAAGTTCGGCAAGAATGGCGCAGACCGTACTCTTGCCGCTCCCGATACCACCGGTCACCCCGACCAGCAAAGGTAAGCGTTCCATGGCAGCCTACTCCCCTTTATGAAGGTTCCTGCGTACCTGCTCCAGCACCTCGCGCCAGAGTTGCGGGTTACGCGAATAGGCCTGGAGTTTTGCGTCAAAACCCTTCTGGTCAATGCCGTGCCGGGCAAATAGCGTATCGAGCCCTACGGAGCTGATCGTTTGCGATGGAACTGCCCCGCCTTTGGTCGAAACACCCGAACGACTGAGGTAATCGCTGTAAAAGGCGGCGAAACGGATGTCTGCGGCATCAAGTTTAGGGCGTCCCTGCAACCCGCAGCCAACAAGGAGGATTCCAAAAACAAGAAAACCAGGAAGGCGTCGAAAAACGCCATGTATACGATTGATCATCAGCCTCATCATCTTCGACAATTGATTGTCCTTAAAGAGTTTTGAATTATTTTTACTCCCTCTGAAACTAAAAACCCAGGAGCCCCGTTAAAGCGTTACTTTCCAGTAGAGTTTGTTCAACCATAATAATCATATCATCCCATGTCATACCAGCAACCTGCCCTTCCTTATGCCGACAACGCGCTCGAACCATACATTTCGGCACAGACCATCGGTTTTCATTACGGCAAGCACCATGCGACCTACATCAAAAACTACAATGGACTTGTAGAAGGAACCCCGTTCGATACCAAAAGCATTGAGGAGGTAATCTCCGAAACGGCTGCGGATCCAGCAAAGGTCGGTGTTTTCAACAACGGTGCACAGGCCTGGAACCACTCATTCTACTGGAATTCACTCACGCCGAACGGCGGCGGTGAACCGACAGGCGAAATAGCAGCCAAAATCGTAGCAGATTTCGGCAGTGTCGACAAGTTCAGGGAAGAGCTGAAAAATGCAGCCGCAACCCAGTTTGGAAGCGGATGGGCATGGCTCGTGCTTGACAACGGAACGCTCAAGGTGGTCAAGACCGGCAATGCACAGACTCCATTGACCAGCGGCCAGACTCCCCTTCTCTGCGTAGACGTCTGGGAGCACGCCTACTACCTCGATTACCAGAACAGGCGCCCCGACCATGTGGCCGCACTCATCGACCATCTCCTGAACTGGAAGTTCGCCAACGACAACTACCTGGCCGCGAAATAACCCATCGCCCCACAATCGACAGAGGCCCCGAACCACGGGGCCTTTTGCGTTTCATACCCGCCTTTCGCTGAGAAAAAGCAATAAAAATAATCATAATAAATAAGCTTCTCAGCGATATAAGCTCTATTAACCGTCGTGTGCGATTCGAGTGCAAGGCGAACGGAGCGCAGAAACCGGAATCCCGACTCGTCGGGACGACGGACATTCAGACCTTCTCCATCCCCGGTTGCCCCGGGCTTCAGCCCGGGGACAAAGAGAAAAAAGAAATATCACTCTTAGGACTTCAGTCCAAAATCTTCCCTTTTCTCCTGCAACGACAATGTGTTTGCTTTACATCGAAAAAATTGACCTGAAATCCGGGGCAACCCTTCTCAGAGCCAGGGCATCTGCTCCACATCGTCCAGATTCACCGTCCTGGCCTTCGCGGGTCTTCTGAACTTGATGGCGAAGCCTGGCGAATTGATGAGTACCTTTTCGTCATAAACCACCCGCAAGCTCCTTGAACCTTCGACTTCATTATCGCGGAAAAGGGTCATGTCGATCTCTTTCGGCATACTCACCTGGCCTGTTCCGGAGGGCTGCATCCGCGAACCGATGAACCGGAACTCGACGCTCTTCCGACCGGACCGATCGAACAGCGTAACCCCTTCCAGCACTTTTGAAGCCTGGTCTACCAGCAGCTCCTTTGTTCCGCTGCCTGACCTGACCATATAGCCGACCTTACCCCCGCCCTGTCGAACCGACTCGATGGCATTGACCGGCTCAGTCATATCGGCGATGCCGAAAAGAGTTTCGGTCAACTGGCCGAACCCCGCCCTGATACCGATGATCTTTCCGAGGTTCTCGCCATTGTTGCGGCCAACCAGCATCCTGTTGTTCAGCATGTCGTGAACGAAAAGTGAATCGGGCCTGATGAGCATATCGGCCACAGGCCAGCCCAGGATACCTGCAGTAACGATGAGCCGGGCATTTTGTGATTTCTGGAGTTGAACCGTACAATATGCCTTTGCATTGCGATTCGGGGTCTGGAGGTAAAGATCGGCATAACCGTCAAGCGCATTGATCATACCCGAACCGATCGCCACCTCACGGTAGAGGTTTTTGAGCTCTTCCGTAAGCACCACCTTCTGGCGGTCAGGCCCGGAGACCCTGGTTACCGTTTCCATCTGGGAGCATCCTGCAACGGCAAGCAGTACAATCAGGCATAAGCCACACATTCCCCTTTTCATCAGCGTCTCCTTCACATGTTCATCGTCCAGTCGTCATCCCTTCATCATACGCTCAACCCGCTCCAATTGCAGAATCTTCTACCTGGATGGGGTTGATAGCTCCGAAATGTTATTTTACATCAATTCCTTCCTCCATCAAAACATGAAACCGGGAGTTTTTGATATAATGCACTCACTGTACCTCAAACCAAAAGAGCACCGGCGGCTTTTGACCGGCCACCTGTGGGTATTCAGCAACGAACTCCGGGAGGTCCCCCGCGATATCGCCGCCGGCGAAACCGTACGGCTCTTCACTCACGACGAACGCCTTCTCGGCACAGGATTCTTCAATCCCCAGTCGCTGATCGCATTCCGGCTCCTGACCCGGAACGAAGAACAGCCCGACAAGAATTTCTTCAAAAGAAAAATCCTTGAAGCCCTCACGCTCCGCGAAAAGGTTTACCCCGAAACAGAAACCAACGCATGGCGCCTGGTGCACGGCGAGTCTGACGGACTTCCCGGACTCATTATCGACCGGTTCGACAGGGCCTTCGTCATTCAGTCTTTCTCGGCAGGCATGGACAGGCACCTTCCGGTCATCACCGAAGTGCTCAGGGCAAAAAACAGGATTCTTCCTTGACCAGCGTGAAAACCGGCGCATCATCAGGAAATATTCGGACGATGCCGATGTGCTTGATGTCTACACCAACGATGGCGGCTTCGCGCTCAACGCCATGCGTGCAGGTGCCCGTTCGACAACCATGATCGACATCTCGCAGGATGCCTTGCAAAGGGCAGAGCAGAATGCTCGCATGAACGATTTCAGCAACTTCTCCATCATCGCCGCTGACGCCTTCGAATCGCTGGCGAAGCTCAAAGAGGAGAACCGCGCATTCGATGTGGTGATCCTCGACCCTCCGAGCTTCACCAAAAGCCGCAAAACCATCCCGACAGCGCTCAAAGCCTACGCCAAGCTGAACCGGCTCGGCCTCCAACTGGTCAGGGACGAAGGATTCCTGGCCACGGCGTCGTGCTCCCACCACGTCTCCGAAGAGGACTTCCTGGCGGCAATCCACCTCGGAGCGATGCAGGCCGGCAAGCATCTCAGGCTCATCTGCCGAAACTCGCAGCCACCGGACCACCCTATCCTGCTGTCGATGCCGGAGACAAGCTACCTCAAGTTTGCCTGCTTCTACGTGACGAGCCTGTAAGAGCGCTTTCAAAGCAGACCCTCCCCTCGTTCGGATCGCAGCCCCAATTGATCCGAACGAGGCAAGTCGTAAAGTCTCGAATATTTAACGGCAGTAATATTTCGGTATATGGATAAAAATGTGTAAAATTATTTTACGCATATCACCTATATCCTATCAGTACATTCCTGTAGGCAACGGTGCTGGATAGAGCCCTTTGAGGCGACCTCTACGATTACGGGAAAGCGTGAAATTTGCTTCATATCCATGGAGATCAAACCCTCTGCGATGCCGAAACAGAGCAACCATATGCCCTCCCCCGATATCCTTCCTGACCAGAGGGAGATGCCATTGTTATTCTACAAGGCGCTCCTCGACGCCATTCCGGGTTCAGTCTACATTATGGATGCCCGTGGCTGCCTGGTCGGCTGGAACAACTTCACCCGGGACGTCATTTTCGGAAAACCTGAATCTGAAATGCATGGCACCGATTCGTTCGGCTCCATCCATCCTGATGACAGGGGCCTTATCAGGAGGAAGTTTCTGAACATCTTGAAAAATGGTGTCGAAGAGAGTGCGGAAACGAGGGTGATTTACCATGGGAAAACAGATTATGAGTGGCGCCTGGCCAATGGCCGGCGGATCATGATCGATGGAGAGCCTTTCGTCCTGGCAATAGGAATCGACATAACCAACATCAAACGCATCGAGAGTGAGCTGAAAAAAAACCGTATGCGCCTGAACCAGGCACTCGGGGCAGCGCGTGCCGGAGTCTGGGAGTGGGATCTCAAAAGCGGCAGCAGCTTCTGGTCAGATGAACTTTGGGCT
>JAAXWL010000090.1:10465-11270 GCA_013334975.1 Chlorobiaceae bacterium
TCATCCCGAAGATCGCCAACATACCCTCACCGCCCTTTATGAAGCAAAAAATCATGCTCGTGAGGTAAACATCGAATATCGCGTCAGCCACCCGGACGGCTCACTCCACTGGCTGATGGCACGAGGTATGCCTGTTCGGGATGATGACGACCAGGTGATTCGCTACATCGGCACAATCATCGATATCACCGAACGCCGACAAACGGAAGAGGAGTTGAAAAAAAGCAGGGCGCAGCTCCTTTTCGCCCTTGAAAAAAGCGGCATCGGGTGGTGGGACCTGGATCTTGAAAAAAGAACGACGAAACGCACACTTGAACACGACCGGATTTTCGGATACGATTCGCTCCTTCCGAAATGGACATACGAGATGTTCCTCGATCATGTAGTCCCCGAAGAGCGCGAGCAGGTCAACAGGATCCATGAAGAGGCGAGGTTGAATAAATCCGACTGGTCCATGGAGTGCCGAATCCGGAGAAGAGACGGAGAGATTCGCTGGATATGGTCCGCATGCGGATTCATGCTGGACAAAACCGGCAAACCGATCGACCTGTTCGGCATCGTACAGGATATCACTGAACGTAAAAATGAGGAGCAGGAACGGGAAAAACTCCAGTCGCAGCTTCACCAGTCCCAGAAAATGGAACTGATAGGCCAGCTTGCCGGAGGCATAGCCCACGATATCAACAATGTGCTCACCTCGATTCTCGGCCATACCGAACTGGTTCTCGACGATATCAACAATACCGGACCCTTCGCTGAAAGCCTTCAGCAGGTGCACAACTCCGCCATCCGCGCTGCGCATCTT
>JAAXWL010000165.1 GCA_013334975.1 Chlorobiaceae bacterium
TGCATGAAGCGTGGCTGAATGCGAGCCAATCACGATGCTGAAACTATCGACCGGAGAGCCGTGTGCGGGAGAACCGCCTGCACGGTTCGGAGGGAGGGGAGGCGAGAGCCTTCCCTACCCCTATTTGTTTAAGAGTTTGAATGGTTGGAGCGATAACGTATCAAGCGTTTTCCCCCTCCCCCTCGCTACTTCTTCTCCCTCAGTTCGTTGATCAGCTCCATTTGTATTTCCTGAATCTCGACCAGTCTCTCCCACTGGTTTGAAAGCAGGTGATCGACTTTCTGGTGGAGCTGGCGGATTTCAAGTTCTGCCTTGAGGTTGATTTTGTAATCGTAGATGGCACGCTGGCGGTCGCGCTCTTCCTGCCGGTTCTGGCTCATCATGATTACGGGCGCCTGGATGGCTGCAAGTGTGGAAAGGATCAGGTTGAGCAGGATAAAAGGAAATGGGTCGAACGGTTTTGAAAAGAGCGTCAGGAGGTTCACTCCGATCCAGATGGCGATGAATACGCCGAAGATGATGATGAACCTCCAGCTTCCGCCGAAACTGGCAATCATATCGGCAAGGTGTTGACCGAGAGTCAATGTTTTTTCGAAATGAATTTCGGGGTTTGCCGCAAGGATTTCATGTTTTCTGAGGCCTTCGATAACCTCTTTTTCAAGCACGGTCAGCTCTCCCTTCTCCTCTTCGAGCAGCGACTCGACATAGAGGTGCTGGTAGTTTTGCAGGTCGTTCATGCATATCCAGCCATTCTCGTCCCAACTGCCCGTTTTGTCGTGGATGATTCTCGATACGGCAGGCCGGACGATCAAGGCTCTTCTCAGTTCGGTTCGCTTTTTCTGGCCGCAAACCTGGCATGTGGGGGTTTGATCGGTGGTGCTCATGGTATCCGGAATTTGATTGTTGCCGGTCAGCTCGTTTCGCTCAGAGTTTCGCCATAATCGAACATGAGGTGATGGCCCGTATGTGAAACGCTGCTTCTGGCAATTTCTGCTGGCGTGCCCGTATCGACAATCATACCGCCGCCATTCCCCCCTTCAGGGCCAAGATCGATGATCCAGTCGCTGTTTCTGACAACGTCGAGGTTATGCTCGATGACGATGACCGTGTTACCTTTGTCCACCAGCTTGCGGAGCACTTCAAGCAGATGCTGGATGTCCTGGAAGTGCAGCCCGGTGGTTGGTTCATCGAGGATGTAGAGCGTTTTGCCGGTCTGGATTTTAGCCAGCTCTGCCGAGAGCTTGATGCGTTGCGCCTCGCCTCCGGAGAGCATGGGCGATGGCTGTCCGAGCTTGAGATAGCCGAGACCTACGCTCTGCATGGTTGAGAGTATCCTTCGGATACGGGGGAAATCCTCAAAAAATCCAGCGGCCTCTTCTATGGGCATTTCAAGCACATCGGCAATCGAGCGGCCTTTGTATTTAACCTGCAAGGTTTCACGGTTATAGCGCTCTCCCTTGCAGTGCTCGCATTGTACGTACACGTCCGGCAGGAAGTTCATCTCGATTTTTCTCGTTCCGGCCCCCTGGCATACCTCGCAACGACCACCCTTGACGTTGAAACTGAAGCGCCCCGCCTTGTAGCCGCGAATCTGCGCTTCGGGCAGGCGGGTGAAGAAGTCGCGGATGAAGGTGAACGCGCCGGTGTAGGTGGCCGGATTGGAGCGTGGTGTTCGCCCGATGGGGGACTGATCGACATTGACGACTTTGTCGATGTGCTCGATGCCTTCGATTCCGTTGCAGGGCAAGGCAAGGATTTTCGAACGGTAGAAGTGGCGGGCAAGCAGCGGGTAGAGGGTTTCGTTGATGAGCGTCGACTTACCGGAGCCACTCACTCCGGTGATGCTGATGAGCGAGCCGAGCGGAAAAACCGCCTCGACGTTTTTCAGATTGTTGCCCTGGCACCCCTTCAGCTTCAGGCAGAGCTTTTCTGCTCCTTTATCGCCGGATGCCGGTGGGGCCGATACCGAGAGCGTTCCGTTCAGATAGCCGGCAGTGACCGAGTTCGGCCCGAGTGTTTCTGCTGTTCCCTGGGCTACAATCTGGCCTCCGTGTTCACCCGCTCCAGGGCCCAGGTCGATGATCTCGTCGGCCTGGAGCATGGTGTCTTTGTCGTGTTCGACAACAAGCACCGTGTTGCCCAGATCTCTCAGGCGGTGCAGCGAATCGATCAGCTTGTGGTTATCGCGCTGGTGCAGGCCGATGCTCGGTTCGTCGAGCACGTAGAGTACGCCGCTGAGTTGCGAGCCAAGTTGAGAGGCCAGCCTGATGCGTTGTGCCTCACCACCCGAAAGGGTCAGCGAGTTCCGGTCGAGCGACAGGTAGCCGAGACCCACGTTAAGTAGGAATTCCAGTCGTTTGGTGATTTCGTGCAGCACAGGAGTGGCGATCAAGAGCTCTTTCGGGGTCAGCTTTGCTGGCAGGGCAATGAAGAATCCGAGGGCATCAGGCAACGGCAGGGCTTCGACCTCAGCGATGTTCAGACCGTCAATTTTCACCAGAAGGCTCTCCTGCTTCAGGCGGGCGCCTCCACATACCGGACAGGTTTGGCGGATCATGAAACTTTCCGCCCACTCCCTGAGCTTTGGTGTGCTGGCGTTCACTCGCACCTCTTCAACATAGGGGACGGCCCCCTGGAAGGTCTGAGGGTAGAGATGCTCTTTACCTGCATAGGAATAGCCGATGTCGAAGGTGCGGCTGCCTGAGCCGTAGAGCAGGATGTCGAGTGCTTCTACCGGTATGCCGGCGACCGGTGTGGAGAGCGAGAATCCAAAGGTTTTGGAGATCGCCCTGATAACCTGCCAGAGATTGCGTTTACCCGGTTTACCGAAGGGTTCTATTGCCCCTTCATCCAGAGATCGGCGGGTATCGGGTACCATCAGTTCAGCCGAAAGCTGCATGATGTCGCCGAGTCCGTTGCACTCGGGACAGGCGCCATACGGAGAGTTGAAGCTGAACTGGTTTGG
>JAAXWL010000091.1 GCA_013334975.1 Chlorobiaceae bacterium
GTCAGACAGAAAACAGCCCGGCTTGTCTTTTCGGTAATAGAAATCCTTGTTTCTCAAAACGCCCTTGTTAAGAATATAGAGCGTAAGAGAATCCACAATAGTTCTGAATTCTTCAACAAGATCGTTAATGGATTTCTGTTTGCAGAACCGTCAGTTATATCTGTAACAAAAATACTTGAAAGTGATAAGGAAAGAAATTGGAAGGATAGGCGTTCTGAATTTTACGTTTATTCTGCTTGCCGCTTATTCACGTTGTTTTGTTAGTTGCAGTGTTACAAGGAGACCAGACCCCATAGGGCCCGATGGTGAAAGACGCATTTTCAATGGCAATCGTGCTTCCTGGGCGGAAGCAGATCCCAGAAAACTCTACGCTCTGACCAGCACCCAATTGCCAGAGCCTGCCGACAAGCGGTTCAATATCGCCATTGGCGCTTGTGTTTTCTGCTTTTGTATGAGCTAATAGATATGGTGTGCTTTTGGTAAGTGCTATTCTCGGTCTTTCACCTGAACCGTCGAATGAGGCGATTCCTCCGAAAAGTGATGGTTCGCATTTTTTGTGATCCTTAAGGAAAACCCGACCCCATCCGTAACAGCGATCACCACCGAACTGAACATTCTCAAGGGCTTTTTCCCATTCGAAAGAGCAGCCGTCCTTGATGAAAACATAGCCTGATAAATAGACCTGACGGCTTTCCCGCTCAATAGTAAAAGGAGCAATGAATTCTGACTCGTGAAGCAGCGCCTCTGCGGCGGCCTGAGAGGCAGAGTCAATTGCCGTGGATGCATAGCTTCTGATCAGTAGTCGTTTTGAATCAGCTGTTGAAGCCAAACAGTCTTCTTTATCGACCTGATGAATGTCTTTGGTGTTTGTATAATCATATTGAGGCCAAGGCCAGATAACTTTATAATCTTCGCCGGATTCAATAGCTGGATAAAAGTAGGTATAAGCGATTTCATCGTGCACTTTTTTGCCGGTTGCAACATATGGATCGCTGTCGGTTGTTCCCATTCCGGAATAGATGGCGTTTCTGGTAAGCCTCATAGTAAGCGCTCCCCAAAACACCCTGCCAGTCACGTAGGGATAAGTCCGCTGAACGTTGCCGACCTCTCCGGCTCCGATATGAAGCGGTGAGCAAAGCTGAAAAACCACATGATATGGATGCCAGCTCATGGCGTTGCTCCTGATTCTTTCGGTGTTACTCTCGCTTCTTCTCCGTAACGGATGTAGATAAGCATCTGTTCAAGAAGTTCCTTGGCAAAGATGAGGCGCTGAAGCGAGGTGTTAGAAATATTTTCGTTCACATGGGATAGAATGTCGGATATGGTTGCCGGGGGGTTCCCCTCTTTATGGCAAAACCCCACCTCATGAAGAAGCACAATCATTTCGTCAGTCAATACCCTGCCTTTTGCCCCTTCCTTTGCAAGAAGATAGAGGAATAAGGCATAAACGCCGTGCTCCTGAAGAACACCAATTGCCTTCGTCACAATCGTTCCCTTTCCTTCGCTATCCTTTCCCACGACCACCTGAGCATGTTTTGCAGCAAAGAAATCGAGGTTGATGCGATGTTTTTCAGTATTCATGATGCTGCCTCCACCTTATAGATGACCTCCTCGGGCTTACCAAGAATCGACATCCTTCCGAATCCTCTCGTGCCCATCCCTCCCACTCCAAGCAACCCGATCATTCCTAAACCTGAGTGAAGAACATCAATGGGGCTGTCCCATTTGGTTCCTTCAGGTAACAGATTATTATTGTGCGTATGATCGGCCTGTTTATTGCCGTCAAAACTTTCGTTCGGGTAATTATCCAGAACGACATCCGCAATAAGCACTGTGGTTCTCGGCAGTGCTTCGTAGGTAAAGAGTGCCTTGTCAACAGCAGCACCACGGAAAGGATCGATTGACACTGATGTGCGCACTTCCATGTTGCTGTTAACTAAGTGGCTAAATATGGATTCGTGAACTACGACGATTTTGTCAGCGATTTCCTTCCAGCGCTGATCGCAATTAACATTGAAAAGATCCAGTTTGCGGGGAACCATCGTGATCTTTCTTCCCGTATCGAACATGAGCCATCCAAGGTTGAGCTTGCCTTCGTGTTGAAATACCGGTAGAATGGTTTCCGGGCTGGGCTCTGGAACATCGAAGCCTGCTGCTTCAAGCCTGGAACGAGTGGTGATCCATAACGGTCCGTGCATGGAATGGACAGGAAAGAGCAGCACAAGGGCGTCGAACACATTCACCGCGCCCGATCGAGCAGGCTGACTGTTCTGTGTAGAGGTAGTAAACCCGAAAGTGTAGCAGATCTTACAGGTGCCGCAATGTCCTGGATTGTTCGTTTTTTGGTCTGGCTGGCCCTGACCTGCACATTCGGGCTTTTCATAGATCGACGCGGAATATGCGCGTGCCGCCCCATGCAGGCTCGTGCCGGGAACTTTTGGAACATTGGTACCAGGTTCCCTTACCATGCTGTTGTCAACGCGACCAAGTCGATATCCACCAGTTCCCACATGAACAGGGTCAGTACAGAAGAATAAATAGGTTCGGCGCAGAAATTTTGGCAGTTTGCCTGACATGACGATCCTCCTTAAGTTTATTCTTTCATAATGAAAGTGTGCAATTCGGCCAAGTCCCGTAGTGATCCATCAACACCAGCTATGACAAGTTGTTCGATGACAGAATTGGAAAGGGATTGCCATAAATGGCCGTTCGGCCAGTTTGCGCCGGCAAGTGTGTCCTCAACGAACCGGCGAAATACATCCAGTTGTGGCTTACCTTGTTCATCTTCATCAAGCCCCAAAAGGATTTCCCATTCCCTGCGCTTGTTTTCGATCAACCCTATAACCTGAGTTCGCTGCGAAGGGCTCAAAAAGCCGAAATGTTCTTTCCAGAGGTCAAGTAACCTTGGCACATCAGCAAGGTACCAGGGACGTGAAGGCTTGGGCCGCCTGCCTTTCTGGTCGTAGCTGATGTCGAATCTCCTTCCGGAAGTATCGAGAAACTCGAAATCGAAACGGCCAGGCTTGACTCTCAGTTTCTGATTTTTTGAAATAGTGTCAAACTCTTTGATGGTAATAGTATCATCCTCATTTACAACCCGATGCCACAGATACCAAGGGTCTATTAAATAGTTGCTGGAATCTCTCCTGATGAATCCTTTTTTGAAACCGAGTTCTTTGTGGTTGGTGAATATGAATGCACGGCCATCATCCGATTTTTTCACATCTTGAAGGCACCAGTCCTCTTCACTATTGTTGCTAAGCATTCCAAGCATTGAGCGTCCGGCTTCCATGATGCTCCGCACAGGGGTCCTGGATGGAAAAAACACCAGGCCGATACCAAGGGGAAGACGATCCTGTACACGGTTCATTTCGTCAGAGTAAGCCTGGATCGCTTTTCTGACATAATCGAGTGCACGCTCTGCAGGCAGCAGAGCCATACATACCGATGGTTCGGCGATCAAAGGTATGGCAGGATAGTAAGTACCTGCATTTTCTACGGATGCAAGACTCAACCTGGCGTTCACCACTTTTCCTGCACTTCCAAACGACGACGGAAGCTTGAGCACGCATGGTTCATTTTTAAGATATTCGCATATCTCGTAGGGTTCGAGGCCAAAAAGTCGAGAGGCGGCCTCTAGGTTCTCAGTTGTCAGAAAACTTCGGCCATCCCACACCACACCGATCCTTTTGTTCTTCCACACCAGTTCGTAGGTGTGGAAACTACCCAAATCAAGTTTCTGTGATGGGTCTGGCACAAGCCTAAGTCTAAAATCGCGGATTCCCGATGATTCGTTCAACGGGTCACCACAAAGCGTTTCCCAGAAAGCGCGTGCTGTTTCGGCGATTCTGAAGAGTCTTGAGGGCGAAGTCTGTTTCGGCGTCTTTTTAGAGACATGGGTGGTTTCCAGCGCCTTACCGTCAAGCCAGTCGTCCAATCCAAACATTCCGGTAAAAAGGGCAATTCGACCATTGCCATCGGCAACTTCATCAATCCACACGGTCGTGCCGATCTGTTTATCCGATACATCCGATAAAGCTTTGCCCCATTCTTTTGCTCTCCGGCCTCGTCTTTGAAGACAGTAACAGCAGACATGGCGTTCCTTGGCCTTGTCATGAGTGGCCCATGAAGCGATTTTTTTATATTTGCTCCCATTCACGCCCACGTCCGGGTATCCGACAGGGTATTTGCCGCAGACTGTACAAATTTCAGCATTTTTGGGCCGTTTTCCTGTCCACTCCTCTTCGAAAAGGTAGAGATTATTTCCGAATTGAACCGGCGGCTCTTCAAAAGCAAGCTTGCGAGGATTCGATATGAATTCCCTGATCGCAGCTTTCCTTTTGTCATTGTCCTGATTGAGTCTCTTGTCAAAATCTCTTGCTGTGACTGGATTGCCCAGATGAACGCGCGGGCGGAGATCGTCAGGGAAGCATTTCTGAATCTCTTCACGAAGACCTATTTCTTTTTCGGGCGTCAAAATATTACCAGGTAATAGATAGTAAGCCCCTGTTTCATCATGGAAAAGCAGGTTGCCCAGCACCCAGTCGTATTCAAGTTTCTCCCGCACCTCATCGAAAGCTTGTTTCAGATCGTCTTTCTTGCCAAGAAGATCACTGATCCTGTCACTTTCGGCGTAAAGACCAAGCATGTCGATATTGATCCGAAGAACAACAAGCGGTATCTCGTCAAAATAAGTTGCTGCATTTGTCGAGAAGAAAAGATAGTGCGCCGCGGCCTTGGTAAGCGAAGCTACGAGATAGCCCCAGTCCCAGAGCGTCACATCGTTCTGAGGCCTCCGGGTATCGGCTATCGCCTGTTTCATGCCGACCTGCATAGCATTGAGCCATTCCCTCCGCTTTTCCAAGCTATCTGTTACGTTTGCCAGATTTTGCAGAGGCAATTGTTTCAAGATGTCCGACGAAACCCCGCACGCAATAGATGTTTCGTGGCCGAATGGCGTCGCACGGTTAAGGTCATTATAGGTTTGCTTATCTTGAGAATCTTCCTTGTCGATGTGAGCAGCACCATGCATGAAACCGATGAGCAGGCCAGGGGTCATTGGCTTGCCAAGCAAAGCGTTCCATTTGTATTTGTTGTCGTTTGTATAACTGGGATTCATCACGAATGGTGCAAGTTCCGCTAGCGTGTATGCAGTCCCGTGCCAATCGGTAATAGAAATAGCGTTCAGATAGGTCGTAAGATCGGTGCGTTCCGAAAATGCACACTTTTCAGGCGTCTCGGCTTGTATCATCCAAGACCTGAGTATATCAGAAGCATCGCCAACCGTTACCGTGCGGGTGACTTTAGAAAAAAGCTCAATAGCTCTCGGATCGACAAAAAGATCGTAATTGAACTCGTATTCTTTACCGTCAAGCGACATGGATTTAAGAAACTTGTCCGAAAACTTGCCGATATCATGAATCAGACCAAGCGCCTCAAGCAGGAGAATAGCTTGCCGTTGTTCGATTGTAATGGTGCAAAATGAGTGGGTCTGGCTATCCATTTTCCGCTCCGTCAATCAAGGTCTTGCACAGATGTTCGACAAGGTTACACAAGTCGCTAAAGGTGCTGAACTTCCACAAAGCCACCGATCCTGCCCCATTGAGAATCTCCCGTTCAGGGATCCGCATTGCAATCCTGCCCTCGGGTCGGGGCAACTGCTCTTGAGCCACACCGAATCCGCTGCTTGTCTTGGCCCCAAAGCCATAAACGGTCATCATGGCCCTGATGCCTATGGCGATTGTAGATAAATCTTCCAAGAGCATGGCCCGATTTTCGTCGCCATATTGATTGCTCCGATCAGGTGTAAAAAGATAAAGCAGGGTAAATACCGCTTTCCTGTATGCGGGGACAGCCTCAATGAGAATCGGCCCGCGAGCCGTGGCAGTTCCTCGCTGCCGGTCATGGGGATTGATGATTTCGATAGCAGAGCGGTCAAAATAGGAGGGGAAAAAATGAAGCCTTCCAGATATGAAGTCGTCTGGTGCACACGCATCATGATTGCCAAAAAGACGGATAAGCGCGTCATCAGTAACTTTCGGGTTCTTCTGTATGTGGCTCAAGCGCAACAAGGCATGGCGCATAGCACCTTTCCAAGAGGTTGATGGTACCATAGGATTTCCGAAAAGCTTCTCCTTCCTCACCGGGTTATCAATAAGGTAAAAATGTTCATCATCCTTACTGATGTATGGTTTTGCGAGACAGAAGGGTATCGAGAGCATAAAGCTCAGGCAGGGCAGGTTCTTCACTTCGCTGATATCTGGAATCGTGTCAAACCGCCCCAGCATATCGAAATTGCCTTCACGTAAAGCGAGCTTCGAATCCCATGCCTTGCGAAGGGCATTCGCTACTGTTTTATACGGCTTCTTTTCGGACTCAAGCTCAGTTGTGTTTTCCATCGCCTGGGTCCAAAGCCAAGAAAGGTGGGGATCAATGCTGGCGGCATTTTGAGCTTTTGCTTTCAGTTGAGATATCAATTCTTCCTTTTCTTTTTTATCTCTTTTATCAGTACAGCAATTTATATCATTCGCTAGGCCAAACATTTTTTCAAGATGTTTTTCGAGGGTGCCGGGTGCATCAATGCCGGTCGAAATTGGTGCCTTTATCCGAAAGGAATGAAAATCATGCATGAACGATCTCCTCTCCGATGTTGAGCAGCGTTGCCAGAAACGAGGTTATATCTCCATTCGGCGTTTTGGTGCCATCAGGAGGGGTCAATGCTACATGCTGCTCTATTATGTAATTTTCAAAAAGATGGGTGTAAATTTTCTTCCAGATCTCTTGTTTACTTATCGGCAAACCGTCAGGATAACAAGCAGGAATCCACCCCCATAGCCGGATAATCGAAACCCCGTCGTGTTCATAAGGACGAGACATCCTGATTTTTGCGGCGTAAGATGGCTTACTAATTGATCCCATCACAAAATGACGGATTTTCTTGCTATCTCTGAAAAGGTTACGCAAATCATATTTCAGCAGAAAGGGATCTTGTTCGACAAAATCTCTACCGTCTTTTTTCCTGAAACGGACGAAAAAAAAGTCGTCGAGTGATGGATAGCCGGCATAGGTCTGGGTACCGCGCAATCCTTTCAGATGCTCGAACAGGGGTCTGGTATCAAGGCGATCTCCATACGGTTGGATGACACCGAATCCCATCTGAGCCCTCGCTCCCAATGAAGCCCAGTCCGCAATAAACTGAATAAGACCCTTGATTACCAATGGGTCAAAATCAACGGATAGAGGAACGATACTTATTGTGAAGTCACCTGAACGAGGCTTGTCGTTGATGTTCTCAGGAAAAAACCATTTTCTTTCTTGGCCATCTTTCCTGAAACTCACGTTATGAACATTTCCATCATGAGCTGTGCGGTCAATAACCTGAATACGAAACTGTCGTTTCCAGTTCGTGGTGCCGAAGATTCTCGAAACGTCACACAGACCAGTATCATGAAGGCACAAACGGTCATGTTGCTCTTCTAATGAAAGCGCATTGAATGCATCGACATCAAGGCCACTGTTTTCCTGGCTTGTCGGATCGCTAACATACCCACCGACCCCCCTGACCAATACTTCATACCACCACCGCATACTTCCGATAATTCCCGTTTCACGCAACCTGTCGACTTTTCCTATCGAGGCTCCGCCTGTCCAGATAGGAGTTAGAGTCCTGACAGGGATCATGACAATATCCGTGTTCTCCGGCATATGAGGGATTTTGGAAGTGAACAATAATTTTGTGCAATAAGTACTTCAACACATTCTTTGGCCTTCTCATATAAAAATAGGAACTCTTTCAGCAATAAAGCAGTGCTAAGCAAAAAAAACAGGCAAAATGGTTATCATTAGTATTAATGTATGTTCTCTGATTTCGACCATGGAGATACCTCAATGCTTGGGATCATTTGCTCCGTTTTTATTGCCGCACTTACGGTTTTCGGTAATCTTGGTACTTTTGGTGCCACTCCTAAAGGTACAGAACCTTTGGTTTGCGTTACTGTGCATTCAACCATGACCGAAATCAGTGATTTCCGTCCCGGTTATCTTTACCTGCTCGTTCAAAACAAGTCTGATTCAACACTTTTTGTCGACAGCATTACAGTCGCTGAATATCCATCGTTTCTGAAGATCAGGCCAGCGTACAATGACGCAACCTTTCTTTCCAGATCCGATACTGTTTTACGTTATCCGGGTATGACATCGATTCCTGTTGGATCATCCAATATCTATGGTATCTTTGTCGAAACTCATGATCAAGTTGTTCCCGGTAAACACTTGCTCATGTTTAACGTACACTTTAGAGGCAATCTCACGGAACGGCAATTTAACGGCAATGTGCCGGTATTCTACGAAATCAAATCAAGCGCTTATGGGGAAAGCCAGATAATGGGAGCCCTGCAGAATGCCGTCGCTTTCCTGTTGCTGCCAGGTTTCATCGGCATCATCGTTGTCGGCATGGGGTTCTTCTTCTGCTTCCCCGAATTCTACAAGGAAAAGTTCCCTGAATGGCTGAAAGGCGACAAGTTTCTGGATCCACGTTTCTGGGTAGTGGCGATCATGGTTTCCTTATTGTTCGCCTGGTTGATTTATCCATTTTTAACACAATTCACTCCTTACGGAAAACGCAGCTATCTCTGGGGATATGGATTTATCGATATTCTCCTGATGTGGACGTTTTCGGCATTTACAGGTGCTATCTTTGTGATTTTTTTGTGGTTGACAACCTGCCTTCTGACGTTTGGTCAAACACTAATCAGAGAAAGTCGTTACCGGCATAGAGAATACAGGGCAGATGACTCGCCCGAAATGATTCTTGAGAAAATTTCCAGAGCTGAATCAGGGAAAATTGCATGGTTCGAAATCCTCGTAACGACATCCACCAAAGAAAAAGGCTTTTTAATCGAGAAAGATAGGGCCGGCAGTTCAGAACTCTGGATAATACCTCCAATAGAGGTCATATGGCAACCTTCAGCCGATCAAATACCGGATAAATTCAATACTTGGATCAACAATCGAATGACTTCTCTTCATGATATAATGACTCTCATCCGTGATGGGCGCGATGCAGCTTCTGAAGGGAAAGGATTGTTAGGAATGAAATGGAAACAAACGAATGGTTTCATCAAAAAGCCATGTAGATTAGAAAAGGCAAAAATCAGCAGTAGGGAAAACCCGGAAAGTCCATTTTATTCGATTATTTCAGAATAAAAAAAGGCCGGAACCCTTGGGAACCGGCCATGTCGTCGGTCGTATTCCAAATAGGAATTGCCGGAGTGGCAACCGCAATGACAAAGAAGTCATGAGAATTATAACCAATCGACCATGACAAACCAAATTGAAAATTATCATCTCAAGATTGCCTTTATTTGGACAAAATCTTCGCTTACTCTTTTCGGGGATCATGTTCCTGTGAGCCTTTTTCCGTTCCCTGTGAGTATTGAAGATGTCAAGCAAAAGATCAAAGAGCTTTACCTCCCGTCATCCGCATTACCGGTTACGTTGCCGTGGAAATGCGAGCGAAAAGGTGACAAGCGGAACGCTTTTTGGCGCTATTATCTTAAATCTGATCCGGTCATGGGCTATACAATCACCAATATAGCCAACCGGTGTATTGCGCGAATTGTTCCATTTCACAGAGGGATGAGTCGTGACGTTGATGTTTCGTGGCCGACTGAGCCTGCAAACACCCGAAACATTGTTTCGTTCGAAGGCTATCTGTACCGGCATGGTGTATCGCTGGTCGCCACAGCTAACATTTTCGGATGTCGCAATATCGAAGAGTTGGTCGATCGTGCCCGTCAGTTCCGATTTGATCCCCTATTCTCCCTACATGGGAACCAAGCCGCTTCGCTCACAACGGTTGCTGGGGGGCTGCTCAACCAGTTAGCTGAAATGACCGGAATGCAGGATGTCCATGATTACAGAATGTTTTCAGTTTCGGCCTTCGACGTGGAGCAAAACGATCAGGTGAATAATCTTCTCCCTACCGGTCAAGAACTTCAGCGTTTTCTCGAAGCCGTTACAGGCTTGAGTAATTCGTGGAAAACAGATATACTGCCAGAACTCACATTAAAATCGATTCCTGTCAAGAAACAGCAAACTGAAGACATCCTTTACGGCACTGAATTCGCAAGGGCAATCTGGCTGCCAAGGCTGTTTACCAGAACCGGTAAAAAGAATTATGCCTTGCGGTGGTATTTCAGGAACTTGCTGATTTCTACGATGCATGTATCAAGTCTTATTTGTTTTAAAAAAACATTCGGAAACTGCACCGGAAATACCTTTCTAAGAGATCATCTCGACCGTATCGATAAGGAAATAGAACTGTTCAAAAAAAAATCGGATGAAAGATATCAAAGCATGAGTATTTCCAAGTTGATAACCGATAATGGACTTTAGCCAGTTCAAACAACCAGAGCACATTCCTAACGGTGTTGACTTTGTACCCTGTGGATTAGGTTGTTAAGGAACATGATGAATCCTGCCGAACAAGTTCTGTTGCTGGAATAAAGGTATCCAAAATCGTGTTGCATTTTATGACTTGCGATCAGAATGCTCTTGCATCTATCAGCCGGAAAAACTTAGTCAACATTTTGAGTTTAATATGCGTATTACCCTCGAACTGAGTCACCGTAAGCGTTCTGTGACCTTGCCGATCAACAACAGCCACCTCATCTCTTCTCTCATCTACAATATCGTCGATCAGAGCTCGAGTGATTATGCCAAGCGCTTACACGAGCAGGGGTACCGGCTTGAGAACCGGGCGTTCAAGCTATTTACCTTTTCTCCGCTTTATCCGGCACACAGCCGGAAATGGTTGCTGCATGAGAATGGCACGATGAGTACCGGCGAGTCGTTGCTGCATCTGACGATCTCTTCGCCCAAGGATGAGTTTATCGAGCATCTTGTCGTCGGGCTGATGCGCGAAACGGTGGTCTGGATCGGTAATGAACGGTTTCATGTCGAAACGGTGCGGAAACTTGATCCTCCGGAATATTCTGATGAAATGCACTTCATCATGCTCTCCCCTGTGGTCTGTACCACCAAGCATGGGCCGGAGCAGTATCCCCAGTATCTCTATCCCGGTGACCCGGAGTTCACGCGTGTTTTGCTGGAAAACCTTTGCCGGAAATACCAGACGCTGTATGGGGACGCTTTCCTTTGCCCTGATGAGGAGATTGATTTCGTG
>JAAXWL010000166.1 GCA_013334975.1 Chlorobiaceae bacterium
TAGATAAATTCAGCCGGATAGGTGTTGTTGGCATGAATACCACCAACTTTTGCCGCAGCGAGATAAACCTGGTCAGGCTTTTCACTGGCAAAAAAACCATTGACTTCAACCTGATTGGTCAGATCGAGTTCTGCATAATGCCGGGTAATAATAGAAGACTCCGGATGACCTGATGCTCTAAGTTGGCGAACGATCGCCGAACCAACCATGCCACGATGTCCCGCAACAAATATTCTGGGATACACTGTCATTTAGTTTTACAGATTACTGGATCGGTTTCAGCCTAACAGCACCTTGAAAGCCAGACGAGCCTTCTTCACCACCGTCTCGAGGTCGCGCATGCGTTTCACCTCATTGAGAATCACCCTCGGTTGCAGATAGAACTTTTTCTGAATGGAGTTCTGCATTGCACGAAGCTCCTCGTCGCTGTAAAGAGGATTGCAGAACGGCGTACTGAACTCAGCAGTTGGTGCCACCGCAAACTCCCGCCAGTAATCCGTCGAAATTCCTCCCTCTTTCAGCAACGTGCGATACAAATGAGTCTCTGGCATCGGGGTGCAGATCGAGCAATGCAGATGATCCGGCTTGACAATGCTGATAAGTCTGGCTGTGTGCTCATAATCCTCATCCGTTTCAACCGGCGTACCGATCATGATATAAGCAAACGTACTGATCCTGTGTTTTTTTGCCAGTTGAAATGCCTGGTGAATCTGCTCAACCTTTATGCCTTTCTGCAGATAGTCGAGTACCCTCTGTGAACCCGACTCGACACCGAAATTGATCCGGTGACATCCCGACCGCTTCAGATATCCGACCAGCTCGTCATCAAGATGATCGACCCGTGAACTGATCTTGTATCGCACCTTGAGACCTGAATCGATGATAAGCCGACACAATTCAATGGCCCGCTTCCTGTTGATCGTGAAATTGTCGTCCTGGATGTAGAACTCTGCAATTCCCTTGTCATGCCAGTACCGTATCTCCTCCATCACCTTTTCAGGGCTCCGGTAACGGTAACGGCTTTTTCGGATATCACAGAAGGTACAGGCATGTGGACAACCCCGCGTCGTCAGGATGGAGATGTTCTCAGTGGAATCGGCAAGAATATTGGAATAGCGTTTCAGATCGATCAGGTCATAAGCGGGAAACGGAATTTCATCGAGTTTGGTAATCGGCACACGAGTTGCTGTGATCACCGCGTTTCCAGAAGCATCACGAAACCCGATACCTTTAATGTTCCCAAGTACCTGCGCATCAGGCTTTCTGGCACTCTGCAAGGCACTCACCAGTTCACAGAAGGTCTCCTCCCCTTCACCAATAACCACATAATCAACCACACCCAACCCCAGAGTCTCACTCGGATAGAGGGTGGGATGCCATCCGCCAAAGCAGACTACCGTTTCGTGATGGACTTTCTTGACCGCCTCCGCAACCCGCAAACAGGCAACCAGGTTGAAAGTCAGCACACTGAAGGCCACAATATCCGGCTTCTCTTCAGCCACCAGCCGCTCAATCTCTTCCAAGCCCATTCCTGAAGCTGGTGCATCGATGATAACCGGAGTAATAGCGAGCTTCTCCCTCAATGCAGCCGCCACATAAAGAATACCGACCCAGATCCGGGGTACATCAGCTTTATCGGCAGCGTCGTACGCATAGGAATCAAGACGGGAGATCGAAGGGGGAATAACAAAAAATACTTTCATATCATTTTCACTTCAGGCCATCCAGAGCAAGGGTAATCTGCCGGGCTACGGCTTCGACAGAAAACTGTTCATGCCATAACGCTTTGCAACGCGTTGACAGTTCCTGTTCATTACGCACCATTTCCAGCATGGAATATGCCGCTTGATGCAATAGAGATACTTCGGCCTCCAGACAGGCAATGCCGACACGTTTCGTTTCTATCAGCTTCACAAGGTCGTTACCCGGATTGATCGTTGCCAACACTGGCAGACCAGCCTGCATATAGGAGAGGAATTTACCGGGAATATTGTGTGTTTTATGACGGGGATCGAGCACAACCAGCCCGACATGGCACTGACAGTAAAGTCCCGGAATCTCCTCCGGCTCAATCTCATCAAAAAAAAGAGTATTGTCCAGCCCCCGGTTCTCTGCATCTACCCGCAACCGGTCAGCTTCGCTTCCCCGGCCTACCAGCAGAAATCCGACAGAGGCATCATTCCGAAAAGCATCGGCAAGGTCAAGGATAATGTCCATGCCCTGTGCACGCCCCATATTGCCGGCATACACAAATATCTTCCGGCCAGAGAGCGCCGTTCGATCGACCGTGATACTGCATCCTTTATCAGGCGCTTCGGCGAGCCAGTTTTGCAGAACTTCGAGACGCCTTCCCTTTTTTCGCTTGAGCCACTCCGAAAAATAGTGCAGGTTACCAGCGGTCTGAACACCAATCACATCAGACGCACCATAAAGGTAACCTTCTACCATTTTCAACAGGTGATAGGGAATTCCCTTGCTCATAAGCCCCATATCGAGAGCCCACTGAGGAAATATATCCCTGATGATCAGGTAGCTCGGACAACGATTCGCTATCTTCAAGGCTTTGACAATCGGCCCGAGAAAGATCGACGGGGCATAACACACAACCCCGTCCCATTCCATGTTGAGAGAGCTGTGCCAGAAAAGAGCCCGTACAACTGAAACTGGCATCAGCGCCTCGCTAACAGCACGCTGAACATAGCTTATATTCTTGTTCTGAGGTACCCTGATCCTGAGAAGTTCAACACCATGAAACGCTTCCACCTTAAAATCAATCTCACTATCAGGACTCGGAACGACCACGCTCACCTCGTGACCCTGCCTAGCAAACTCAAGGGCAAGATCACGAACCTGAACGGCACCCGAAGAGCGCATCGGGGGAAAAGCATCAGTTATCAGAACCAAACGCACGGCACACTCACTATTTTATCCTCATTGGA
>JAAXWL010000167.1 GCA_013334975.1 Chlorobiaceae bacterium
GTCCTCGCTGAGGAGGATTTTTGTGGGCTCTGTACTCATGCTATGTAGTGCTTTGAATAAGAGAAAGGAGACCGGTGAGGGTGCTCATGGCCTGGATGTCAGGTTGCAATCTGTAAAAATAGAGAGAGTAGAGACGGTTTGCAACGGCTGGATACGAGGAATCGGTGGGAAAGGGAAAAAAGGCGGAGTATGTAAGTTGATCCAGTATTATTAACGAACTGCGAATGTTGTGTACATTTTAGAGGAGAAGCTGTCTGCTTTTTCTGGATTTGGCAGATCGGCCCAAACATCGCTAGTCATCAGCACGTAAACAAATTCGCGGGTATCACCATGTATAACCTACTTGTCAGCGGGTCCGAGTGGGCAGATTCACGCGATACACTGCCCGAGGATCGGGCATTTGAACACACGTCGGCAGAACTTACCGCGAAGTTCAAACCGAACGGGCAAGTCGATACTGCTGCATTGATCTTACTGCCTACGCTTTTCATTCAAGAAAGTTCTTATCATGCCGATTACGTTGTGAGAGTAGGTCGGCTCGTGAAAATACGCATATCCGGTCGGGAACTTCGGCTTGAGTACATCCTTAGTGCTGGTATGCCTGCACTTTTCAATAGCCAAATCAAAGGACTGTCCTCCGACCTTGATATCGATGATTGGGAATTCTCAAGAACACATTGGGCCGTAAAAGAAGTCGATCTGTTTGAAGTTCTATATCGAAATTTGCAACCACAGCAGCCAAAAGCCCGCGTTTTTCAGCTAAACGACCCTGAAAACATTGAGCCGAGCCTTATCTCGGTCATGATGCCGTTTGCGCCGAAGTTCAACGCGGTCTACAGTGCTTTAACTAATGCAGCGAAAGCGGTTGGTATGAAATGTCGTCGGGCCGATGACATATGGGAAAATCCAGCGATTATTCAAGATGTGGTGTCGCTCATTGATCGTGCAAAAGTAGTCGTGTGTGATTGCACGGATCGTAACCCAAACGTTTTCTATGAAGCTGGTATCGCCCACACACTGGGTCGCGAAGTTATACTCATCACCCAATCTGAAGCGGATATCCCTTTCGATCTTAGACATTTACGCTATGTCCAGTATCTCAACAATGGCGAAGGTCTTTCCGATTTGACTAAGCGCATCCAGAAAAGATTGTCTGATCTTTTATAACAAGACGGCTAACAATTCGTTGAACCAGAAGCTTGGGCCGTGTGGATTCTTACCTATAGTTTGTCAATAGATTCCTGTTCTAATTCTCTCCGCATTCTCACTCAATCATGGTTGTCAGCTTCGATGTGATATGTTGCAGGTGATACTGTTACTGGGAAGGTAAGACCGCTGAAAGAGAGTATGGTGCCGAAGGCGGGAATCGAACCCGCACGTCCATTGCTGAACACGGGATTTTAAGTCCCGGGCGTCTACCAGTTCCGCCACTTCGGCATGCTTTCCGGTGGGAAAGTGCTTAATTTAGCATCTTCAGAGGGAATACCCAAACCGGGGAAGTGATTACTCTTCATCGAAATCCAAATTGGTATCGGATTCAAGTCTCATCAACGATTTCGATCTGGATAACGGTACCGATGCTGTGACGCTACGACGGCCTACTCTCCAAAGTGGTCGAAGCCGCGTTTCATCTCCGCCATATCGATGGTCATACCGAAGATGTCGGTCAAGAGCAACCCTTCTTCGGCTTCGGTGATGGTGCCGATGACCGTGATGTCGCGGTGTGAGGCGATACTGTCGTACTGTTCTTTCGGCAGGGTGAAGAGGAGCTGGTAGTCCTCGCCACCCGAGAGTGCCCAGTCGAACACATCCTGCTGGAACTCTTCGGCGATGGCTCGCGCATCTGGCAGCACAGGTATCCGACTCTCCTCGATATGGGCCCCGACGCCCGAGCGGCGGCAGATGTGGCCAAGATCGGCGACAAGGCCGTCGGAGATGTCGATCATGGCGGTCGGCACGATCTCCTCTTCGTTGAAAAAGTCAATAATGTCGGTGCGTGCGCCGGGCAGGAGGTGGTGGCGGATGGCTTCGGCGTACTCCTGCAATTCGGCCATCACGTTTTTGTCGTATGGCTCGTTGTTGCGCAACTGCTCGATCATCGTGGCTTTTTCGCGCATCAGCACATTGAGGCCCGCCGTCGAGCCGCCGAGGGTGCCGGTGACGCAGATCAGGTCGCCGGGTTGGGCACCCTTGCGCAGCGTCACTTTCTCAAGGGTGGTTTGGCCGGTCATCGAGATCGAAATGGTGAGGCCGGCGGGGGATGAGGAGGTATCGCCCCCCGCGATAGCCAGACCGTAGAGGGTTGCAGCATGAGCCATACCACGGTAGAGCTCTTCGAGCATTTCAACCGGCATTTCTCGTGGCGCGGCGATCGATATCAGGGCGTAACACGGCATGGCGTTCATGGCGCAGATGTCCGAGACGTTGACGCTGATGGCTTTGCTGCCCAGATGGTGCAGGGGTGTGGTCAGGAGGTCGAAGTGCACCGTTTCAACCAGAAGATCAGTTGTTGCGACCTGCACCATTGAATCGCTCGTGCGCCAGACGGCACAGTCGTCTCCGATGCCTTCAATCAACTCCGGCAGGTTGTTTTTTGTTGGTGCAACAATGGCGGCAAGCCGGTCGATAAGCCCGAATTCACCGATCTCTGAAATAGGGTTGAATGACATATTATTATGTACATTAAAACTTATGCAGGTTTTTTCCGGAATTTTCTCCGGTCCCTTCGTCCGGTAACATAGCCAATTTCTCTTTTTTTATGGGTTTTTTTGACAAGTTCGGGCTTTCGCGCCTCAAAGAGGGGCTGACCAAAACCCGAGATACCCTCAGGGACAAACTCTCGTTTGTCACCAAAGGCAAGACCGAAGTGGATGACGAGTTTCTTGAAGAGCTCGAGAACATTCTGGTTGG
>JAAXWL010000168.1 GCA_013334975.1 Chlorobiaceae bacterium
GAACTGGGCGCAGGAACCCTTGCGATTCCCTGCGATGTGACCGATGCCGCTTCCGTGCGCAGCGCGTTCGACACCATCTGTCGCACCTTTGGCGGGCTCGATTTTGTGGTTTCCAATGTCGGCGTTGCCCTGCAGGGCAGGATCGGCGACGTTTCAGACCAACTTCTCAGAAAGAGTTTTGAAATCAACTTCTTCTCGCACCAGACCATGGCACAGAATTCCGTCAGGGTGATGCGCAGTCAGGGAACTGGTGGAGTACTGCTTTTCAATGTCTCCAAACAGGCGGTCAATCCAGGCCCGGACTTCGGGCCATACGGTTTGCCGAAAGCTGCGACACTTTTCCTGCTCCGTCAGTATGCGCTCGATCACGGGCGTGACGGCATCCGCGCCAATGGCGTCAATGCCGACCGTATCCGTAGCGGCCTGCTCACGCCGGAGATGATCAAAGCCCGCTCGGCGGCTCGCGGATTGAGCGAAAGAGAGTACATGGCCGGTAATCTGCTTGGTCTTGAGGTTTCTGCCGAGGATGTTGCCGATGCGTTTGTCCATCTGGCTCTTGAGACCAAAACGACCGGATCGGTCACCACGGTAGACGGGGGCAATATTGCCGCCGCACTCCGTTGAACATGAGCGTAGTTTTATCATCACAACCATAACCGAATCAGGAGATCACACGATGGCGGAATATGACAAGGACAAACAGGCAAAAGAGTATTACACCGATATTCCGGTCGATACCCACGGCTTTTTTCTGAAAGGCGCTCATTCGCTCGACTGGGGCATGAAGAACCGTCTTTCACGGATTTTTCGGCCTGAAACAGGCAAAACGGTCATGTTCGCTATCGATCATGGTTATTTCCAGGGTCCGACCACCGGTCTGGAGCGTCCCGACGTGAACATTGTTCCGCTCATGAAGCATGCCGACGCTATCATGCTCACCCGGGGCATCCTGCGTACGACCGTGCCGCCAAGCCTCACCAAGGCCGTGGTCATGCGCTGCAGCGGTGGCCCGAGCATTCTCAAGGAACTTTCGAACGAAGAGCTGGCTGTCGATATCGAGGACGCCATCCGCATGAACGTTGCCTGCATTACTCTTCAGGTTTTTATTGGCGGCGAGTACGAAACCCGTTCGATTCACAACATGACCAGACTGGTCGATATGGGTCTGCGTTACGGTATTCCGACCATGGCTGTAACGGCGGTCGGCAAGGATATGGTGCGTGACGCGAAGTATTTCCGTCTAGCTACCCGAATCTGTGCCGAACTTGGCGCGCAGGTGGTTAAGACCTACTATGTACCCGAGGATTTTGAAACGGTTGTAGCCTCCTGCCCGGTGCCGATCGTCATGGCCGGCGGCAAGAAGCTCCCTGAAATCGATGCCCTGACCATGTCTTATAACGCCATTCAGGAGGGGGCGGCAGGGGTCGATATGGGTCGCAACATCTTCCAGAGCGATGCGCCCGAAGAGATGATGCTTGCTGTGGGCAAGATCGTGCATGAGCGATACACTCCTGCAGAAGCCTTTGAGTATTTCAATGCGCTCAAGGCTGAAAAATGAGTGTCATGGCGGTGATGATTCCGCCTTATCCGTCAATCGGGAGGCAGTCGGTACTGTCTCCCGCTTTTTAATAACTGCAGCGGCTGATCGAATCAAATTATGAATGCTGAAGATGTCAAAGGGTTTTTTGCTTCAAGGGAATCGCTTGATATGGAGCAATACCTTGTTCTCGATTACTACCTCGAATGTGTGGGTGATATCGAGATAGCGCTTGCCCATTTCTGCAGTGAACAGTCAACCGCTCAGTGGAAAAGGGTCGATATCGACGAGGATTTCCGTCCGGTTCATGCCGCAAGGGTGATCGGTCTGGAAGTGCTTGGAGAACTTGAACAGCTCAGTTATCCGGTCAAGCACTCTGAAACGGGCCAGATTCATGCCTGCCAGGTGACGATC
Source organism: Chlorobiaceae bacterium (assembly GCA_013334975.1). Taxonomy (GTDB): domain Bacteria; phylum Bacteroidota; class Chlorobiia; order Chlorobiales; family Chlorobiaceae; genus Chlorobaculum. The sequence goes on from JAAXWL010000168.1 coordinate 1,952, forward strand.
GCGCACCCACACTGCAATTTCGGACCCAAGATACCAAATCTGCTGACGGCTGTCTGCGGAGAAGGCACCTTTTTTACGCCGGGGGTGCCGCTCGTCAAGCTGATGGATATCAATTTTCCCGACTCTTATCTTGTCGATTTTGAAGGGCCGAAATTTGGTATCGAGGGGTTGCGCGACCGTCTCAATGCTCACGGACGGCCAATATTTTTTGGTGTCGTCAAGCCCAATATTGGTCTCAGTCCCGAAGAGTTTTCGGAGATCGCTTATCAGAGCTGGTTGGGCGGACTCGATATCGCCAAGGATGACGAGATGCTGGCCGATGTGACCTGGTCATCCATTGCTGATCGTGCCGCCTTTCTTGGTGAGGCAAGGCGCAAAGCCGAGGCTGAAACCGGTGAACCCAAAGTCTATCTGGCAAACATCACCGACGAGGTCAACAGCCTGATCGAGAAGCACGATGTCGCTGTGCGCAATGGCGCCAATGCCTTGCTTATCAATACGTTGCCGGTTGGCTTGAGCGCGGTGAGGATGCTCAGCGACTACACACAGGTACCGCTGATCGGCCATTTCCCATTTATTGCCGCTTTCAGCAGGCTGGAGAAGTACGGTATCCATTCGAAGGTGATGACCAAACTGCAACGGCTTGCCGGTCTGGATGCCATTATTATGCCCGGTTTTGGTGGTCGTATGATGACTCCCGAGGAGGAGGTGATCGAAAATGTTCTGGAGTGCACCAGGCCAATGGGCCATATCAAGCCATCCCTGCCGGTTCCGGGTGGCAGTGATTCCGCCTTGACGCTTGAAACGGTTTACCGAAAGGTTGGGAGTGTCGATTTCGGCTTTGTCCCTGGCCGAGGGGTTTTTGGTCATCCGATGGGTCCCAGGGCGGGTGCCCGGAGTATCCGGCAGGCATGGGAGGCCATTGAGCAGGGTATTTCGA
>JAAXWL010000092.1 GCA_013334975.1 Chlorobiaceae bacterium
TTTACTTACTCATGAAACCACTCAAAGAGCTTGCCGGGGCTTATCTGGCGCTTTCCGATGCACAGCGGCAACTGCTTGCCGCCGACTATGACGCGGCAGCGGCGAACTGCCGCAAGGCGATGGAGATATCACGCACCATGCCTCCTGAAGAGGCGTTCGACCATGCCGGCTTCGATGCCTTCTGCTATGCCGGGCTTGCCGAGGCTTTTGCGGGTCTTGGCCAGTTCGATGAGGCGCTCACTTCAGCGTATAGGGCGTTGCACCATTTCAACCGCCGGGGAGAACTCAACCAGGATGAGGGCAAACTCTGGATTTCTGCGGTATTCAGCCGGGCGCTCGCGCTTGACGGGCTTGGTCGCGGAGCGGAGGCTCTGGCAGAATTCCGCAAAGTGACCGAAATGCTCGATGAGCGCAAGGGCGAAACCCCCGGCAAGGAGCGCCTGAAGGAGGTCGCTGTCAACCGAATCGCTGAACTTGGCGCATCGAAGAAACAGCAGAAGCCGGAGGGGTACAAGGCCTGGTGGGAGTTCTGGTCGTGACGGAAACTGGCGCTATCCGGAGCATTCTGGTTATACGACTCAGTGCTATCGGTGATATTGTCCTGACGACGCCACTGCTCACAGAGCTTCATCGTGCTGTTCCCCAGGCGCGGATTGATTTCTGCACAAAAGCGCCTTTTTTGTCGCTGCTCTCCTCGAATCCTGTCGTTGCATCGGTTTTTTCTCCCGAGCAGATCGCTCCCGGTTCATCCTATGATCTGGTGGTCGATCTGCAGAACAATCGCCGTTCGCGCACCCTGACCCGACACCTTCAGGCAGGAACGGTTCGGCGCTACCGGAAGCGCAACTGGAAGAAGCTGTTGCTGGTGCGTTTCGGATGGAACCTGTATCGGGTTTACCGATCAGTCGTTGAACGCTATGCTGACGCTCTGGAGGGGTTTGTCTCTTCGGTGAGTGCCTCCTGTGCTCTTTACCCTTCTTCTGAAGAGATGGCTTTTGCCGCTGAAGCCATCGGCGCAGGAGCGCCGGTTGTGGCAATCTGCTTCGGCGCCAACCACTTCACCAAGCGCTATCCTCTTGAACGCTTTGCCCGGATTATCGAACTGGTGAACACCGCGACACCGGCAAGGGTGATTCTTCTGGGCGGCAAAGAGGATGTTCAGGAGGCAGAAAAAATTATGGCCGCGCTTCCGGAAACGATACGCATCCGGGTGAAGTCGCTTGCCGGGAAAGCGACCCTGATGCAGTCGGCAGCCTTGCTGTCACGGGCTGATCTCGTGTTGTGCAACGATACCGGTCTCTTGCACATGGCGTCAGCTTTCGGTAGAAAACTGTTCGTGATTTTCGGCTCATCGGTTGGGGACTTCGGCTTTCTTCCGTGGGGAGTGACGTATGAGTTGTTTGAAACCAGGGGACTCGACTGCCGGCCATGCTCCCATATCGGGCGCAGTTCCTGTCCGAAAGGTCATTTCAGGTGTATGAGGGACATTGCTCCGGAACGCATTGCGTCAAGGATTGTCGAAGCGCTCAACCACTCACCGGGATGAAGAGCTCGTGGTGGATTCTCATGGGCATCTGCTCACTGAAAACCTGGATCGAGAGCAATGCTGTCACTATTTTTTGTCAGGCACCCGAAAAGTCTATTGAAACGTCATGCTTAAACTGACGTATGATACAGAGCCGTTGATTTTATCCAAATCGAAATCGGTATCGGTATCGAAATCGATTTTTTATGTGAAAAAGAACGTCCTATTGGTTGTATCTGTATAATTATCAAATATTTATCACAATAAACATAAAACCAGGTGAGTTATAATCAGCCGCTTCAATTGGAGCTCGATACCGATTTGGATACCGATTTCGATGATATAGGAAATTCCGATAATTTATCGTTGACGCGACACTATCCGCAGATGACCCAAACGGTCATTCCGGCCTGAACGGAATCCTGATTGGCTCTGCCGGGAAAAAGCTCGCGCAAATAGCTTTGATATTCCTGCAGGCATTGCGTTGGAAAAACAAAGAATAATTCTTAACTTGGATGTCCTAAAACGCAAATGGTGTTCATGGGTTACATGAAGCCGCAGAGACAGGAATGCGCAATACCTGTTTTCCGCCATTTGCACAGTACCGTATCAAACTAATGAACGATTGCGCTATGAAAACACTGAAACAGTACGAATGTACCGTTATTATTGACGGCGGCCTTCAGGACGATGCCATTGCTTCAGCCATGGAGCTGATCAAGAAGACGATCACCGACAAGGGTGGCGTGATCAATAATGTCCTGGAAGTCGGAAGACGCAAAATGGCCTACCTTATCCGCAAAAGCTCCATTGGTTACTATGTCCACATCGAATTCGATACCGTACCTTCGGCTATCGCAGAGATCGAACGGGTGTACCGATATGAAGAGAACATTCTGCGGTTCCTCATTATCCAGCTAGGTTCCCCGCTGCTCGAAATGCGCAAGCGCGTCGAGAAGTACAGCGTAATGCTCGGCAGCCCTGAAGATCAGGCTGAACCTGAGGCCGCACCGGCTTTGAAGAGTTGATTCCCCACGAACCAGGTTTTGTATTGAATGATGAATATGATCCCATTTGAGAACAAAAAGGAGCAGATGCCATGGCGGAACTGAAAATGCCTGAAATCAACAGTGTCATAATTGCCGGTAACCTTACCAAGGATCCGGTCTTCAGACAGACCAATTCAGGTGGGACGCCAGTCGTCAATTTTTCCATTGCATGTAATCGCAGGTTCAGGGACAGCAATCACCAGTGGCAGGAAGATGTCTGCTATGTCGGCATCGTGGCTTGGAACAAGCTTGCCGAAAGCTGCAGGGACAACCTGAAGAAAAGCTCGGCGGTGCTTGTGGATGGTGAGTTGCAGAGCCGCACCTGGAAAGCACAGGATGGCACATCGAGAACCGTGGTTGAAATCAAGGCACGGAGGATCCAGTTCCTCAACAAAAGAAAGAAAAACGGAGAAGAGGACGAGGAAGGGTTTATCGAGGATGATTCGCATGAAAACCATCATGGCCATCTGGACGATGACGGTCATATCTACGAGTATAAATACCTCTCTTCCGACTGACAAGGGGCGCAGCGATGCCCTGTCATGGTCATCGAAAGAGCGCAAGATCATGCAAGTTAAAATCTGAACAAGATCAATGAGACAGAAACCAACGCCAGCCCAGGGCAACAAATCATTGGGAAATGCTCTGGCCTCAAAAAAGAAAGTGTCAAAAAACCAGGTGGTTTTCTTTGACTATCGCGACGAAAGGAAGCTCAAGCGTTTTATCAACGACCAGGGTAAAATCATCCCGCGTCGCATTACCGGCCTTTCGGCCAAGGAGCAGAGTCTGCTTACCCATTCGATCAAATGGGCAAGGTTCCTTGCTATCATACCTTATGTCGCCGACGAGTATAAATAAGTGGTTGATCACAACAGTTTAATTATTTCAGAACGAGGAAACAGACCGTGAAAATAATTTTAAGAAAAGATGTGGCAACCCTTGGCGATGCTGGTGAGGTCGTCAAAGTCAGGAACGGTTATGCCAATAACTTCCTGATTCCACAGGGTTATGCCATAAGGGCCACAGAGGGAACCCTCAAGGCTCTTGAAATCGAGAAACAGCAGCAGGCACGCAAAATAGAGCAGCAGCGCAAGAATGCAAGGGATCTTTCCGAAAAGCTCGAACAGATGCCTCTGAAAATCCATGCAAGGGCGGGTGAATCGGGCAAGCTGTTCGGTACGGTTACTGCCGGTGACATAGCTGAGGCGCTCAAGCAGAAAGGGGTCGACATCGATCGCAGGAAAATCCATCTCGAAGCTCCGATCAAGACTCTTGGCAAATACGAAGCCGAAGCGAAGCTGTTTATGGATATTACGGCAAAACTGAGCCTTGAGGTTGAGGCTGAAGGTGGCGCTTCCGACGAGTAAGGGAAATGGTTCCCTTGCACGGCCCCGCAGGCGAGCTGATGCGGGTGTTTTCAGTGTATGCCTCATGTCCATGAACAGGTCATGAGGCTTTTTTTATAGTCTTCTCTTGTAAAATATTCAGGTCTGGCGTACCATTCAATGAGACGGCCTCTCTTCCTTTCATGCCGTACGTTGTGCAGTATCCAGCCACATAAAACCAGGGAGAGCATTATGAAACAAACTCTTCTTCAGGAAAAATATCCTGTTTACATTCTTGAACTTGACAAAGAAGAGACCAGTTGCAGCAGCGTCGATGAGATCATAGCCTATTACCATCAGAAAATCGATGAGCATCCTTTTGCGGTGCTTATCGGTGAGTTCGATCATTTCGGGCACACAACCGCTCTGGAAGGGCCCATAGGTGAAGGGATTACAGCAGCAAAGAATATCGTGTTCTGTTTCGGCAAAGAGCTCATGAACCCCAAAGTGCTGGCGATTCGACCCCGTTCCATCGGGGTGGCTGAAATGGGAGGGCACTTCGTCATCAGCTTTCTTGAAGCACCAAATCCGATGGCCAATGAGGCCATGGAGGGTTGGACCCTGTCATTGAAAAACCGGTAATTCTGCCTGAATACGGTTATTGCGCCAGCCTGAGCTGGCACGAAATCAAGAACCCTCATGACTTCGTTTCATGAGGGTTCTTTTCGTTTACCGATAAACCGGCAGGCGTTCTGATGAGATAATGACAGTCGTTGATTCGTCCGTTACGTCATGAACTGGCTGAGCATTCTGACGTCATTTTCAAAAAGAAGTCGTATGTCGTCTATTTTGTAGCGGAGCAGAGAGGTCCGATCGACCCCCATGCCAAAGGCGTAGCCGGTCCACTCTTCAGGATCGATACCGCAGTACTTCATGACATTCGGGTGCACCATGCCGCAACCCATGATTTCCAGCCAGCCCGACTTTTTACAGACCCGGCACCCCTTGCCACCGCAAAGGTAGCAGGTGACATCGACTTCCGCTGATGGTTCGGTGAAGGGGAAAAAGCTTGGCCGGAACCGGAGTTTGACATCGGTGCCGAACATCTGGCGGGCAAAGGAGTAGATGGTTGCCTTCAGGTCTGCGAACGAAACGTTTTTGTCGATATAGAGCCCTTCGAGTTGGTGAAAGACGCAGTAACTTCTTGCGCTGATCGCTTCGTTGCGGTACACTTTGCCAGGGCAGATCACCCTGATTGGGGGCTTCTGGTCGAGCATGACCCTGACTTGTACCGGTGAGGTGTGCGTTCTGAGCAAAACGTCACCGTCGCGTTGTCCTCTGGTAATGAAGAATGTGTCCTGCATGTCGCGTGCAGGGTGGTTTGGGGGAAAGTTCAGCCGGTCAAAGTTGTATTCGTCGAGTTCAAGCTCCGGACCGGTGGCGATGCCGAAGCCCATGGCGGTGAAGATACGCTTCATGTCACCAAGCACTTTCTGTACCGGATGTTCGGAACCGCAGAAAGTGCGGCGGCCAGGCAAGGAAAGGTCAAGGGCGGGTGTTACGGGCCGCGCCGACTGGACGAAGCGGGTTTGAGCCTCGGCTATCCGGCTTTCCGCCAGGAGCTTGAGTTCGTTGAGCAACTGCCCGGTGCGAGGTCTGTCAGCAGCATCAACACTTTTCAGCTGACTGAACAGCGTGGCGATTTTTCCCTTGCGTACCGTGAACTCGAGCCTGAAGGCTTCGAGTTCATCCGGATTGCTGATCTGGTATCGGTCGATCTCCTGTTGCAGTTGCTGAATATGGGTCTCCATAGGGTGCGTTACCAAAGATTAATCGAGAGCCGTCCTGACGATCAGCGTAAAAGCTGCAGGATCCTTTACGGCAATTTCGGCCAGCGACTTGCGGTCGATCTCTATGTTCTTTTTGTGGATGGCATCCATTAGTCTGGAATAGGACACTCCGTTCAGGCGTGCTGCTGCATTGATGCGCATGATCCAGAGTGAACGGAAGCTTCTTTTTTTGACCCGGCGGTCGCGGTAGGCGTACTGCTCGGCTTTATCGACAGCGTGTTTGACGACGGTCAGGATGTTTCCACGCGAACCCCAGTACCCTTTCGCTTTATTGAGAATCCTTTTTCTTCTGGCCCTTGAGGCTACGGCATTGGTTGATTTAGGCATCGTTGTATCGAATTAGAGTTATACAGACTTTATCAGGCCAGGATCATTCTCTTGATCTGGCTCTCTCTGGTGGAATCGACCAGAGTGGCCTGGTGCAGGCGACGCGTGCGTTTCCTGTTTTTGTGTTCGAGGTTGTGGGAGCCATTCATACGCTCGCGCTTGATTTTTCCTGACGCGGTGGCCTTGAATCTTTTACTGGCCCCGCGATGTGATTTCATTTTGGGCATGATCGTCGGATTAAATGATAAATGTCGCTTATGTACAGTCTTCTTGTTTATTCTTCATCAGGTTCGTCTGGCTCGGGCGGAAGCGGCGCCAGTGGTGGCGCCGGTGCGGCTTTAGCCCTTCGTTTTTCGAACTGATCTATTTTTTTCTTGTCGGGCTCGAAGTAGACAAAAAGTTTTTTGCCTTCGAACTTGGGGTCTCCGTCACGAGTGCTTACCGTGCTGAGCCTTTCGGTCAGGCGGTTTGCAAGATCGAGCCCCTTGTCCTTGTAGATGATCGATCGTCCGAGGAAGACGATGGTTGCCCTGACCCGGTTGCCCTTGCGGAGAAACTCCTCAAGGTGCGCCGTTTTGAAGTCGAAATCGTGCTTGTCGGTATTGGGATGGAACCTCAGCTCCTTGAGCGTAGTGGTCTTCTGCTTCTTCTTGAGGTCCTTGTCCTTTTTGTCCATCTTGTAGATCAGCTTACCGTAATTCTCGAGTTTGCATACGGGTGGCTGGGCATTTGGCTGAACCTCGATGAGGTCGAGGTTGCGTTCTTCGGCTAACCTGCGCGCATCCTGGGTTTTCATCACCTGCATGCCGCCGTCCGGAAATACGACCCTGACTTCTGGCACACGGACCTGCTCGTTGATCCTGTAGGTAAGTTTCGCTTTCTGGTTGCCGGATGTTTTCTGTTTTTTCATTCGATCATTGTTGGTTGATAAAACCAGGGTGCAGGGCACCGATGGTCAGGATCGTTGGTCAATTTCCTTTCGGAGAAGGGCGATGATGTCGCTGACGCCATAACATCCTTCATCTCCTTTGCGGTGACGTCGCAAAGAGACCTCACCTTTCTCCTGTTCGTTTCTTCCGATAACAAGCATGCAGGGAATTTTCGAAATCTCGGACTCTCGTATTTTTTTTCCGATTTTTTCACTGCGAAGGTCGATTTCGGCACGGATGCCTGCTTCGTGCAGTTTGGTGTGGATGCTCCGTGCGTAGTCGTGAACATCTTCGGCTATCGGCAGGACGACGACCTGTACCGGTGCGAGCCAGAGCGGGAAGTTACCCGCGGTATGCTCGATAAGCACACCGATGAAGCGCTCCATCGAACCGAAGGGGGCCCGGTGAATCACTACCGGCCGATGTTTCTGGCCATCACTGCCAATGTAGGCCAGGTCGAAGCGCTCCGGCATGACATAGTCGACCTGAACGGTGCCGAGCTGCCATTTGCGGCCAATGGCGTCGCGAACGATAAAATCGATTTTCGGGCCGTAGAAGCTCGCCTCACCGATACCGATGAAGTAACTGATCCCCATGCGGTCGGCAGCCTCCTTCACATCCTTCTCGGCCTGTTCCCAAACCTCCGAAGTGCCGCCATACTTTGACTGGTTTGCCGGGTCGTGCATCGAAAGCCTTGTTTCAACATCATCGAAACCCAGGGTTCTGAAGACAAAACGGGTAAGGTCGATCGCACTGCATATTTCATCAACCAACTGGTCAGGGCGGCAGTAGATGTGTGAATCATCCTGAGTGAAGCCGCGGGCGCGAACCAGACCATTCAGTTCCCCTGACTGCTCGTGCCGATACACCGTACCGAATTCGGTGAGACGGATTGGCAGATCGCGGTAGCTGCGCAGCGCCGAACTGTAGATCAGGTGGTGGTGCGGGCAGTTCATCGGTTTCAGGAGGTACTGCTCTTCGCGTCCGGTTTCATCCTTGTAGGTGAGCGGCGGGAACTGAGAATCGCTGTAGTACGGGTAGTGACCGGAGCGTTTGTAGAGTTCGATGTTGCCGATGTGCGGTGTATAGACCGGTAGGTATCCGCGCTTGCGCTGCTCCTCTTTCAGGAAGGTTTCAAGTTCGTTGCGTACAATGGCTCCTTTCGGCAACCAGATAGGCAATCCGCTGCCAACCTCCGGGGTCAGCATAAAGAGGCTGAGTTCAGCTCCGATTTTGCGGTGGTCGCGCTTGCGGGCCTCTTCCATGCGTGCGGTATGCTCCCGAAGCAATTTCTCTGATGGAAAGCTGATACCATAGATGCGCTGCATGGTCTCACGCGACGAGTCGCCTCTCCAGTAGGAAGAGGAGACGTTGGAGAGCTGAACGGCCTTTATTTTTCCTGTTGCCGGCAGATGCGGTCCACTGCACAGGTCGGCGAAGCCATCCTGATGGTAGACCGACACCGTTTTGACATCCTTGAGGGTCTCTTCGAGAATTTCGACCTTGTAAGGGTCTTTGCGGATATTCCTGAAAAATTCGATCGCCTGCTCGCGCGGCATCTGTTCACGCCTGACGGTGCTGTTCCTTCCGCTGATTTCAACCATTTTCGCCTCTATCTGGCGAAGTTCCTCTTCACCAAAGCGTTCGGTGCTGGAGATGTCGTAGTAGAAACCCTGTTCTATTGCAGGACCGGCTCCGAATTTCGTGCCGGGCCAGAGCTCTTCTATGGCCTGAGCCATCAGATGACTCGAACTGTGCCAGAAGATGTTCTTTCCTTCAGCAGAGTCAAAGGTGACGATCGAAACACTCGCATTACTCACGATAGCGGTATCGAGGTCGCGCAGGTCGCCGTCAACAACGATGGCAAGCGCATCCTGAGCAAGCTTTTTTCCGATGGATGAAGCGATTTCAAGACCGGTCAATCCGGCAGGAAACTCTCTTTCAGAACCATCAGGCAAGGTGATGATCACCGGTTGACGGCAATCCGTTCTTTCAGACATTGAAATATTCTGTCAATGATCAAAGTGTACGGAAGAAGGCTCAAGCGCCTTTTTCCTCCCTTCAGAAGGGAAAATTTCATAACAGCCTCTTTTTGTCAGTATGTGCCGGACGGGAGGGCTGCATGAGCCGCCTATACTGACCGCAATCATTGCAGTCAAAGACAAACGGCAAAATTCCCCGTACCGACAGGAAGAACTTTATTATGCAAAAAATTCGGGAAATATGCAAGAGGGGAAGAGGAAGAAGGTGGTAAGTGGACTGACAAGGACTGGCACGGACGAACAGGGACAAACACGGACAATAATAAATCTTGACACCACTGCTGTTTTACCCTATTTTTTGCTCATTGCTTGTCAGGATATCTGCTTGAGCAGCTCGGGGGTGATGGTGTCAAGGCCGCGAGTGATGGCCATCGTTTCGGCCTTACGCTTCAGCTCCCTGCCGAAAGATATCTGGCTGATGAACGGGGCTTTTCTGACAATCTCTTCAAGCAGGGTATTGGCTTCAGGTGTCCAGTACAGGGGATGGGTGGGTGCGGCTGCCACAGGCTGCCGACGGGTGATCGGCAGAAAATTGAACAGCATGTCGTACAGCGCGTTGACGATCTCCTGGATCATCAAAACCGCTCCGCTGTGACCCATGACCGGCGTGCCGAGCGCTCGGCGAACGATGGGGCCGGGAAATCCGGCCGGGATGAAGCGGGTTTTTGCTTCAATTTCAGCAAGATAGATTTTGTCTGGCATGCGTCCAAAGAGAAACTGAGGCTGTTTTTGCTGGATCTCCTCACGTACAGCACTGTTATCGGTCTCTGCCGAATCGTGGCTGAAAAGGCAGAGCATGCCCATCTCATCCGCAAGAAAATGCGCTATTCCTGTCGAGTAGCTCTTTGAGGCCACAACCCCGAACCGGATGGTCGGAAACCATTCAGACTGGGGCCCCCGCCAGAGATCCCACAATGGCTTCAGTGTCGTTCGTTTCTCCTCTTCGATGAAACGAGCGGCCTGCTGCGGTGATCCGGCAAGAGAGCCGATGTCGGTGATGAACTGAGAGGTCTCCTGAAGGCCGTATGGCGCGTGCAGTGCCGGGCGCCCGAGCTTTTCGGCAAGCTTGCCGCCGAATTCACGGTACATCTGCACCACCACGGCGGAGTGTTTCAGTGCGGCGATATCTTCGGCCTTCGACTCGAATGGGTAGACATGATGAACCGTGCCGCCGGCTCCGGTAATGAGACGCTTGATCTCTGCCAGATCGGAGGGGCTGTTGAAACAACCGTAAGTGGGGCCGATGATGCTGACGCTGCCGGGGAGGATCTCTGCCGGAGCCCCGTCATCAAACTGATCGAAAAGCCATGCCAGCGCCCGGTCACGTCCCTTCCACTCGTTTTCACCGAGAGAGTCTGACGGGAAAAAGCGCACTGACGGATAGTTCATGGCCAGCATTCCCTGATGGTCGCTGCCGATCATTTCACTCTCGGCGCTTGAGACCAGGATGAGCCGCTTTCCGGTATGGAGCAGGGCTTCAATGGTCTTGCGAACGACCTCAGCGCTTCCGGAAGAGGCGATCTCCCTTTCGGTCAGGCTGGTCGGTGTGAGGTTTTCAAGATACGGTATCGCGTCGGTGTAGTCCAT
>JAAXWL010000093.1 GCA_013334975.1 Chlorobiaceae bacterium
TCAAACGGGCCTTTTTCAGCGTATTTTTGCTTTGAAAGTGAAAAACGATCTCAAAATGTTCGCCCAGATGATTTTCAGTGACTTTTTTTCAACCGGCCTATCTGTCGCAAGGCCGACAGGCTGCTAGCACGCTGAAAGCCGGGGTCGGGAAGATTGCTATGACCACTCGGTTGGCCACCGATCCGGGCAGGGGACACTGGCAGTATGGTTTCAGATCATACGGCCGCCATGACCAGATCGGCCGCATGTTCCACGCCGGGATCATCGGCAATGTCACCAGATAGTGCACGAACGCGCTGCTGCGTTTCCTTGGCGATCACTTTGGTGTCGATCAGCAGTGCCAGCGTTTCGGGCGTCATCCAGTAGGGGTTTGCGGCCGCACCGATGCCGAGCTTCACGACACGGCTCGCGTTGAAGAACTGGTCGTTCCCGTAAGGTTCGACCAGCATTGGGGTTCCGCAGCGCACGGCCTGAGCCAGTGTCCCGATTCCCCCGTGGTGGATTACCGCTGCCGAACGATCGAAAAGCCAGCGATGCGGCAGTTCACCCGTCACCATCACTTCCCCCCGGCACTCTGCTGGAATGTGCCTCTGTTCGAAGCCGGCCCATCCGGAGATGACTACGAGTCTGCGTGAAAGCAGTTTCGCGGTGCGGGCATGGATTCGCAGTACGGATTCCGGGTCGCATAGCGGGAGGCTGCTGAACGTTAGCACCAGTGGCGGATTGCCTTGTTCGACGAATCGTTCAAGCTGCCGGTCGGGCCGCCAGTCGCGCCACTCCGGCCGATCGTGGAACCAGAAACCCGTAAAATTGAGGTTTGGGAACTGCTCCATGTCCGGTTCGCAGAAGCGGCTGCTGATGGCGGCAACGATACGGCTGCCGTGTGGTATAGACAGGAGGCCCGACGAATCCGGCTGGAGTTCGGGGAGGCCTATCCGGACGCGGAATTCGCGGATGTGGTTCAGGATATTGACCAGCGGTTCGCCGTCGGCCTGGGATGTAATTGACGGGCAATTTTCTGCTGATAAAGGCTGTTGTCCACCGCGGATTATCGGCGATCGGGCGACATGAATGGGGCAGATTGCCAAAATCATTGAGGGAATCCCGGTCATCTCCGGGACCAGATTGCCGAAGAACTGGGTCGATGCATTGATGAACAGGTCCGCACCTCGGGCTGCGCTCATGAGGTCTTCGTAACGCCCGGCGAGGTCCATCGCGGACGCCCGTGCCAAACCCAGCTTTCCCGAGGCGGCCCTGCCCACGTGGTCCCATGAATCAGCGAAACGGCTTGCGGTCAGGGCATCTACATTCGGACGGCAGGGAGCGGTCTCCATGCCCAGCATGGCGGCGTGTGGCAGAAACGATTCAGGAGCGCTGATGCGGATGCGGGCACCCCTGCGCATCAGCGCTTTTCCGAGGGCCAATACCGGCCACAGGTCTCCATGCGTCCCTATGGTCGCCAGTACAATAACCGGGCGCACTTGCTTATGCTGTCTGGGTGAAACAAAAGCTCAAGACCTGTATTCCAGAAAAACCGGCCATGATGTCGTTTCCAACCTGTTCAGGATAGCCGGTGCGAGTGAGGATGGGGCTAACGACAGCCGGTAGTGACACTCTGGCTTGGGCTTCTCGATCCGGAATGTCCCATAGCGAATCCTCCACGGCGCTGTCAATTGAAACTGATATTTATCGTTGCAACATTGCTGCCGCCGCCGGCGAGTACGTCCAAATCAGACTCGGTGAGCTCGGTGCCCACCCGTCCGATCTCCTCTTCGGTGCAATCATAGCCTTCGGCATGAATCAGCCGCAGTCGCTCATCCCTGTTGTCCAGTGCATGCATCCTGTTCCGGAACTCTTCGTCTGTGCTCATTTTCTCAATGAACGCCTTGGCTGCGTCAAGAGACATCTTTTTTCTCACGGTTTATGTTGGAGCCCCAGCCCATTGTCCAAAGGACATAATGAAATGTACTAAAATCCCTGAGCAAAGGGTGTATAGATGATTGCCGTTAAGGTGTTTGACGGGTTTTCTGGCACTGACATACCACTTCGTCAATTTCGATTGACACCCGGAACCGCCGAAATCATACTCTCGATGGCAGGAGCAGCCGGCACCGACCAGGGCCCCTGTGATGTTGGACAGTCGAAACGGCACCGCCCAATATCCTCTTATAGGTCCTTTGGCGATTGCCATTCCAGCCAGCGCGCCATGCTATCAGCGAGGCTGTTCATGTGGATCTGCTTCAAAATCCATTCACGAATCACTACATTTATCAAACATTACCAGGCGACATTGTAGGATGCATAACCTGAATAATCAAGAGGCCCCCATGTCGGTAGAGCAGGCAAAAACGTGCATCGAGAAGATGAAGACGGACGAAGCGTTCCGTGAGCGTATCATGGCGCTCGATACGCCGGAGGATCAGCTGAAAGCTATCGAAGATGCCGGATACGACTGCACCTCAGATGAAATCAATGAGGCGGGTGCGGAGGTGGCCGCGGGATTGGTGCGTGGTGCGACCAACGACCGGCTGAAACCAGGATAGGGAAGTGGTGCTGAATTGTCGAGTACACCTCCGTGACGCCAATCATCATCAGGGATGATTCTCTGCCAGACGTTCCAGTGGTATGCCAAAGCGGCCATAAACCGCTTTGGCATAAGGTACGCACCGAGAGACCTCGCCACTATTCCACCACTGTCGCCGAATAGCCGGCGGAGCCATCGGCTGATGCAGTGCCAATACCAAGCAACGTGTTGGCTTTTCGCAACTCTTCCTGCCTTATACCTGCCGATAGATTGCTTATACTTCAAACTTCACGGCACATAACCGGCGATTCATTTTCACCACCAAACAAAGGCCCCTCCCCATGTCGACAGAGCACGCAAAAGCATTCATCGAGAAGATGAAAACGGACGAAGCGTTCCGTGAAAAGATCATGGCTATTGAAACACCGGAGGAGCGGCTGAAAGCCATCGGTGCAGCAGGATTCCCTTGCAACGGAGAGGAAATTAACGAGGCGGCGGCGGATTTCGGAGAGACGGCAGGTGGGTGGAGGTGGGGGAGGGGGGGTATGGAAGTGTCGGGTGTGTGTTACTGTAGGTAGCCTGACCACACCTCGGTAACCCCCATCCTTGGGGCATCTTCTCCGCCCGTCTTACCTACGCGATGCCGGAGCGATCATAAACCGCTCCGGCATCAGGTTCGTACGGTGGCCCCGGAGATGTGGAGGTGTTGCAGGACATAAACCCAGTATCTGGTGACGCCGCCTTTGGTGGTTACCAGCTCGTCCAAACCGCCAAGGAGCCAGCGGTGCCAACGGGTGACGTACTGCCGGAGCCTCGTGATGGAGGCTCCTTGCTAACCCCCGCAGGTGAGGTTTTCAAATCTTGTGCCGTGGCTGGATATCACTTGTCATCGTAATGGCCTTTGTCCGAAAGCACGTATACGGTTACCATGGTTTCGCTAATTTCATAGACCATACGATCCTGCTTATTCAACCGTCTTGACCATAACTCAGCCAAATCGCCTTTAAGCAGTTCAGGTTTGCCTGTGCCTGTGGTTGGATGCTCTTCCAGTTCAGGTAGAATTTTGTTGATTTTCTTGACTATTGCTTTGTTGCCAAATTTTTTCCAGTGACTGAGGTGGGTGTCGAATTCCTCGGTGAGTTCTACTGTATACCTTCCCATAAATCCTGGATGGTAGTGAACTTGCGAACTCTGCCAGCTTTTACATCAGCTTTTCCCCGACGGATGGATTCAATCACCTCCTGCTGGTCAAAGTACTTGTTATTTACATCCATCTTCTTGACGGGGCTTACCTCTTGGGGTTCAGTGGTTAAGGAAAAAACCCCCTTGTTCCTGTAGCGGACAAGAACCTGCACCTTTTTCTCTACGGCTATACTCAAGTACTTGCCAAAGTTTTTCCGTAATTCTGTACTGGTAATTTCTATCATGGTTAGCCTGATCATGGTTAAACTGTAACTTACTAAAAGAACGGCGCCATTCGCAATAAAGTTCGGAAATCCTTCCCATCCTTCACCTCTAACAGTACCATGTGGACCCGGAGATGTGGAGGTGTTTCAGGACATAAACCCAGTATCTGGTTACGCCGCCTTTGGTGGTTACCAGCGTGTCCAAACCGCCAAGGATCCAGCGGTGCCAACGGGTCACGTACTGCCAGAGCCTCGTGATTGAGGCTCCTTGCTCATAAAGCCGGCGTGCGCGTTCCGTCATGCGGTGCAGGCCCGTTGCCGAGGGGCGGAGTTTGCGGTCGGGGTGAATCTGGTGCCCGAGGAAGTCAAAGCCTTTTTCCGTTCTGCCGATGAATCGCTTCACTGGGTGCAGGGTCCCCCCCTTTCGGGCTTTTCTCTTTTGTTTACCCCTCTGCCCGTGATACATTTCCACGTAGTACCCAAGTGACTTTCCGATTCATTTAACCCCAAGCAAGGGAGACCCCTCATGTCAGTAGAACAGGCCAAAGCATTCATCGAGAAGATGAAAACGGACGAAGCGTTTCGTGAGAAGGTAATGAACATCGAAGATGCAGCAGGCCGGATCGCCTGCATCCAGAATGAAGGATTCTCGTGCACGGCAGAGGAGATCAATGAGGTGGCCCATTTTGGCGCAGAATTCGGGGTCGTTGGTGGGGGGTGGAAGCAGTATCGGTGGGTCGATCCCGGAAATTCGGCAATGTGTTGACATCACCCGTACCTCCTGTATTGCCCATGAGAGAGTCGCTGTTTCGTGATAGAATATGCGATGCCAGAGCAGTCGTAAACCGTTCCCGTATCCAGTTCGTACCGTGGCCCCGGAGATGTGGAGGTGTTTCAGTACATATCCCAAGTATCTGGTTACTCAATCAATCAACTCCAAGGAGATGCCTTATGTCAGTAGAACACGCAAAGGCGTTCATCGAGAAGATGAAAACGGACGAAGCATTCCGTGAACAGATCATGGCAATCGAAACACCGGAGGAGCGGCTTAAAGCCATTGAAGGCGCAGGATTCGATTGTACCGCCGATGACATTAACGTGGCGGGTGAAAGTTTCGCAGGGGAGGCTGTTGTGGGCGGCGGGTATTATTGGGGTGGATTTTTAAGGTGTTAGTCCGTATTTAGCACTCCTCTGTAACTCCCATCATTATGGAGCATTCTCCGCCAGACTCACTTGTGCGGTGCTGGAGCGATCGTAACCCGCTCCGGTATCCGGTTCGTATCGTGGCTCTGGAGATGTGGATGTGTCAGTAGTTGCGATGTAATAGTTTGAGCATTTCAGTTATTCATCCAAGGGATGTCCCCATGTCAGTAGAACAGGCGAAAGCGTTCATCGAGAAGATGAAGACGGACGAAGCGTTCCGTGAAAAGATCATGGCAATCGAAACACCGGAGGAGCGGCTGAAAGCCATCGGAGAAGCGGGATTCGAGTGCGCCGGAGAGGAAGTTAACGAGGCGGGCGACGATGTTGGACGGTTCACATGGGGGGACTGCCGAAGGGATTCAGAATGCGGGGGTCGTAAAAATGTTGAGCGCGAGACCACACCTCGGTAACCCCCATCCATGGGGAGTATTCTCGGCCTGTCGCGGTACTCGATCTTATCAGCCACACAAAATACATTCCATGAGCTTAATGCATCCTTGATAACCATAACAAAAGATTAACCATGAAGCACTCTTCATTGTACAGGATTTTGTCATTGATCCTGCCTGTCTTGTTCGTTATCGTGTGTTTGTTCTTCGGCGATGCCCGATCGGAACTCAAGGGTAACAGGACGTCGGCTGAAGTTCAGGAGTTCGTCGATAAAGCTGTGGCCTATGCGCGAACCCATCCGAAAAATGACGCTTTATCGGCGTTCTCCGCCAAGACGGGTGAGTTCAATAAAGGCGATCTCTATATCTTTGCGTATGATTTTTCCGGCAAGGTGCTGGCACACGGAGGTGATCAGTCGCTGATTGGCAAGAACCTCCTGAAGATGACAGACCCCACCGGTGTGGCGGTGATCAGTGAACTCGTTCGCATTGCAAGGCAAGGGAGCGGATGGCTCTACTACACCTGGCCAAACCCGGAGCATGCCGGTCGACAGGAACCCAAGAATGGGTACGTCGTCAAGATCGACGAGAACTGGTTCATCGGGTCCGGTGCTTACGGCTCTGCTGAACAGAATCGCTGAACAGCCATGCCCGATAGCAGACTGATCCATAGAACCTTGACCGGCTTACCGAACCTCATACCTGGTCAACGCGAATGAGAAATAGAGGATGCTGGCAAACATGATGACGTAGGGCAACCCGTCGGTGCCTGCGAGGTCCATGAAAAAGCCGATCATCAGGATCCCTACGGTACCGCCAGCAGACTCCATGATCGAGTAGCCGGAATTGGCGGCTAACAGTTCATCCCCCTGGAATCTATCGCTTATCAGGGCCATGGAGGTCGAGTAGATGCAACCGGTAAAGCCTCCCCAGAAAAAGAGTAGCAACCAGGCAATCTTGTTCACATAGATCGCGATGGGCAGGTAAACGGCGCAGACCATGGTTGCGAAGCATGCGAATACTATCACAAAGCGCCGGTCGAAATAATCAGAAATCCACGCTAGCGGAGTTTCCAGAACGAGCGTTCCCGTCAGGAAAAAGGTCAACAACAGCGCCGAGTCGCTCACCGAGAGACCGTTCTTGTTGCCATACAACGTGATGAACGAGGTCACCCCGTAAACGGAAACCGCCCCCATGGCCAACGCAAACATCGGGCCTTTTGCACGGGATATGACGTTCCAGATGTTTGCCTGGCTTTTGACCTGGAGATTCGGTACCAGAAAAACCCCGAGGATGATCGGAACCAGAGACATCCCGCTGACCAACGAGGCGACATAGAATCCGAGGCGGGTCGTGAGCATTTCCTGATTAAAAATCAAAGGAAGGCCTGAGGCCTGGACGAGTTGGCCGAGGTTTCGGGCAACGAAGCCGGACTGCTCGATTGCGTTCACGATCACCGGTCCCAACGCCATGCCAACCGAAATAACCGTGCTGTAAAGCGCAAGCATGAGCGCTTTCCTTTTTTTCAGGTCAAGGCTGCTGACCCAGGCCTGTAACAGCATGATGAACATAAATGAACCGAACCCGTTGGCAAATACCAACAGGGACCAGTGCATGACACCGGACACGGATGAAAGCCCCATGATGGCCATGGCGCTGAGCGCCACGGAAACGATCAAGCTGCTTTTCATGCCGAAATACTTGAGACATGCAGAGAGGCATAAGGCCCCGACAAATGCCGCGATGGTGTCCATGGCAAGGATCATACCGATCAGCGAAGAACTGATCCTGTTGTGCTCAAGGAATACCGGGAAAATGATGGCACACATCCCCATGGCGACTGACTGGATAAAGGCCGCGAGGACATTGACAGCGACACTGGCGACTTGTGCCAATCCGTTCTCCCTTCCGATCACTGATTTGTTCATCTGCATCTGTTTGCTCAAAATTGAATGGAATGGCTCCAGCCGGCATTTTCCTTAACGGTCCGACACCTTGTCATTTTGTGGCAGCTGACCCTGAAAAAGTTCTTCGTACAGGTTGTGGCGCTTCTCGTTGATCACTCTCGAAAAATTCCTCATGAACCAGACCAGTGCCCCAACGACAAATGCCGTAAAAAATCCGGTGACTATCGCTCTCACGGTCGCTCGCCTGATCGGCTCCAGTCGCTTGTAGTAGTTGTCCGCCTTGATGTCGACACCTACAATACCGGCAAACCTTCCCCCTGAGTCGTAAAAAGGGGCATAGCCGCTGATCGATGCTCCCCACATGTCCTGATAAGGCTCCTGTTCCGTCAGTACCCGATGGCGTCTCAAAGCATCCAGCATGACCGTTGTCGGATTCTTACACTCCTGCATGATGTGAGATTTTTCGTCGATCCCGTCATGGTTTACATCACCAGGAGGCGTGGCATCGAGAATAAACATAGGCTGCCCGTCCCTCAAAATGACGGTGTAGACATATGAAATGGAAGGATCTGCCCGCAGTGCCCTGGCAAGGGGTAAAATCGCATTGGCATATTCCGGCGTCGACTCTTGGGTCGGTGAATGAAACGTCTCATGCAGATCACCGTCGACTGAGAGTGCCACGACGGCGGCAGTTCGGGCAAGACCTTCACGAATCTCACCTTTCAGGGCGTCCAATGTGTAGTAGTAGATAAACGAAGTGGTGATTGACACCACGATGAATACCAGAGTGCCGATGATGAACGATTCGCGAACCGGGTAGAACCTGTATGTGGGGATGGTATCCCAATGCTTTGTATGGAATGCTGACTTCTTGTGCCCGGTATTCATCGTTGATACATCGACTTATGACATTGGAAAACTCATGCTTGTTCAGTTGTCATGCCGGGACTCCGAATTCGTTTTCCTGGCCTCGATGAGATCGGCGTAGATTTGGCTACGGCTTGAGTTGATGACCCGGGAAAAATTCCTCATGAACCAGACCAGTGATGCGATCGTGAATGCGGTGAAAAATCCGGTTACAACGGCCCTGACCGTGGCCCGTTTAACCGGCTCAAGACGGGCATAATAATTATCGGCCTTGATCTCGACCGCGACGATTCCGACAAATCTGCCCGTGCTATCGTAAAACGGTGCGAACCCGCTCATGAATGATCCCCACGCGTCTTGATAAGGCTCTTTGGAGGTCACGGTTTTCTGCCGGCGTATGGCAAGCAACAGTTCCGCCGGCGCATCTGCGTACTCTTGCATGATATGGGACTTCTCTTCCAGCCCGTCGTCGTTAAGGATCCCGGGAGGGGTAGGATCAAGAACGAAATACACTTTGCCATCCCGAAGCACAACAGTATAGACGTACGCGATGGACTTGTCTGTCCGCAGCGCATTCGAAAGCGGTACCAGCGCACGTGCATATTCCGGTGACGTTTCCTGTTCGCGGGAATGGAATTGACGATGCAAGTCGCCATTGATTGACGGGGCAATGACTGAGGCTGTTCGGGCAAGCCCCTCGCGAATTTCTCCTTTCAGGGCATCCAGCGTATACTTGTAGATGAAGGTGGTGGTGAGAGAAATGGCAGCAAAGACAGCAATGCCGATCACCAACGCCTCCAGAAAAGGGCGGAATCCATATGAGGGAACGAGGTCCCCCTTGGGTATGGTATCGTGTTGCGCCTCGCTTTCAAAGGCCATGTTCTATTCCTGATATTGCGCCAATTCGAAAATTAATATAGGCATTGAGGGTAAAGGGAGCAATTCACTCAAAAGTATATTGTATAACAATTTAATTATGCTAACCGATGATTTACGAAATCGCGCTATTTCTGGCCATGCGCGCATATGTCTCGACTTGATGCGAAGGTGCACGTGAAGGAATGCCCCCATATCGATAGAGCGGATAAAAGCCATTAACGCAGCGGGATTCGATTGTAGTGGTGATGAAAAATCTGGATGGCGAGGGGGACATTGGGTCGGCTGTTGGTGGAGTTAGATCTGCTCAAGTGTCTCGTTTTGCGTATTGGAATTATAAAAAAAGACAAGCCTGAGTTGAGCTGACCTCCGTGACGCCCAGCCTTGGTGAGATTCTTTGCATCTGATGATATCAACCTGGCGCTGGTGATCCTCATGAATCTCCTGACGTGTAGGTTCCGGCGAACCTCGAACACCAATTCCGCAAAACATCGAACAGTAATTCCGGAAAAGATCGAACGGTATTTCCGCGAAACGTCGAACACTTTTTGCTCCTCGAGCGGAAAAGGTGTTCGAAGCTCCTGAAACAGTGTTCGAAGTTGACCGGAAAAGCATCTCCGCCCTCCATTCTTCTGCAAGTTGACGTATCCTGTAGCCGTTTCGTTTTACCAATCAAAACGGGGGGCTATGCAACACCAACAAGGCAGAAGGAAAACCATGAAAACCATCCGTGAAATCGCCCGGCTCCATCTCGATAAGGAGTTGAGCATGCGAGCCATCGCCGCCTCGTGCAAACTGTCGGTCTCGACGGTACAGGGGTATGTGAAAAAGATCGATGCCCTGGGTCTTGACCACGCCACCGTCAGTACGCTGTCGGACCGGGAACTGCAGGAGCGACTACGGCCGGCACCGAAAGTAAGCGAACAACAGCAGCGTCCCGAACCAGACATTGCCAAACTGGTCGCCGAACTCAAGCAGTCAAAGGGCAAGGTAACCCGCCAGCTACTGCATGAGGAGTATCTGGCCCAGTATCCGGACGGGTACAAAAAGACCCGATTTTACGAGTTGCTCCGGCAATGGGAGGCACAGGACAAGGCCACCATGCGCATGACACACACACCGGGCGACAAGCTCTTCATCGACTTCTCGGGCGATAAGCCGAGCTGGATCGATCCGGCAACCGGAGAGGTCAATCAGCCCGAACTCTACGTTGCTGTCCTAGCAGCCTGTCGGGCTTTCCATAAAAGAAGCCTTAAGGAAAAAGCCTGTTAAAATAATATATTATAGCTAGATAAGAGGCTTATTCCGTTGTTGGGCAGCCATCCCCTGATTCACTTTTCTGAG
>JAAXWL010000169.1 GCA_013334975.1 Chlorobiaceae bacterium
GATAAGTTTCAATAAAAAAGTCTCAGTTCAGGCATCAGCATTAAAGTTGAATCGAGTCTCTGTCCCTGAAACCCATGAGATAAAGAATGGCGTCCAGGCCGAGGGTGGAGATTGATTGTCTTGCTGTTTCGCGTACGATCGGTTTTGCCCTGAAGGCAATGCCAAGTCCAGCCTTGCCAAGCATGGGCAGGTCGTTGGCGCCGTCCCCAACGGCGACCGTTTGCTCCAGCCTGATATTTTCGGTACGTGAAATCTCTTCAAGCAGATCGGCTTTACGCTTGCCATCGACAACCTGACCGATGACTTTGCCGGTCATTTTGCCCTCCACGATTTCAAGCTCGTTGGCGAAGACGTAGTCGATGTTGAGCTTCTTCTGTAAATATCGGCCAAACCAGGTGAAGCCGCCGGAGAGGATGGCGGTTTTGAAGCCGAGGCGGTGCAGGTTGTGGAACAGAAGCTCCGTGCCTTCGGTCAGTTGCAGCCGTTCGGCGACCTTTTGGAGCGTCGATTCCTCCAGACCCGCCAGCGTCGCCACCCGCTTTTTCAGGCTCTCGGTGAAATCGAGTTCGCCGCGCATCGCCTGCTCGGTGATTGCCGAGACCAGTTCACCCGATCCGGCCTCTTTGGCCAGCTCATCGATCACTTCCGACGTAATCAGCGTTGAATCCATGTCGAACGCCACGAGCCTTCGGGTGCGGCGGAAGATGTTATCCTCCTGGAACGCGATATCAACACCGAGGTTGTCGGTGATGTCGAGCATCTCAGCCCGGAACTGCTTTTCATGTGCGGGGGCTCCCCTGAGAGAAAACTCGACACATGCTTTGGTTCTGCCATGATCGCGCTCATTTTCTAGCGGTATTCGTCCAGAGAGGCGGCTAATGGTGTCGATGTTGAGGCCGTGTTTCCAAGCCAGTGTCGTTACTTCCTGGAGATGCTCTGAGGTGATTTTCCGACCAAGGAGCGAGAGCAGGTAGCGCGGTTTGCCCTGTTCGCCAACCCATTTATGGTAGTCTCGTGTGGTGACTGGCGAGAAATTTATCTCAATGCCGAGGGTATGCGCCGTGTAGAGCAAGTCCTTGAGGATCGGAGCGGAGGCGGACTCTTTCGGCACCTCGATGAGCATTCCGAGCGAGAGGTGGTTGTGGATGACCGATTGGCCGATGTCGAGCACCTGAATATGGTACTTGTTCAGGACGCAGGTGATTTTCGACATCAGGCCAGGTTTGTCCGGCCCGGATATGTTGACGAGCAGCAGTTCTTTCACGGTCTTTCGAATAAAGGTTCCTTGCAATAGCTTTATGCATGAAGCTGAGATCCGCTTCAAAAATAGCTTTGTCTTCGATATGTGCAAATAAGGTTGTTTGTTGTGGCTCTTCTCAATCAGAATTTTGTGATGATCAGGGAACTGCAAAAGAGATTAAACGGAAGATTCAAGCATATAAATATATGTGAAAACTAAAAATAATCGGCTGAAGTATAGGTGCTGTGGTGCGGAGGCAGATGAGGGGTATAGTTCCGGGTAGTGGTTTTAGGCTAAAAAGTGAAAATATTCACTGTATTTATGGTGATTTCTGCTATTCTGTATATGTAAAAAATGAAATATTTAAATAAATATATATAAAGTGCTGCTATATAGGTGGTGCTTCAATGCAACTAAAAAAAGAGAACATGCCATGAAAAAGATGGTAAAACTACTGGGAACTGGCGCTTTGGGGCTTTTTGGGATGCTCACTCCGGGTAGTAATGTAATGGCGGTGACCGGTTCGACTACGGTTACGGTTTCAGTGCCGACGTTTCTTGTATTGTACTACCCGACGAATCTGACAATCAACCTCTAAGATGCTTCGACGGCAACCGCTACCGCAGCGTTATCATCGACTGAATCGACTGCCGATATCTTTACCACGACGTCATTGACTGTTGCATCAGCGGATGTCTATGGAAGCAAAACTGTGAATATTCCTAACGCCTAGTGAGACGTCATGCTTATACTGACGTATGATACAGCGCCGTTGATTTTATCCAAATCGAAATCGCTATCGGTATCGAAATCGATTGTTATCTGAAAACAGAAAATCCTATTGACTCTATCTGTATAATTATCAAATTTTTATCACATTAAACAACAACACCAGGTGCGTTATAATTAGCCTCTTCAAGTGGAACTCGATTCCGATACCGATTTTGATGATAAAATAAATTACAACTATTTGCCGTTGACGCGACACTAGGCTGTTCGCGGTATTACAAACGGCGGAAGTGCGCGAGTTCAGATTGCTACCAATAACGCTACACTCACCGAAAGCACAAAAAACAGTCCTTCGAATACCATTACGGTCAGTGCGCCGAAGATCAACGGTGTTGATAATGATGAAAACATTGCTCTTACAGGCATGTCTCCTGTGTATGGTTCCGTGACGTTGACCCTCGATATGAGTACACTGAATTCTGCCAAATCCGGCAGCTTTGTAGGTACTACTCCAACCTACACGATAACGGCAACGGCGCTTTGAGCATGGACGCGCACCGTGCCATAAAGGAACCGCGATAAACGTACTCACGGTTCTTTTACGCTTCTGTATTATGGGCATAACCCTGGTTATGCTGTCTCTTTCTCTGGTAACTACCCAACTTGAGGCTGCGGTTACGATTTCGCTTCAGTGGGCCAACCGTCCAGTCAGGCTCAACCGGAACAACGATTTCGGGATCAGCGGTGGTAATGGTGTTGCTATGCCTCAAGGAGGCATGACTGCTGTTGAAATTGTCCCTATGACGTTCGACCCTGGCTATTCGGTCAATGTGCCGGTTTCGCGGATTGGCAATAATCTGACCGAA
>JAAXWL010000094.1 GCA_013334975.1 Chlorobiaceae bacterium
GAGTATCGCCCCGATGAGCTGCAAAAACTCGTCGGTGACGAGCTTTTCCTTGCTCGCGTAGGCTTCCGAAAGCTCATTTGACAGTCGCAGAAGCTCACTGTTTGAAAGCAGTTTCGCCCCATCGGGCATCAAGCGAAGCGGAGGCGCATGGTTCATGGGCGTATTGGGGAGAGTGTGGAATATCTGTTAATGCACAATATAGGCAGTACGTTGTTTTTCTCGCCGGCGTTAGTAACAGATTTATTTTAGTGTTATGGATTTTTTTGTTTGTTTTGTAAAGTTCTTTGTTGCCTCTGATCAGGGAACGCCAAGCTCCAGTTTGGCTCTTTATATATGTTGTCACCCGCCAATGGACAACTGGGTGAAAACAGATGATCTTACGGGTTATTGCGGTATTTCCGTGATGGGGCGGGCGCAAGAGCCTCCCGGCCTCTCCCCCCATTCTCAATTGTCAATTATCCATTATCAATTATGTTCCTTATCTTCCCGAAACCATTTTCACGGAGCATTGCTGCCCCGCAACTCTTATTAGCGTTACGTTACCATGTCCGACCAGTCTAATCAGAAAGAACTCTTGTGGCAGAGCCGTTTTTCGGAACCGTTTGACCGGGAGGCGCTGAAGTTCTCCTCGTCGGTGCATGTGGACGGGCTGCTCTATCGTGAGGATATACAAGGCTCTATAGCTCATGCGACCATGCTTGGCGAGCAGGGCATTATCTCGCCGGAGGAGGCTGGGCAGATTGTCGAAGGGCTGAAGGCGGTCGAAAAGGAGATCGAGTCGGGCGCTCTTGTGCCGGTGTGGGAGGATGAGGACATTCATACCGTGATCGAAAACCGGCTGAAGGAGCTGATCGGTCCGGCAGCGGGCAAGCTGCATTCGGGGCGCAGCCGCAACGACCAGGTGGCGACCGACACGCGCCTCTACCTGCGCCGGAACATCGACCGCATCGGTGAACTGCTCAGAGCGATGCAGTTGACGCTGCTCGACAAGGCGGAGCAGTACACGCACACGATCATGTTTGGTTACACGCACTTGCAGCGCGCCCAGCCGATCTCCGCCGGGCACTACTACATGGCGTGGTACTCGATGTTCGGGCGCGATGCCCAGCGCCTCGCCGACCTGCGCAAGCGAGCGAACATCTCGCCGCTCGGCGCGGCAGCCTTCGCGGGCAGCACCCTGCCGCTCGATCCGGTGCGCTCGGCGGAGCTACTCGATTTCGAGGGAGTCTTCACCAACAGCATCGACGCGGTGAGTGACCGGGATCTGGTGATCGAGTTCGTCTCGGCCTGTTCGATGATTATGATGCACCTGTCGCGCTTTTCGGAGGATGTGATTCTCTGGAGTTCGGCGGAGTTCAACTACCTCTCGATCAGCGACGCCTTCGCGACCGGCTCGTCGATCATGCCGCAGAAGAAGAACGCCGACATCGCCGAGCTGGTACGTGGCAAGACTGGCCGAGTCTACGGCAACCTGATGAACCTGCTCACGATCATGAAGGGGCTGCCGCTCTCCTACAACCGCGACATGCAGGAGGACAAGCCGCCGCTTTTCGACACCGCCGAAACCACGGCATCAAGCCTCTCGGTCTTCCGCCGCATGATCGAAAAGACGTGGCTGAACGAGGAGCGCCTCGCCCGGCTCACCGCTGATGACCTGAGCCTCGCCACTGAGATCGCCGAGTACCTGGTAAGAAAGCAGATTCCCTTCCGCGACGCCCACCGCATCACCGGCAAAATCGTGGCCTACGCGATCGCAGAGTGCAAGACCCTTCCGACGATCTCACTCGACGAGTACCGCACCTTCTCCGATGCTTTCGACGAAGGCATCTACGACGACCTCAAGCCAGACGCGAGTGTCAACTCAAAAAAAACCGCCGGAAGCTGCTCATTCCAGTCGGTACAGGAGCAGATCGAAAAAGCAAGAAAGAGCATGGAGAATCAACCCTGATCATGAAAAAAGGACGAAGATGATGGCAACTCTCTCTCTTCGTCCTCCCCCCTCATCCCCCATTGCTCATTGCTCATTGCTCATTGCTCATTCCTTTCTTTCAGAACGAACGTACCGGGCGTACACAGAAGTTGTGAAATTTGTTGTCGAGATAGGACAATCCGTCATAAAACAGAATATACCACGCATCGGTTGAGGAGTCGTTTCCGCTGGAACTCCAGTAACCAATAAGGGTAAAACCTCCTATAGCTTTGCGGTTTTCATGGAGATGGCGCAACTCATGAAGGCTCGGCAGATACCAGTCGTCATAGGTCTTGCCATCATCCGTCACCGAATAGAGGTCGCACATGACTGCCGCTGTGTATTTGAAAATCGTTGCGGGATACACGAAAAGAATCGAACGGGTGTTTGCCATACCGCTTCCGGTCAGTTCGACCGTCGGCACCTTTTTTCCATAAAAAAAACTGTCACTGTTCGTTCCGGCAGGTGAGGTACTCCACCTGAACCAGCCTCTGCTCTGCATGTTGCTGTTATACGACTTGTCAGCAGTGTCTGGAGAGTCCATTCCATAAGTATCGATAAAGGTAACATCCCTCCTTGCTGCGATAAGGCCGTGCTGCTCCCCCGGAACATATCCGGCATCTCCGGGTTGAAACAGATATGCCACAATGCCTCCGCCCCAGGCATCTCCGATGGCAAGCGGTGCAGCGCCACCTGTTCGGAATGCGTGGAGCATACCGAACAGCAACAAGGGGAGCATCATGGCAATCACTCTCGATGCACGGTTGCTCTGGTTGCGTGACCTGAGGCTACCGCTCCTTCCGGTCAGTCGGCTCTCTTTTCGATCCGTGAGACTCATTCGTAATGCTTCCAGTTATTGAAGTTGTCCCAAATCAGCATGTTCGGTTCAAGACTCAAACCATTGTAGCGAACATCCTGATGCGCGGTATCGGCAATCCGGATGTGAATCCGGTTACCAGAGACCGCCTCGACATAGCCGGTGACTTTTCTGTTGAAAAACAACAGATAACGCATGCTCATACAGATTTTGTCGCCAACACTCTTTATGCGGGTGTACTTCTCCATTTCAGCCCGCTCCACCTCAGCCCTTTTGGCGCGCTCTGTCGTTGCCATGGCTTCGATTTCGGCCTGTCTGTCAGCGGCAGCCTTTTCAAGCCCCGCAATACGTATTTTCGCGTCAACGACCTGGCTTGCCGAGGGATACTTATCGATAAAAGTCTGGTATGCCACCATGTTATCCTGCTTCAGAGCAACCTGATACTCGTCGTTGATACGGATTTCATTGGTTTTGACATCCATGCGGGCAAAGCTTACAACGCCTGTGGAATCGACAACGAGCCTGACGGAGGGGACAAGAGACTTGTCCAGCAATCTGGCCTTGAAGGCAGGCGCCTGGTCGATAGGTACGGAGATCGTGATCTCCTGTACAAAGTTGCGCCGGGCTGAGCGGAGAGTTATCCGGAAAAGTTGTGCATCGGCATCGTATGCAACTACATCGATAACAGGATCTCCATACAGTAGCTGCCATGCCCGCTCAACGGCTAACTGGCGCTGATAGCCGATCTGGTCGTACATTCGGGCGAGTTCACCGAGGTAATGCAGCTCGGATGCCTCGACCAACTGACGGTAGGTCACCTCGTATCGCTGATAAACCGCATTGACTGCTGCAACCTGTTCTTCATATGCCCGCTGCGCAGCATCTTTTCGTGTCGTGAACTGCTGGCTGGGTTCAAACTCCCCTTTGACCATGTCAGGAGGGACTGGGTATTGTGGCATCGCTGGCAATTGCGGTGGCTCATAGTCCATCGACACCTGCCCCTTGAGCAGATAACCGGCGACTTGCCGGAACTGATTGGCATCGGAAAACTGACGATTCCCGGCAACGAGGCGATCCAGTTCATCAAATGGGCGAACAGCTATCAGGAATCCCGGTTCAGTGTTATTGCTGAAACCGGTTAAGAGCGGACTGTTTTTCGAATAAGCGGCTACGGAGGGTAGTCGATACTGCAAAATATCGGTTTCGGAGACTTCCGGTTCATTATCGTACAATTCACCAAGATTTGCCGGGAACAACGCATCTTTGTCTGGCAAACGCCAACCGGTCTGGCCGGAAATGGTGAGCGATTCCAGATACTTCCTTGCCTCATTCAAGGTCAAAGGTGCGACGATATCGGGAAAGAACGCCCAGACAAATCCAGAAACCTGCTCATAGACCAGCTTACAACCCCTTTCAAGATAACGCCACTCGAACTCACCACACCCTTTGAGAGGATCGGCTACTGCATTTCCCAGTTGGGTTTGCTGCTCTCTGACCGTCTCTTCGAAGGTAACCACAGGAACCGATTCCGGTACAGTCGGCACAACACTCTCGGGTTCTTCAGCCACCGCTTCCGGGGCATCTTCAGATGGCTCCTGTTCAGCAGGCGCCTCACCTTCCTGCTCTCCGGCCGCCGCTTCCGGGGCATCTTCAGATGGCTCCTGTTCAGCAGGCGCCTCACCCTCCTGCTCTCCGGCCGCCGCTTCCGGGGCATTTTCAGGTGGCGCAGGAAGCGGCTGCCCTGCCCTGATGCTCACCCCATCAGATACGATCTGATCCGCAGCTGCCGAAGTATTGAGCGCAAAGCAGAGCGATGCCATGCAGATGATTAATTTATCTGGCTTCACGTTCTTACTATAAGAGTAATCCTTTCGAGTTCAGTAGCTTCACTCCCTCATTTCCACTCTTCTTCAAAAGTTCCGTAGCCTTTACTCTGTCTACGGGCAGCCCTTTGCCATCGAGATACATCTTGCCGAGATTGAAGGAGGCCTGGGGATATCCGCCATCAGAGGCTTTCCGGAACCAGTTTTCCGCCTCAGCATAGTTCACTTCGATACCGTGGTATTTATTGCTGTACAGCTCTCCGAGAAGATTCATGGCCGGCAAAAATCCTTTGGATGCCGATTTTTTTAACCAGGGTATCGCTGATGCTACCTCATCATCCATTCTGATCAGTATCCGGGCAGTCACGTACTGGCAGACCGGATCTCCATGCTCTTCAGCCCGCATGAACCAGGGCAGCGCCTTTGCAAGCCCATCAGGATCATTGAAACAGAGATAGAAGGCAAAACTGAATTGCGCCTTAAGATCGCCGGTCACAGCATTTGATTGCAACTCTGCTATATCCGGATCATGGACATCGGCGCAAACAGGCTTGTTGCCCAATGCGCACCATGACAGAAGAACAATGAGAACAAGTTTTTTCATCGATAACACCGTTTGCTGATTGAGCCAAGTGTAGGTCAATGGGTCCCCTGGTGAAGCATCACACTTGAACTGACGCATGATAAAAACCCGCGAAAGACAACCGTCCCCCCTAAAAGTGCCTGTCCGGTGTTGTAACAATCAACATCGAAATCATGTTTCACTTGAATTGTGGCAAAAGCAAAACTGAAAAGGCAATGTTATCGATTGTCATAACTCCTTGATATTATTACAGATACAGACATAAGCAGGTTTTCTGTCATGCATAGAACAAACCGCTTTCGATCTGGATAAAGTTACATCAACAGCACCGACTGGTGCGTCAACGGCAAATAGTCGGAATATTTTTTCATCAAAATCGGTATCCAAATCGGTATCGGTATCGAGTTCCACTTGAAGAGGCTGATTATAACTCACCTGGTTTTGTGGTTTATTGTGATAACCATTTGATAATTATATAGATACAGGCAACAGGACTTTCTGTATTCACAAAAAAAATCGATTTTGATACCGATACCGATTTCGATTTGGATAGAATCAACGTCTTTTTATCATACGTCAGTTTAAGCGTTGCATCACACGAGTCAGACAAATACCTTGTCTTGTTACCTTTCCGGATCAGAAATTCCTCACTGCGAAGACGCTGCTGCTGCCGCTCTTGTTGACGTTATCCCTGATATCGGCATGATTCCGGAACAGATAATAGTTCCACGCACCCGCAGGACTATCCTCAGACGAGCTCCAGATAACATTGTTTATGGCAAAGCTATCAAGAACATCCTGATGCTTTGCCAGGCGTTCCAGCTCATCAATGCTCGGAAGATACCAGTCGTCGTAAGTAAGTCCATCGAGCGTCACTGAGTAGTCATCGCACAGAGCCGCCGCTGTGTATTTGTAAAGAGACTTGGGATAAACGGCGAGAATGGCTCTGGTGTTCTCTCTTCCGGTACCGAATGCTGTCGAGGTACCTACCGGTTTAAAAGCATAATGTACAGATAAAGAATCTTCCGTTACGGAGGTACTCCATCGATACTTGAACTTTACGGTGTTCGCATCGGTGAAGGAATAATCAGAAATATCAGGTGGATTTTTTCCATAAACCTTGGCATAACTGAGTGTGCCGCGAGAAATAACCAGCCCGTGCTGCTCTCCGGCCACAAAACCGGGATCGTTTGGTTGAAGTATATAGCCTACGACACCTCCACCGTATTCATCCCCTGGTTGAAGCGACAATGGCTGGCCTGCCTGGAGGATACCATCCGAACCAGAAATAACCGTCAAAAAAAAGATGGCCAGAATGAATGATGCAAACCGCCGCAACATGGTTTTTCTTTTCCTCAAGCGAAACATCTCATTGGAAAAAATGGAAGATCAGGTTACTTGACAGATAGGAGACGCGCAGAAAAAAACCCGGCAAATAATATAAAATGTTAAACATTTCTGACATTATACGCAAGATGAAAAACAAGTTGACCTTAAGGGCACACCATGACGATGCGCCCTTGTACGATCACTAAAAAAACCGCTGATATGCGTTGCTGGCACTCCTCTGGAAAAAGAGGTCAGGGTAACGGTTCAGCGTGACTTCAGCGAAACCAGATCATCAAGAATGCCGGCTGTTTGCTGAAGGATGAAATCTGTTTTTTTCTTCTTTCCGGTTTCGGGATTGGCATCCCCCCATCGCTCCTGAATGCCTTTCAGCATACGGCTCTCCGCTTCAAAACTCTTTTCCTGGAGTGAGACCCCTTTTCTTTTCCTGATGCGATTCAGCGTCGCCAGATCGGACTGGTAGGCCTGGAAGAGCTTGTCCCTGGCGATCTTTGCACTGAAATCATTTTTCAGGCTCAAAATATCTGCCTTGGAGACCAAACCCGACGTCAGGTAATCAGCCCTTGAGATGGTGGTCCATGGCAGGCTGCTTGTATAGGTATCTTCACCGACCACTTCGGAATCGATCATCGAGGGCAGCACGATATCGGGCAGAACGCCGATATGCTGGGTGCTGCCGCCGGAAATACGATAGAACTTGGCAACGGTCAGCTTGAGCTGTCCGAGGTCAACCTGGTTCGAGAGCAGGCTGAAGGGCCTCTGAAGAGAGACGATGCTCTGCACGGTGCCCTTCCCGAAGGTCCTGTCGCCAACGACAAGACCTCGACCGTAATCCTGTATGGCTGCTGCAAAAATCTCGGAGGCCGATGCGCTGTAACGATTGACCAGCACAACCAGAGGGCCACGGTAAGTCTGGGGATAATCCTCATCTTTCAGCACCATCTTGCCACCAAGAGCGTTGCTGACCTGAACCACCGGACCCCTGCCGGTAAACAGGCCGGTCACATTGACCGCCTCTTCGAGCGACCCACCACCATTTTCCCGCAGATCGATGATGATCCCCTCCACATGCTGGCGATTGAGTTCATTGAGAATTCTCATCACATCTCGAGTGGTGCTGGCATAATTTTTCTTTTGCTGTCGTTCTCCTTCGAAATCGAGATAAAACGAAGGGATCACGATGACGCCTATCTTGCGGCCATTCACGTCGATAATCTTCTTCTGGGCAGCCTGCTCCTGCAAGTCCACTTTGGCCCTTACCACCCTGATGATCCTGGCCGGCCCCTTGTTGGCCTGGCTTGCCGGAAGCACTTTCAGCCGCACCACAGTCCCTTTCGCTCCCCTGATCTTTTTGACGACATCGTTGATGCGCCAACCGACAACATCGACGATCTCTCCGGTATCACCCTGGCCGACCCCGATGATGCGGTCGCCCTTTTTAAGGATGTTGCCCCTGAAGGCTGGGCCGCCAGGAATGATTTCGTTCACCACAGTGTACTCGTTCTCCATTTGCAGCTTGGCGCCGATACCTTCGAGCGAACGACTCATGTCGATCTGGAAGTTCTCGTATTCGTCAGGTGAAAAGTAGTCGGTATGAGGATCGAAAGAGGTAGTCACCGCATACAGGTAAGCTGTAAAGGCATCTTCCGGCTTCTGCTGGTTGAAGAGTTGCAAGCGGTTGGCAAAACTTTTCATGAGCGTCGTCCTGATGCTTTTGCCTTTTTCGCCTGAATATTTCATGTTCAGGTACTGGTACTTCAGCTCTTTGCGCCACTGCTCCTGAAGCCCGGCCATATCTGCCGGCCATGGGGCAGTTTTGCTGCGTTCGAGTTCAAGGGTTTCGGGTTGTGTGAAATCAAAACTGGCCTTATCGAGGGTAGCCATCATGAACACCATCTTCTCCCTGGCCCGTTTGAGAAACTGATTGTAGATAGCAAACCCTCCGGAAGCATTGCCGGTCGAAAAGTCGTCATCGAGACGGTTTCCATACTCTCTTCTGAGCGTTTCGACATCAGAAACCGTAAAGTAACTCCGGTTGTTATCAATGTTGTCCAGAAAACGGTTGAAAATCTGCTGTGAAAGCGAATCGTTCAAGGGTACCTTGCGGTAATGGTTCTGAAGCAGGTACTGGGAAACCGTTCGGGTAGCCTCCTCCTCTCTGGCTGTTGGCTTCAGGACAGCCGGAGTTGACTGCTCTTTCCCGCCGACGGCAAGAGCGTTATCCTGTGAGAAGGTGAGGGCCAGCAGCAACAAAAGAAAAGGAACAAGAGCTGTGCGTAACTTTTTCATAAACAAAAATAGGGTGACTTTGACAAGTTCTGAAAAAACCGGGCTCGATTTCATTCGAATCCCGATACAATGTATTACATTAGAATACGAATTATCTTTATAAGATGTTTGCGGGTACCTTGTGAATTTTCACAAAAAACCCAGGGTGCATCCCGGTCGTTCCGGAAATTTTCATAAAAAAACCACACAAGTTAATGGAGAGCGTTTTTTCGAAGAAATTCACAGGTTTCAAGGAGTTGGGTCTGGTTAACAGCCGTGATCTTTTCGCCAGTGCCGTCAGTGGCGGATATGCTATTCCCGCCTACAACTTCAACAATCTCGAACAGCTTCAGGCGATCATCATGGCCTGCGTAGAAACCTCTTCGCCAGTAATCCTTCAGGTGTCGAAAGGAGCCCGCAGCTATGCCAACCAGACGCTATTGCGCCATCTCGCCGCCGGTGCGGTTGAATATGCTGCAGAACTCGGCAAGCAGATTCCGATTGTGCTTCACCTCGACCACGGTGACAGCTTTGAACTTTGCAAGGATTGCATCGAGACGGGTTTTTCCTCGGTCATGATCGATGGTTCACACCTGAGCTATGAAGAGAATGTGAAGCTGACCCGCCGGGTGGTGGAGTACGCGCACCAGCATGATGTGACCGTCGAAGGTGAGCTTGGCGTTCTGGCTGGCATCGAGGACGAGGTCCATGCTGCAACGCACACCTATACCGAACCCGACCAGGTCGAGGACTTCGTCGCCAAAACCGGCGTGGACAGCCTGGCTATCGCCATCGGCACCTCGCACGGCGCATTCAAGTTCAAACCGGGTGAAGAGCACAGCATCAGACTCGACATCCTTGCTGAAATCGAAAAGCGTATACCCGGCTTCCCCATCGTTCTGCACGGCGCCTCATCTGTACCGCAGGAGCTGGTACAGATGATCAACGCCCACGGCGGCAAGCTCAAGGATGCCATTGGCATCGGCGAAGACCAGCTTCGTGCTGCTGCCCGTTCGGCCGTCTGCAAAATCAACATCGACTCGGATGGAAGGCTCGCCATGACCGCTGCCGTCCGGAAGGTGTTCGACGAAAAGCCCGAAGAGTTCGATCCGCGCAAATACCTCGGCCCTGCCCGTGACGCACTCAAAAAGCTCTACATGCACAAGATCGTTAACGTTCTCGGCTCAAACGACAAAGCCTGAATACAAGTTTGAATTCAACAAAAAAAGGCCTCTTTCCGGAGGCCTTTTTTTGTTGAGCAATGAGCAATGGGGAAGTGAAGATGAAGTGGACAAAGTGGACTTTGTGGACGAATTGAAGAAATGGACGAAGTGGACAATGTAAGAAAAGAGGGGAGGGAGAGCGCAAGATGCTGAGTGCGGAACTCATCCTGATTTAACCTATAAGACTTATAATTCAATTTCTAAATCATAAGTGCACTCATAATCCACGACCAGGCCACGATCGAATGAACTCTTGGAATATCCGGCTCCATAGCCCTCAGTAATACCTCCAAGTGGTCTTCAAGAGCTTCCAAACTGTTGAAGACCGCATTGGCGAAAGCTTTTTTCGAGCAACTCATCCCATAAGTGCTCAACCGGATTAAGTTCTGGTGCATAGGGTGGTAATGATA